>CALRMO020000128.1:0-7324 GCA_943369235.1 Sphingomonas paucimobilis
CGAAAAAGCCATAATGGTCGTTGACCTCAAGGCTATAGGGGATCGAAAGGAGCTCGCCGGTCGCGGTCTTTACCCGCTGCACCTGATCGTCGTGATAAAGGTCGCAGGTATAATCCAGGCCATATTCAGCGATCAGATCAAGTGTATGCGGTGTGTGCGTCAACGCCGGTGCAAGCCAGCCGCGGATCGTCTGGCCGGTTGCTTCACGCACGGTCGCAATCGAATCCTCGATGATAGCGCGCTCCTGCTCTTCCGACATGTCGTAAGCGTAGCGCGTATTGTAAATGCCGTGACTGAAAAACTCCCAACCCCGCGCCTTCGCATCGGCCACGACCTCAGGGTGGTGCTGGCATAAAGCAACCGAGAGGCTGACCGAACCCGGGAAACCATGCTTGCTCATGACATCTGCCATGCGCCAATGCGATACGCGATTCGAGTGATCGCGGTGGGAATATCCGACTACATCGGGATGGGGCCGCGCCCATGCCTTGCGTTTGGGGTGCACGGGCGGATCGACCTCATAATATTCGAGATTGGGCGCAACCCAGACAGCGCAGCTTTTACCGCCAGGCCAGACAATCCTTTTGCGATCCCGATAGGGTGAAAAATCATACAATCCGGGGTCAGGGGCACCTTCGTGCATTAACGCGCCTCAAGCCAGTCAATGACGGTCCGCACCGGCTCGACATCAGCATATTTCAGCTGCAGGTCGGTCAAATTGGCAAAGTGATAGCTTTCATGCTTGTCGGCGCAGGTTTCGATGGGAACGATGGTGCGATAGCCGTGGCTGAGAGCATCTACCGCTGTCGCTCGAACGCATCCCGAGGTGCTGCCGCCGGTAACCACCACTGTGTCGACTTTGTGCCAGGTCAGGTAACTAGCGAGCGGTGTTTCGAAAAATGCGCTTGGCATACGCTTGGTATATTGCAGGTCATCAGGTTCGATCTCACAGCGCGGGTCGAAAGTATGCCGCTGCGAAGCATATTTGATATTCTGCAGCGAGTCGGGTGTATTTGTCCGGGTGCCCCACACACCGGCATCGCCAGCGTTTTCCATATAGCCTACCCGTGACCAGATAACCGGCATTCCTTTGTTCCGCGCCAGTCGCGAAATGACATTCACATATTCGATCTGGCGCGGGTCGGTTTCGTAAGCAGTCGCAAACATATCGGTACGCGTGTAAGCTTGCTGGAAATCGACGTTGACGATGGCCAGTTTTTCCCCGAATCCGAACTTTTTTCGTGCGGGATTAGCCATGACTTCTTCAAACAGCTGCCGTGCTGTCTTCCCGTCACTGACCATTTTTGTGCCGATCAGGCTCATCAAATTCATCTCCCGCCCTTGCCAGCCTTTTGCCCAAGCGATAAGGGCTTGTCGAGAGCAATTTGTCCGGACAAATATTTGCACATGAAATTGAGCCGCCACTATCTGACAATCAATGGTCGAACCGTCCATTATCGTCGGTGCGGCAGTGGCCCGTCACTGCTCATGGTGCATCAAAGTCCGCGCTCGTCGGCTGAATATGAATCGCTGATGCGCGAATGGGGGGAACATTTCACCTGTATCGCGCCCGACACGCCGGGTTTTGGTCAATCCGCTCCGCTGGCCAAGGCAGACCCTGACATCGGCGATTATGCCGAAGCCATTGTCGAATTCGTCGGCGCGCTCGGAATAGAGCGGACAGCTGCCTTCGGTTTTCATTCGGGTGGAATCATTCTGGTAAATGCGTTGAAATACCATCCGGAAATGTTCACCGGACTGGCCGTAGGCGGTTATGCGATCTGGACGCCGGAAGAAATGGCCGTGTTCGGCGACGCCTATCTGCCGCCATTCCTGCCGTCGAGTTATGGCGAACATCTGACGTGGCTGTGGCATCGCATTCTCGAACAAAGCTGGTTTTTTCCTTGGTTCGACGTGCGACCGGAAGCGCGACTTTCGGTCGCCCACGACGATCCGGCCCGCATCCACGCTGTCGTGATGGAAATGCTCGATGCGGGCGACTCTTACCGCCTCGGATATGGCGCTGTGCTGCGCGCCCCACGTGACATTCCGCCGCCTGATACAATTACGCCACCCGTGCTGATCACCGCCTATGACGGCGACCCGCTACAGGCGCATATCGACCGCCTGGGCGTTATGCCCGCAAGCTGGGAAGCGCGGAAGGTTTCGACACCAGCCGACTTGCATGAGGCCAGCCTTTTATTTCTTCGAAAGCTTCCTTCGCTGGATTGCCCTGCGCTGCCCGACGATCAAAAAGCGGGATTTATCCATGTGAACACCGCCGATTTTGACGGCCTCGTTCACTGGCGAGGCCGTAAAGGTGGCGCAACGCTTACTGTCCATGCGCCGGGAACCGAAATGTCGGGGGGGGAAACTGCCATCGACCTGCCCGGTCATGGCCTGTCCGATGGATGGCCAAATAAGATACCAACAGAATGGAATAAATGGCTAGCCGTAATCGAGGCCGCCTGCACCGCACTCGGATGCACCTCGGTCGATATTCCAAATCCGGAACGAGGCGATCCTGCCCACTTGTTTCCCGACCTCGCTCCTGACCGCTTTGGCAATTATCTGACCGCGGCGTGGTCCATGACGCGCGCGCGCCGATTCTTTGCGCCTTGGTATCAAGCTTCCTCAGCCAACGTGATCAACTTTGATCATGACTGCCTTAAACCAGAGGCTTTGGCCAAAGATCACCGAGCGCTAATGCGGGCAACCGCCGCGCGTGCATATCATCTTGCGCTGTTACAACGAGAAGGAAGCTGACTATGGGAATTCGCGAAGACATGCCTTTGCTGGCGCGTCACGAAGGCGTGTGGGATGGCACCTACACTTATTTCAATGATAAGGATGAGCAAATTGACCAACATAAGTCGCGTCTCTTCTGTCGTTTTCCAGACAGCGGACCATATCCATATCACCAGACAAACCACTATACTTGGGACGACGGACGAACTGATATTCGGGAATTCCCTGCCGAGTATCGTGACAAGCGGGTATGGTGGGACAACGAACTCATCAAGGGCTGGGCGGCCGAAGTCGGCCTTGATGAATATAGCCGCACGGTGATGCTGTACTGGCAGCGGCAGGGTGACCCGTTGCTCTATCTGTACGAGATGATCCAGATTTCTGATGACGGACAGAGCCGCTGTCGCACCTGGCACTGGATCCGCGATGGCAAGCTCGAAACCCGCACCGCAATTCAGGAAAAATTGGTGACCAGGGACTGGCGTTCGCTGGAGGGACAGACTGGTTAAGCCCCAAACCCTGTTTGAGAAAATCTGGGATGCCCATGTCGTAACCGATTTGGGCGGAAAAAGCGCGTTGATCGCGATCGACCGTATTTTCCTGCACGAGCGCACGGGGGCCGCAGCGCTCACGTCGATGGCAGAGGCGGGCCGCGCTGTAATCGATCCCGCGCGCGTCTTTGCGGTAATGGACCATATAGTCGATACCAATCCCGGTCGCGGCGACGGCACGCTGATGCCTGGCGGCGATGCCTTCATCACCGAAACGCGTGCGGCCTGTCGCGCAGCAGGGATTACGCTGTTCGACGTCAACGATCCTGATCAGGGCATCACACACGTGATTTCTCCGGAACTCGGCATCGTTGTTCCCGGCTGTACGTTGATTGCGCCAGACAGCCACACCTGCACGCAGGGCGCGCTCGGTGCTTTCGCGTGGGGCATTGGTAGCAGCGAGGCCGAACATGCGATGGCCACCGGCACTTTGCGTGTAGCCAAGCCCAAGACTATGCGTGTGACTTTTGATGGTAAACTCCCGCCCGGAGTGACCGCGAAGGACATGATTCTTCGTCTCATCGCTGAGCATGGTGCGAACGGTGGAAGCAGGCATGTGGTTGAATTCTCTGGCGATGCGGTACGCGCGCTAGACATAGAAGCGCGTATGACCTTATGCAATATGGCGACCGAATTTGCAGCGCTATCCGGGATCATCGCTCCAGACGAGACCACCCTCATCTATCTTCGAGGCCGCCGCTACGCACCCGATCCGCTGCCTGACTGGTCCGAGCTTGTCACCGACACTGGCGCAAAATTTGACGTTGAAATCGTCGTTGATGCTGCGAGCATCGAGCCGATGATCAGTTGGGGCACATCCCCTGCGCAAAGCGTAGCCTTAGCGGAAACAATTCCCACCAAGGCCGACATAAACGCTTTGAACTATATGGGCCTCGAACCAGGGCAGCCCCTTGCGGGCCTTCCCATCGATGTCGCTTTTATCGGCAGCTGCACCAATGCGCGGCTATCCGACTTGCGCCGCGCTGCAGCCATAGTCAAAGGCAAGACCAAGGCTCAGGGAATCCTCGCTTTGGTGGTGCCTGGGTCGTCCGCGGTCAAGCGCGCTGCGGAAGCGGAGGGCCTCGACCGAATCTTCGTTGATGCAGGTTTCGAATGGCGAGAAAGCGGTTGCTCGCTCTGTTTTTATTCTGGCGGCGAGAGTTTCCCAGCGGGCAGTCGCGTGATTTCTTCTACCAACCGTAACTTTGAAGGACGGCAGGGACCGGGAATCCGTACCCATATCGCCAGCCCCGAGGTCGTGGCCGCAAGTGCGATCGCAGGCAGGATCACGGCACCATGACGCCTTTCACCTCCATCACCTCGGTTGTCGCGCCTCTAATTCGCGACAATATCGACACAGATACGATTATTCCGTCCCGCGAGATGAGATCGACTGGAAAAACCGGTCTCGCCGATGGCTTGTTTGCACCCTGGCGTTACTATGACGCGAAAACACGGAGCGAAAACCCGGATTTCGTTCTTAACCAGCCCGAATATAGACACGCAAAAATATTGGCAAGCGGCGCCAATTTCGGCTGCGGCTCCAGTCGAGAGCACGCTGTATGGGCGATCGCAGAATATGGCATAAGATGTGTAATTGCAGAGAGTTTTGCGCCTATTTTCTACAATAACTGCATCCGCAATGGGATCCTGCCCATTTCGTTACCACGAACATGTATCGGTACGCTTGCAGGCGGCAATGCTACTGTCGACTTGACTGTACAGACGGCCAACGGTCGCCAGTTCGAGATTGGACAAGAAGAAAAAACTATGCTGCTTGAGGGACTCGACGCGATAGACCTTACGCTGAAACACGCTAATGCAATCTCCGCGTGGCAAGCCGCAGACCGGGCGAAACGTCCGTGGATTTACTTTGGAGCAACTGCATGACCGCAATTCTTGTAAGCGAAGTAGGCACGCGCGACGGGTTACAGAGCATCCAAAGCATCATGCCGATCGAGACCAAAAAGGCGTGGATCAAGGCCGAGGCGGAAGCGGGCGTGCGCGAGATCGAGGTAGGCAGCTTCGTGCCGCCCGCTTTGCTTCCCCAACTCGCCGACACTGCTCAAGTCGTCGCGTTCGCCAAGACCATACCGGGCCTTAATGTCGTAACGCTTGTTCCGAACGCCATGGGTGCGGCGCGAGCGATCAAGGCAGGTGTGCATGGCATGTCCATCCCCTTTTCGATGTCGGAAACGCATTCGATCAAAAACGTGCGGAAAGACCACCGCGCGATGATCGCAGAAATCCGCAAAATAGCTGAAATGGCCGAAGCCGCAGGAATTCATTTCGCGGTCGGGCTTTCGACTGCGTTCGGCTGCACCATTGAAGGTCATGTGCCCGAGGACCAGGTTGTCCGCCTCGCCGAAGCCGCGGTCGAGGCAGGTGCAAAGGAACTGAGCCTGTCCGACACCACAGGTTATGCCGACCCCGCTCGAGTCAAGCGCCTGACGCGCAAATTACGGGCTGCGGTCGGCAAGCAATATATGACCACGCTCCACCTCCACAACACTCGCGGGCTGGGTTTAGCCAACGTCCTTGCAGGGCTCGAGGAGGGCATAACAACATTTGACGCCTCGCTCGGCGGGATTGGCGGCTGCCCGTTCGCGCCCGGTGCTTCGGGAAATATCGTTACCGAGGATTTGGTTTTCATGTTGCAGGCAATGGGACTTGAGACGGGTATCGATCTTGCAAAATTGCTTAAGGTTCGGGATATTGTCGCAGCAGCATTGCCCGGTGAAGAGCTGTACGGTTTCACGCCGGACGCTGGTCTTCCGCTCAATTTCGCGCAAAGGAAATCGGCATGAGCGACTCGCCTCTGTCGGGTATTCGTGTGGTCGAATTCGCTCATATGATTATGGGGCCATCGATCGGCGCGATTTTCGCTGCATTGGGGGCAGAGGTAATTCACGTGGAGCCGATCGGTGGCGACCGAACACGGACCCTACTTGGGTCGGGTGCGGGTTATTTCCCGACCTTCAACAGGGGCAAGCAAAGTATCTGCCTCGACCTGAAATCAACAGACGGCATCGCCGTCGCAAGAAAGTTGATAGATAGCGCCGACGTGCTGGTCGAGAATTACCGGCCCGGTGCGATGGACCGCTTAGGCCTCGATTATGAAAGCCTATCCGCAACGAATTCGCGCCTCATTTACTGCTCGGCTAAAGGCTTTCTGAAAGGCCCCTACGAGCAGCGAACCGCGTTGGACGAGGTTGCGCAAATGATGGGTGGACGTGCCTATATGACCGGACCGCCCGGGCGCCCTTTACGAGCTGGGTCGAGCGTTGTTGACATTACCGGCGGAATGTTCGGTGTAATCGCAGTGCAAGCCGCACTCGAGGAACGCCACCGCACCGGTAGGGGTCAGAAAGTACAGACTGCGCTATTCGAAACCACCGTCTACCTAATCGCGCAGCATATGGCGCAAATGGCCGTTACCGGTCAAGCAGCCGCCCCGATGCCGGCGCGCATCTCTGCGTGGGCGGTCTATGACGTGTTCGAGACCAGGGACGATCCGGTCTTCATCGGCGTTGTCACCGACAGCCTCTGGGAGAAATTCTGTGCTCTGTTCGGCCTTGATGACTTATGGGCGGACGAAACGCTTCGCGCCAACAATGTGCGCGTGCAGGCGCGCGACCGGATCATGCCAGTTATTCGTGATGTGGTGCAGGCATATACCCGGGACGAAATCATTACCAAACTTGAAGGTACCGGCCTGCCCTTCGCGCCGATCGCTCGGCCTGAGGATATGTTCGACGACCCGCATCTCGAAGCAAGCGGCGGGCTCGAACCTGTAGAGCTAAATGGCGGCGGCGAAACGCGGCTTCCGCTCATTCCCATTGAAATGAATGGCCGTCGCCTCGGGGTGTCGCCTATCATTCCCGGTGTCGGCCAACACACTTCTTCAATTCTGACATCGCTCGGTTACGACGATCCCAGTGTCACAGCGTTAGTGCGAAGCGGTGCGGTCGAATAGCCATGCACTATTTCGCTGTCAAAAAGTCGGTCGGTGCCTTGAATATCTC
>CALRMO020000129.1:0-7302 GCA_943369235.1 Sphingomonas paucimobilis
AATTCGGACGTGCGGTATGACAGGGAAGACGCAACTTTATGGCGCAGTGTTCGATTTGCGATGATTGAATGGTTTAACCTGGCCAGGATGGGCGACGGCCTTTCGCTCATTCGCGAGGCGCGCGTAGCGGCTTTGCTGAAATGCAATATCTGGCACCTGCGTGGGCGCGACCGCGATCTTCTGATCGATACCGGCAATGGCATTTTTAGCCTTGTTGCGGCGTTTCCGGATATGTTCGAGCGGCCCGTTACGGTTGTCCTGACCCATACGCACCGCGATCACATGGGCGGTGCGCATGAATTCGAACGGGTGCACGTCCATCATGCCGAGGCAGCCTGGGCAAGGGAAGCGCGCGACCAACTTCCGCTCCGAACCGATTTATGGCCCGATGGCCTTCTGTCGTGGTTTAAAGAGCGAGGCTATGACTGCTCGGATGGGCTCATCGCAGGAGCGATTGACGACGCCCTCCTTGTGCAAGCGATGGCGCCTGCAAAACTCGTCGAAATCCTGGACGAGGGCGATGTCATCGACATCGGCGATCATGCTTTCGAAGTAATACATCTGCCCGGCCACAGTCCGGGATGTATCGGCCTGTGGGAGGGCAAAACTGGAACGCTTTTTTCCGGGGACGCGATTTATAATGGTCCGCTGCTCGACGATTTGGAGGAATCGGATCTCGATGACTATGCCGAAACGATGCGGCGTCTTTCGCAGCTCCCGGTGACCAGAGCGCTGCCTGGACATGGCGACATTCTAGACGGACGCCTTATGCGCCAATTGTGCAGCTCATGGTTGGGAAAAAATGGAAAATGAATAGTAATTTTCAAATCGACGGCGATCGTTTGTGGGCGATGCTGATGGACATCGCCAGGATTGGCGCGACGCCCAAAGGCGGGGTTTGCCGGTTAGCGCTGACCGACGTCGACGCGCGCGGGCGAGCATGGTTTCGCGAGAGATGCGAGAAAATCGGCCTTGAGGTTAGAACAGACGCCGTCGGCAACCAGTTTGCACGGCTTGAAGGCTCCAGTGCTGAGCTGCCCCCAGTGTTGATCGGCAGCCACCTCGATTCGCAGCCGACCGGCGGCAAATTCGACGGCGTTTACGGCGTGCTCGCCGGGATCGAGGTTGCACAGGTTTTGACAGAGCGTGCAATTACGCCAAAACGATCTTTGGAAATCGTTAACTGGACCAACGAGGAGGGAAGCCGTTTCTTGCCGGTGATGGCCGGATCCGGGGTGTTTGCGGGCGTCCATACACTCGCGGACGTCCTTGCTCAAAAGGACAAGGACGGAATCGGTTTCGGCGATGCGTTAAACGCGATTTCGGCTGCAGAAACATATGATGCCGGAGACGATGTAGACGCTTATTTCGAGGTGCATATCGAACAAGGCCCGGTTCTTGAAGCTGCGGCGGAGACAATCGGTGTTGTCACAGGAGCGCTTGGCCAACGGTGGTTCAACTGCACGGTAACGGGTTTTGAAGCGCATGCCGGCCCCACGCCAATGTCGCTGCGACGCGATGCCTTGCAAGCCGCGTGCGCTATCGTCACCGAGATCGACGCCGTGGGTCGCATTCACGACGATTCGCGTTCGACCGTCGGCATGATCGAGTGCTGGCCCAACTCACGCAATACGATTCCCGGAACCGTGTCTTTTTCTGTCGATTTGCGGCACTCGTCCGATGAGGGTCTCGACCAGATGGTCGAACGATTTCAGGCTATGCTCGATTTGATCAAGGAGATGCGTAACGTCGAAATTGCGGTTGAACAGACCAATGATTGGCCGGCCTGCCAGTTCGATGCTCAGTGCGTCGCCCTTGTTCGCGAGGCCGCGATACAGAGTGGCAGCAAATGGCGCGATATGGTCAGCGGCGCCGGACATGATGCAGTCAACTTGGCGAAGATCGCGCCCACAGCCATGATTTTCGTGCCGTGCCGCGACGGGATCAGTCACAATGAAATCGAAGATGCAAAGGCGGAGGACCTTACGGCTGGCGCCAATGTCCTGCTGTCGGCCGTATGGGCCAGGCTCAACCGGGATTTGGTATGATCTTCGCTTTTGGCGCTTTGACTGGCGCGACGTGCGTGGTGTTGGGAATTCTTATTGTAAGGCAAGTCTTCGCATCTGCGATAATTAGGCAATTCACAGCCAAATCCCCACCGCTCATGGCATGGCGTCTTCTTTCTGTCCGGCAACTGGATGGACTCCTTAGAGAGGCGATGGCAAGCTTTGCTGGGCTGTTGTCGCGCAGGGATGTCGCCCGGATACAAAGCAAGTTGCGCAAACACCACATAAACTTAATCCGCAATTATGAAGCTATGGACGCCATTGAGGACGTCTCGGCGTTCATGGCAGAGCACGATCTTCCTTTCAGCTGTCATGATGCACTCGCCGCCGAACGTCCGGTCTGCATCGATGCCGGCAAGGACCGCCCTGCGGAATATTTTCCTTTTTCGCCCCCTCCTGGCCCGATCCGCATGCCGGCAGAGTTCGAGCCCATCCGCTCTGTATTGCTGACCTGGCCGACTCAATATCCTTCGCGATGGCAGGCTCACGCCGCGTTAGCGGCCAAGATCAGCAAGGCTGCCGACGTGCATATCGTTGTCCAGAACGCAGGGTGGGCGGCGGCAGCCCTTGCGTATATTCGGCGCAATGGCGCTAAAGCCGAACGAATCGGTTTCATCTACGCGCCCAGCGACGATCTGTGGATTCGCGATTATGGCCCTACGCTGGTATCCACAGCCAATGGCCCTACCTTTATTGCAAATCCTTATGTCCCAAACGGCTTAGGCTTTCACAAGCGCGACCACGATTTGCCGGTAGAGATCGCACGCGCTTATGGTGTGCCGGTTCACAGGATTCCTCTGATCGTCGAAGGCGGCAACCTGATTTCCGACGGGCAGGGACGGCTGTTTATGGCGCGAAGCATATTCCAGCACAATGTCGATTTCTCCGAAGCCGAAATTCGCGGAATTCTTAAAGCTTATTATGGCGCGGACGAGGTGATTTTCCTACCCGACATGCCTGCAGAGTTAACGGGCCATGCCGATTTTGTGGTGAAACTGGCCAGCCCGACCGCTGCCTGGGTAACCAAGTCCGAACGTGGACATCCATGGCATGACGCGCTCGAGGATGCGGCCCGGATCATGGCGAATACGCATCGGGTTGTCCGATTGCCGATGGCTCCCGCAAAAGCCCAGGCTACCGAATATTGTCCTGCAAATGCGCTAACGGTGAATGGACATATTTTATTTCCCTCTTATGACGCGGAAACCGACGGCCTGGCCTCAGAGCGTTTTCGTGATTTGCTCCCGCACGTTACTCTGGACTCGGTGGATTACCGGCCATTTACCGTCGGCGCGCTGCATTGCCAGACGAAGGAAGTGCCTGCGCTTTAATGACCGTTCAATGCAGGCATTCAGATGTTAATACAGAAAGCTGCGAAGAAAAGCTTTCGCGGCAGGTGCGCAGCCAGTTGTAGAAGTATATGCGCCTTATTCAAACAAAGTTGCGCCTTAACACGCCGGAAGGGACTTCTTTCGTTTGGCAATGAACGGAACCGACCAGAAAGTCTGAAAAATCGACCCCTACCACCGGGCCTAGACCAAGAGATCGGTAAAAATCCAAGGCACCCTCGTCTGTAGGTTGTCCGAAGGTCGGGACAATCGTCGTTCCATTAACTTGAACGCAGTTCACATAGCTCCAGAATGCATTCTTATCGGTGCGCGATACGGCAATCGGCAAACGGTCGATCTTGAACGGTTGGCCATCGAATGATCTCACATCGCCAAGCAGAGCCGCTAGCCGGTCGAACGCAGTTGCCCATCGGTGCCCTGGGGGAGCCGAAGCCACTACAGCGTGCCTGGCGCTGAGAAAACGCAGCGACATGTCGGCATGTCCAGTCACCTCAGCCGGAAGAGATTCAATAAGGAGCATTCGGTCGCATCCGAAATAACGACGCATGATTGCGGAAAGTTCGTTCCGGCCTAACTCAGGGTTGCGGTCCAGCACCGCATCGGTAACGACCATCAGCCCGTGCCCGTCGCTGACCATGTTGCCGCCTTCTATGAGCAACGGCAAGCGATATACCGGAAGCTTTAGGGCGGCCCCAATCGCGAAGCTCGCCGCGTTGTCGCCTTTTCTATAGGGATGTTCGCCCGGCGCGTAGGGGTTAGCGATGATCGCTGGCCCCTGGGGCGTCATGACGATTGTCGGGCCGTAATCTCGAACCCAGACATCGTCGGCCGGGTTGGTCAGAATATCGACACCGCGCGTATTAGCTCCGCTTTCATTCAGAAACTGGAGCAACGGTGTCCGATCATAGCCATCTGGCATAAGAACCAATGCGCGTGCCTTGGCATCGACAATGGCTTTAATCATTTTGGCCTGAGCGGCCCAGCGGACGGGATAGTGCCACGGCCAGACGATAATTACAGCGTCGAGCATCCCATATTCCGGCGGCAGCGACACCGGAAATGGAGGAGGTCCGGAAGGGAAATAGGTCACGCCCTGGTGCTCAACATCGTCGTCGACGTCGCCGCCTACGGGCGGGGGCGGGTGATGGGCGCGCAGCGCGGCAAGCATTCGGCCCGCTGCACTTTCTGAGAACCATGGCTCAAGCCAGGGCTCGGCCATAACGACCATGTTCCGCATACTTTGTGGCGTCGCAAGATCGAAACGCATCGTCTTGGGGATCGACTTGAAGAGACGAAGCATGCTGGCGGGCACCAGAAGCTTTCTTACCGCGATAGTGGCTGCAGCTCCGACGACGAGTCCGCAAAATATACCAATCGCGAGATGCCAGGTGATCACCTCGCCGCAGCTCGCTGGCGCGCAGACCGCATCCAGGCAAACAGCGCCGGCAAACACAATATAATTGCCAGCAGCCCGGCGGCTGCCGAGGAAGTTGCAACGCCGGAATAACCCCCGGCCGCGTATGCTTCATTAGAGAGCACAACGCCGCCTGCGTCTGCCAGCAGACCAACGGTTCCGCCCAAGCCTGCCAGGCGACCGCTGGCGTCGACAGCAGAAAAATGCGTCAAAAACAACTGCCCGGCCAAGACCAACGAAAAAGACACAACCAACTGGCTTGCAACGAACACGGCTACATTTGGCAGAGCGGCCATCAGGAGCGGCGCGATCGACTTCGCCAGTAAAGCGGTCGCAAACAGCAGCATAAGGCCGTACAAGCAATGAACTCGTAATGCGATCAAGGGACCTGCGATAGCTACCACCGTGGCACCGGACAATACTATCCCCACTGCAGTCGTATCCATGCCAACACGTTCGCCGAAGCGCTCGATATACGGCCAGAGCAGCGCGTCGCACAGCCTGCTGAGAAAATATGCAGCCAGCATTATCCATGGTGCCAGCCCAAAGTTCATGCCGTTGCGCTCGGGCACCCGGCTCCCGGGAATCATGAAGGAAGAGAGCAGCGCTGCGAAGATGCCCAGTGTACCAAGCGCCATATAGGCAGCCGTTGATCCCAGATACTGCAAGATAGCGGGCACGATCAGCAAACCGGCTATTGCAAAAACGGCCGTGCCGATGATGGCCGTAGCAAAAAGGCGGTCATAGTTTAGATGGGACGCAATCAACCGGTTGGCGCTAACCATGACAGCTCCGCCACCGATCCCGCACAAAATGCGCGCCGCAGTGAAGACACCGGGATCCGTTGCCAATGCCGCAGCCAGGCTTCCTGCAGCATAGGCGCCGGATGCAAACAGAGCGATCCTGCTATGATGAAATCGCCGTGTGCTAGAGGCAATCAGGGCCGTAACAAGATACGCGATGAATTCACTGGCGATGATGCGAGACGCGGAGGCATCGTCAAGGCCGGTTTGCCGCATTGCCAGCAAAACGAGAAAGGGAGCAAAAACGAGCCCTAACTGACCGACAATGGTCGTCGCAGTTGCAGCCGCGAAAACCATATGAGAGGGACCGAAAGCGTCGCCTCGCATCAACCGCTCTGAAGATCGTAGCGTTCGAGCCAAAGGCGCGTTAAAGGCTCGGTCAATGTTCCGGCTTCTGATCCCAGACTGGCAGTGGCAAAGGCTAATCCGTCAGTGCTTGTCAATAACATGATCGCTTCTGCGCGCGCGTCGAGTTTGCGTGTGGATACTCTTGCGAATTCATCGAGTAGATCGGTCAACGTATCGAGAAACTGGTTATAGCATTTCCGGTCGAGCTCGCCGACACGGGAATTGGAACTATTCTCGACAATCAGTCCGATCACCGTCCGCCAGACCGTCGCGCTGCTGCTAGACCGTTCGATAAGTCCGGTAATTGTTCGAGTCAGCCGCTCCGAAACAGGTCGATCGCTTTTTGTAACGGCATGCAGTTCGTCGACTGCGCGGTCGGCTTGTCGAGCAAACGCAAACTCCACAAGCGCTTGGCGGGTGTCGAAATAATATAAGGGCAGAGTTTGACTGCACCCCGCTTCGCGGGCGACTTCCCGCATCGTTACCGACGCCGAACCCTTCGCAGAGATCACGCGGACGAAGGCGTCGGCAATTGTTTCCCTTGCCTCTTCATGATCTATTACTTTCGGCATCAGCTAACTGTCTCGCACGCAAGATTGACCGGTCGTAGCCTGGCTAGGCTCGTCCCATTGGCGTGGTTTAGAGACCGATCGATGAAGCAGGTCAATACTTCGCACGCAGTGTCAACGATACACTGCGCGGGCGACCGCGAAAAGTCGAGATACCAAAGCCCTGCTCAACCGCGCTGGTCAGATAATCCTGATTAAAAACGTTTTGCACGTTAACGGCAAGCGAGTAGCGCTCATCCTCTGTCTCGATTCCAAGCTGTCCACTAACCAGCGCATATGCAGCCTGTGCCTCGCGTGCATCACCGAAAATTGTGAAAAACTGACGACTGCGCCAGTTGACGTCGCCTGCGGCGCGAAACTGAAAACGGTCGCTGAACGGAATCACCCAGTCAGCGCGAGCAAATCCGCTGAATTCTGGTGAAAGTATTCCACGATTTCCGCGCAAATTCTGCTGCTGACCGGGATTAAATCGGTCGTCTACCACGAAATTTCCATATTCCGCGCTGTTCCAGCTACCGCCTAACGTGACCGTAAGCAGTCGTGACGGACGGAATGTTGCGTCGGCTTCTACACCAAAGGCATTGTACTGAGGCACATTAAGCGTAGAGGTGATGCCATCGCGCAATACTTGCACCTGGAAATTCTTGTAATTGTAGCGAAAAGCAGCGACGTTCAGTTGAAGTCGGCGGTCCAGCAGCGTCGATTTGATTCCCACTTCATAAGAAAACACGCTCTCGGGATCGAACTCGGTTT
>CALRMO020000130.1:0-7182 GCA_943369235.1 Sphingomonas paucimobilis
AGGGTTGCGATCAGGCACCGGTTGATCTTTCCGATCCGCAGGCTGCGTTGCGGGTAAAAAGTTACATCTGGCCCGAAAACAGCGACCGGCTGACGCGAATGGACGCAGCAATTGCGCTTGCTGCGAAAAAAAAGCCCGATGTCGTGAAGGCAGATGCACTTGACTGGGTAAAACAGCGTTTGGCTGCCCCGCAAGCCAACGGCGTCGTCCGCGTCATCAACCATTCGATTGTTTGGCAATATATTCCCGAAAAGCGGCGAAAGCTGATAACTCAAACTATTGAAAAGGCAGGCGAACAAGCCACCGCTGGGCGCCCGCTTGCGTGGATGATGCTCGAAACCAACCGCGAAACATTCAAGCACGAGCTTACAATAAAATATTGGCTGGGCCCGAACCAATGGCATTTACTAGGCGAAGCGCAAGCGCATGGTGCTTGGATCAACTGGCTCGTTTAATTTTTCCGTTCACGGCTCACTGTTCCTCAAGAACATATGGTTAGAGCCGCCGACGTGATGTGGAACTTAAGATTTTCTTGGCTGGTACTCCGCCTGTTTGTGATCGCGTTTGGCTGTTTGTCATTACCAGCGGCTGCGCAGGAATTACTGGTCAATCGAAGCTTTGAAAGCTCAGTCACGCCGACCCCGGTCAATGGCAATAATTTTTATGCAAGCATTCCAGGGTGGACAATCACTAACGTAACGCCGGTACAAGCGCTGCCTGTTAATCTGATCCGGCCCTGGACTGGCTATGCAAACAATCCGACCGTTACGCCCACGGGCGGCGGAGCTCTGTATTTCGACGTCAACGCTGCGGCGGGCAGTCTTGTCCAGACGGTGACCTTCCCTGCTCAAGGAATGATCGACCTCAGTGGCTGGTTTTCGGTACGCGATAACCAGCAGGCACTGTCCGGCCTGACCATCAATGTCCGCAACAGCAGCAACACAATCGTCGCGACCGCCAGCACCAGTTTTCTTGCAAGCGACCCAATCGGGCTATGGAAACAGGCATCCGCACTTAACATCCCCGTCCCGGCTGGAACGCATACTTTCGAGGTGGTACTGCCGAACCCGGCTAACTTCGATCTCGCGAGCCTGGTGTTTAAACCAGCCTTGACGATTTCCAAAACATCGACAACAATTTCGGACGGGATTAGCGCTAGCAACCCCAAATCCCTTCCCGCCGCAATCATCGAATATACGATAAGCGCAACATCGCCGACAGCTTATACTGTCAGCGCCAACTCGATTCTTATCGGCGACGCCACGCCGGCGAACATGGCTTTAGTAGTCACCAATATTGGTGGCGCCGGAAGCGGGCCTGCATCGTTTACCGCAGGCAGCTCGGCGCTAACCTATTCATTTACGAGCCTCGCCAGCACGACCGACGACATCGAATTTTCCAGCAACGGCGGCATTAGTTGGACATACACGCCGACCGCGAATGGCGACGGCGTCGACCCGCTGGTCACGACAGTTCGGCTTAGACCCAAAGGAACAATGGCCGCGTCATCGACATTGTCATTCAAACTGCGATACCGGGTAAATTAAGCGAGCCATTTTTCGATAGCGGCGTTCACCGCTTCGGGCTTCTCCCAGATAACGAAATGACCGCAGTCACGCACGGGGACGATCTCGACATGCGGCACGAGTTTCTCGATGCCATCAATATTGCTTGAAGGCAGCGCGAGATCGTCCATCGCCCAAATCAGCAAGGTTGGAATGAACAGCTTCGGAAACTCGCCTGAGGCAAAGGCAGGCATTTCAGCTTTCTCGTCCATGGCCGGAACATAAAGCGCGGACGCGCGGTACCAGTTAATCATTCCAAAACAGGCATCGCGGTCTTCCCAGTCGCGGAGCAAGGCGTCGCGTTCGGCCTGCTCCATGCTACTCGGCTTGTCCCACTTGATGGTTTTAAGCAGCAATCCCGTTAGCCCATGTTCCCTGATGAGCGCATCATTGGCGGGATCGCGAAAGGCACGAATATACTGACTCGCCGCACGTTGCTCCATATCGCTTACGAGCAGCCGCTGAAACAGGTATGGATGCGGAGCATTGGCGATGATCGCTCTTGGTACCCGCCCTGCCCACGCTGGATTTAGGCCGCCCGGTTGTCCGCTCAGCGCAACCGCCCACGCAATCGCGCCGCCCCAGTCATGTCCTGCAATGCTGAACTGATGCACACCGAGCGCATCGGCCAAGGCAAAAATGTCGGCCGTCAGCTTGTCCGCGGTGTATGCAGAAACATCTTGTGGTTTTGAACTCCCGCGGTACCCCCGCTGATCCGGAGCTATGCAATAATAGCGATCCGAAAGCGCGGCAATCTGGTGCCTCCAAGTGCGATGCGATTCGGGAAAACCGTGCAGGAAGATAATCGCTGGATTGGAAGTATCGCCAGCGGTGTAAGCATCCATCTCGATGCCAGTCGATAACAGCAAGCGCTGATGGTTGAGGTCGGTCATATATATGCGTTCAATCGGTGCGATTAGAATTCTGGACCGCTAAACCATTTAAATCACAAAATAATCCCTTTTGATTGTAAATAATCTGCAAACACCGTGTTTTTTTGGCAATTATCATAAGTCTAGGGGTAGCTTACCGTCTTGGGTATTTCGGGAATGGGAATAAATTCTTCTGAATCTCCCGGCACAAGTGGAAAGTTTCGCGCTTTCCATTCTGCCTTTGCATCGTTGATCCGCTCGCGTGAGGACGACACAAAGTTCCACCAGACGTGACGGGGCGTCTTGAACGCTTCGCCGCCCAGCAGCATGACGCGGCAGTCGCTATCGGCCTTTAGCGTCATCGCCTGCCCCGGCTGCAATATGTAGAGGCTGAAGGGCTCGAGGCGCTCGCCGTCGAGGCTCGCCGATCCAAAAGCAACCAGTATCGCTCGTTCATCGGCGTCGGCGTCGATCGGAATGCTCGCCCCGGCGCCCATCAAGATGTCAGCATAGATGGTCGCAGAATGCTGCGTGGTCGGCGCAGTCACGCCCCATAACGAACCCATGATCACGCGGGCCGAGATGCCGTCGGTTTCAACCAATGGCAGATCGTCCTTCGCAACATGCTCGAACGCGGGATCGATTTCCTCCTTGCCATCCGGAAGCGCGAGCCACGTCTGCATTCCAGATATCGGCGAGCCCGTTGCGCGCTCTGCCTGCGGCGTACGCTCGCTGTGCACAATGCCGCTGCCCGCCGTCATCAGGTTGAGCGCCCCCGGGCGGATCGTCGCTAGTGTGCCGAGGCTATCGCGATGCTCGATTGCGCCTTCAAAAAGATAGGTCACCGTCGAAAGGTTGATATGCGGATGCGGGCGGACATCCATTCCGGCACCGATATCGAAATGTGCAGGTCCGAACTGGTCGACAAAAATGAAGGGTCCGACCATCGTCCGTTGCTTGTTGGGTAAGGTTCGACGGACTTCGAAAGCACCAAGGTCATGCGTTGACGGCGTAATAATCTGCATCGTCATTCCCCGGGAGCCCTCGCCTTGATCGCCAGCGCATGAACGCGCTCACCCGGAATGTCGCCCAGGGCCTTGTTCACCATTCGTTGGCGCATCACGCGGTTTACCCCGGTAAATGCCGCACTTTCGATCTGAATCGTAAAATGCGATTGACCCGAACCGTCATCGCCGCTGTGACCGTGATGCTTTGCGCTGTCATTGACGACGTCAAGAAATGTCGGAGCGAAGGCTGCAGTGAGCAAAGCCTCCATTTCTGTTTGGGCAGGACCTTTAATCATGATCCGACTCTTCCCATATCCGTCGTTTTTCGCCAAGGAAAATCATGGATTCGAAGCGGCCTTCTGACCGATTTCATGGCCGCGTCAGGGGCTCGCGGCGACATTGTGCCTTTCCGGGCTGTCCGGAAACGGGCGAATTTCGTGCGCCCGATCCGGGCGGCCAGGCAGCGTCGCCCAATGGTCCGGGCGACTATCAATATCTATGCCTCGACCATGTCCGCGAGTTTAATGCCGGTTACAACTGGTTCGACGGCATGACGACGGAGGAAATCTTAGAGGCGCAAAGCCCGTTACACGTCTGGCCGTCGGAGACACGCGCGTTTCGCGCCAACGGCAGCGTCGATCTGCCGCCAAAATGGGCGGATTTCAAGGACCCTCTCGACGCCATCTCGGCGCGTTTCAAAAGCCGGATGCCCAAGAAGCGTTCCGACGGTCATTTTCTGTCACCCGAGGATCGCAGCGCGCTAAAGACGCTAGGGCTTGGCGAGGATGCAGACCGCAAGGCGCTCCGGTCCGCATATTCGACCAAAGTGCGTAAATTCCACCCCGACAAAAACGGCGGCAACCGCTCCTATGAAAAGGCTTTGCAAGACGTCATTGCGGCCTATACGCACCTGAAAAGCTCACCTGCCTTTATCTGACGAGAATAAAATGACCGACATTCCCAATATCCAGCCTGATAGCCGCGACGCGACCATTCTTGCCGCACCCGACAAGACGATCAGCGTGCGGGAAATGTTCGGAATCGATGTCGATATGGAATGCCCGGCATTCTCGACTGCGGATGAACGGGTACCGGATACCGACGATAATTATGTGTTCGATCCCGACACGACGCTCGCGATCCTCGCTGGTTTTGCGCACAACCGCCGAGTCATGGTGCAGGGCTATCACGGCACCGGTAAATCGACGCATATTGAGCAGGTCGCTGCGCGGCTCAGATGGCCCTGCATCCGCATCAATCTCGATGCACATATCAGCCGTATCGACCTCATCGGGCGCGACGCGATTGTTCTGCGGGATGGCCAGCAGGTCACCGAGTTCCGCGAAGGCTTGTTGCCCTGGGCGTTGCAGACCCCTACCGTGCTCGTTTTCGATGAATATGACGCAGGACGCCCCGACGTGATGTTCGTCATCCAGCGTGTGCTCGAGACCGAAGGCAAGCTCACCTTGCTCGACCAGAACCGTGTTATCCGGCCAAACCCGTTCTTCCGCCTGTTTGCAACCGCGAATACGGTTGGCCTTGGCGACACCAGCGGGCTCTATCATGGCACGCAAGCGATCAACCAGGGCCAGATGGACCGATGGAACATCGTGGTCGGCCTGAATTATCTTCCTGCTCAGGTTGAAAGCGAAATTGTCCTTGCCAAATCGTCGGGCAGCGATGCCGCGCAGGTCGCCAATATGGTGAAGGTTGCCGAACTAACGCGCCAGGGCTTCATCAATGGCGACATATCGACCGTGATGAGCCCACGCACCGTAATTACCTGGGCGCAGAATACCGCTATTTTCAAAGATGTTGGGTTCGCGTTCAGGTTGAGTTTCCTCAACAAATGCGACGAGGCCGAACGCACATTGGTGGCCGAATATTATCAGCGCGTCTTCGGCAAGGATTTGCCTGAAAGCGTCGTTGGAAAATCAAGTTAGCAGGAAAGCTATTTCGCTGGACTGATATAACAGGGAACGGTTCATGAAACGTCTCGCCTTCTTCATCGCAATTGCCCTTGCCTCGACCCCCGCCATGGCTGCGCTTAAACCTGGAGCTCGGGCAACCGATTTCACCACTCAGGCGGTTCTCGCGGGTGATGCCTACACTTATAACCTCAACAAGGCGCTGAAACGCGGGCCGGTGGTGCTTTATTTCTATCCCAAGGCCTTCACGTCGGGCTGCACGGTCGAGGCGCACGAGTTTTCCGAGGCTGCAGATGATTTCGGCGCCATGGGAGCTTCGATTATCGGGATGTCGGCGGACAATCTCGACACGTTGAAGAAATTTTCGGTCGAGGCGTGCCGCAACAAGTTTACGGTCGGCATCGCGTCAAAAGCGGTCATCAAGTCCTACAAGGTTAGCTTACCCGTTATGGGCGGGTCGAACCGCACAACCTATGTCATCGCGCCAGATGGCAAGATCCTGTTCGCTTACTCCGAACTCGGCGTCAAAGGCCATGTTTCGGGCGCGCTGAAAGCAGTCAAAGACTGGCGCGCTGCGCATCCGAAGGGGAAATGATGCGGACGTTTGTTGGTGTTCTGCTTGCGCCACTGATGCTTTCGAGCTGCGGAGTTGCGGTCAATTATGGCGATATCCCGCATAGCCAGCTTGTTGAAAATCCGCGTTGCAACCCGGTGCAGAGCGATGCTGTTGCGGTCGCGGGCAAGGATTATTTCGCAGTTACCAGCCGCTTGCCCGATTGTCAGAGTGAGAATATCAAGCTGACCAACCAACGCGGTGACCGCGTGCGCTTTGCGCGTTTTTCGCCGCCGCAGACGATAAAGCCTGCCAAAGGTGACAAGCAGACGATTGTGCCGCTCGCCTTTGAACCTGAGGCGCAATGGTGGAATGACCTGCGAGACGCGGCTAACCTGCGCAAGGGCCGCGTGTTGCTGTATGTCCACGGCTACCGTGAAACCTTCCCCTCGACAGCCAAAGACACGGTCCAAATTGCCGCGCTGACGAAATTCGATGGACCGATCATCCAGTATAGCTGGCCGTCGCAGGGCGACTTGCTGAGCTATGCCGTCGACGAAACCAATATGTATTGGGACGAGCGCAATTTCCGTAATTTCCTGACCAAATTGGCGCGGACCGAATGGGTGAAGGAGATCGTCATCGTCACGCATTCACTGGGCGCGCGGCTGGTTATTCCAGCGGTAGAATATGTCGACCGGACTTCCACCAACGCCGACTCAAGCAATATTTCCAATATCATATTGGCATCACCTGATATTGACCGTGAAGATTTCGAACGCGATATTGCAGAAGAGGTGCTTGCCCTGCGCCGCGTCAATAACGATCGCCGGATTACGGTTTACGCCTCGCTCAATGACAAGGCGCTGGCCGTATCGCGTGCGCTGCATGGCTATCCCCGGCTTGGGTCGCCTTATTGTTTCGACCCATTCGAAGCAAAGGAACTGAAAGCCAGGGGTCTGCCGCAACGCTGTTTTGCGACCAAAACCAGATATGAAACCGAACCTGCGAAGACGGGCCTGACAATCATCGACACAACCGATGTGTCAAGCGGCGGCAGCGGGCATAGCGATTATCTGAAAAGCATCGCTGTGTGCCGCGATTTCGCCGCCGTAGTAAATGGCTCCCGCACCGGCGACAGCCGTTTGCCCACACAGAATGCGCATGTGTTCAAACTCACATCATCGGGCAAGACGACCAAAGAACAAATCGCCGCTATGTGTCACAGGGCAGTCGACTAGCAACGAAGCGTAGTGA
>CALRMO020000131.1:0-7158 GCA_943369235.1 Sphingomonas paucimobilis
TATAGCCGTCACGCCGCGCCGCCGTCACGGCATCAACGTTCGACTCGACTGCGACATAGGGTTGACCGTGGGTAATCAACATATCGGCAACCAGTTTCCCGACCCGGCCAAAGCCGATAACAACCGTTCGAGGCTCTTGTGTCGGATCCTGTTCGTGCACCTCATCGTCGCTCTCACGCAATTCGAGACGACGCGCCATGTCGTGACCGATGCGCGCCAATATCGGCGTTATCGTAAGGCCAATTGCGGTCGCCACCTGCCAGAAATTGATCGTTGCCGCGTCGATTATCTGCGCCGCGCCAGCCGCACCCAGGACAATCAGCGTGGTCTCGGATGGGCTGCCCATCAAAACGCCGGTTTCGGTCGCGGTTCCGGTCCGTGCACCGTTGAGTTTGAGCAAACCGGCCGTCACCGCAGCCTTTATCAGGACGACCGCTGTCACAGCACCGACCAATGCCGCCCAGTTTTCGGCTACGAACCGCACATCGACCTGCATCCCGATACTGATGAGAAACACCCCCAGCGCAAGGCCCTTGAACGGCGCGGTCATTACCTCGACCTCGGCACGATAATCGGTCTCGGCGATCAGCAAGCCGGCAATCATTGCCCCGACAATCGGGGACAGGCCAACCGCGCCGGTTGCAAGGCTCGCAACGATCACGACAAGCAAGCTGACCGAAACAAACAGCTCCGGACTTTTGGTCCGGGCAGCCTGGCCAAAAAGGCGCGGCAGGAAGAACCGCCCAAGCACAAGCATCGCAACGATCACCAGCGCACCCTGCCAAAGCGCGGTTATCAGGCCTTCCCACGAGTCCGCACCCGCCTGCGGAGCCAAAGCGCCAAGGACGAAAATGATGGGAACGATGGCGAGGTCCTCGAACAGCAACATCGCAAGCGCCGATTTGCCAACAGCCGAATGCGTGCCCGATATCGGCAGTACCAAAGCTGTCGACGAGAGCGCAAGCGCGATACCGATGCCGACCGCTGCTGTCACGCCATAGCCGAACAGCAAAAGGCCGGCTGCGATGATTAGCCCGGCGCCGAACAATTGCGCTGCACCGACACCGAAAACCAGGCGGCGCATCTTCCACAACCGGCGGAACGACAGTTCAAGCCCGATCGAAAACAGCAGCAGGATAATGCCATATTCGCCGATGGGATGAATGGCTTCGGGGTTGGTAATGGTGAACCATTCGAGCACCGGATAGCGCGGCACCAGTGCGCCAAGGCCCATCGGTCCCACGAGAATACCGACCAGAATGAACCCGATGATGGGAGTGATACGAAACCGCGCGAAGGCCGGAATGACGATCCCCGCCGCGCCCAGAATCACGAGCAGATCGCTGATGCCTTCGCTTTGTAATTCACCTGCCATGCGTTTCTTTTACGCAGATGCAGCAAGTGAAGGGAAGGGCGGGCGCAAAAAAAGCGCGGAAATCGCTTCCCGCGCTTAATTGCTGACGTGCAGTTGACTTACTGCCAGCTGCCCATTTTGGTTTCGAGGTTGACGCGAACCTGTTCGAAAAACTGCTCGGTGGTCATCCACGCCTGATCCGGGCCGATAAGGATCGCGAGGTCCTTGGTCATATGGCCGTCTTCCACCGTCTGGATGCAGACTTCCTCAAGCGTTTCGGCAAACCGCGTAACGTCCGGCGTTTCGTCGAACTTGCCACGGAACTTGAGGCCGCCGGTCCACGCGAAAATGGAAGCAATCGGGTTGGTCGATGTCGCCTTGCCCTGCTGATGCTGGCGGAAGTGGCGAGTAACCGTGCCATGTGCAGCCTCGGCTTCAACCGTCTTGCCGTCGGGCGTCATCAGGATCGAGGTCATCAGGCCAAGCGAACCAAACCCTTGCGCAACCTGATCCGACTGCACATCGCCGTCATAATTCTTGCACGCCCAGATGAACTTGCCCGACCATTTGAGAGCCGAGGCAACCATGTCGTCGATCAGGCGATGTTCGTAAACAATACCGAGCTCTTTGAACGTGGCGGCGAATTCGGCTTCGTACACTTCCTGGAACAGATCCTTGAAGCGGCCGTCATAATATTTGAGGATCGTGTTCTTGGTCGACAGATAAACCGGCCATTCGCGGGTCACGCCATAATTGAGCGACGCGCGGGCGAAATCACGGATCGAATCATCGAGATTGTACATCGCAAGCGCCACGCCGGGGGACGGGTAGCGGAACACTTCTTCATCGATTTTTTGGCCGTCATCGCCATCCCACACCAGCCGCAGCGTGCCGGGGCCGGGAACAAGGAAGTCGGTGGCGCGATACTGG
The DNA here is from genome assembly GCA_943369235.1 of Sphingomonas paucimobilis. Taxonomy (GTDB): domain Bacteria; phylum Pseudomonadota; class Alphaproteobacteria; order Sphingomonadales; family Sphingomonadaceae; genus Sphingorhabdus_B; species Sphingorhabdus_B paucimobilis_A. The sequence goes on from CALRMO020000131.1 coordinate 2,285, forward strand.
TCTCCGAAAGCATGACGGCCGATAACGATGGGGTCGGTCCAGCCCGGAATAAGGCGCGGGACATTCTGGATGACGATCGGCTCGCGGAAAACCACACCGCCAAGAATGTTGCGGATCGTGCCGTTGGGCGACTTCCACATTTTCTTCAGGCCGAATTCCTCGACGCGCGCTTCGTCAGGCGTGATCGTCGCGCATTTTACGCCAACGCCATATTCGCGGATGGCATTGGCCGATTCGACGGTGACCTTGTCGTCGGTCTTGTCGCGATATTCCATGCCAAGATCATAATATTTCAGGTCGATATCAAGGTACGGCAAGATCAGCCGCTCACGAATCCATTCCCAGATGATGCGGGTCATTTCGTCGCCATCAAGCTCGACGACGGGGTTTTTCACCTTGATTTTTGCCATGTGAGGAAGCGCTTTCCAAAAGGGAGTCTTGTTTGTTTGCCGGTGCCATAGCAAAGTCTGCCATATGTTCAACCATCTCCCCCAATCGCCCAAAGAGGTCTTGAGAGGCCATCTATCGGTTGTAACATCTGCCCTCATCCCCTAGCTAGGGCGGATGAGCAGACAAGAACTCACGAACCGGGGCACCGGTGTCGCAAAATGGTCGTTTCCTCCCGTTCATCCAGAAGGCCGCAAGTTCGGCCTGATTGCGGCGGGGATAACGTTATTCTTTGCCTTTATGGCATGGGAGACGCTCGCCTGGCCGATGGCTGCGGTAACCGCGTGGACGCTGGCGTTTTTTCGTGACCCGGCCCGCGCCACGCCGACCGACGACCGTTTCATCATTGCTCCGGCGGACGGACTTGTGACCTTAATCGAGCGCGTCCCGCCGCCGCCAGAGCTGCGCGGGCCCGACGGGTTAGGCGATCAGCCGATGACTCGCGTCTCGATTTTCATGAGCGTGTTCGATGTCCACATCAACCGTACGCCCATACGCGGCACGATAAAGCGCGTCGTTTATATCGCAGGCAAATTCCTCAACGCCGATCTCGACAAAGCAAGCGAAGAGAATGAGCGGCAGCATTTTCTGGTCGAGCGAAGCGACGGCGTCCGTATCGGCTTTACGCAAATTGCGGGGCTAGTGGCGCGCCGGATTGTCGCTTTCGTCAAAGAAGGCGACAGCGTCGCCAACGGGCAGCGCGTCGGCCTGATCCGCTTTGGCAGCCGTGTGGATGTCTATTTGCCACAAGGCACAGCGTCCCGCGTCATCAAAGGACAACGCTGTATCGCGGGTGAGACTGTGCTTGGCGAAATCGGCGTCGACCATGACCTGATTGCCGTTGCTCACTGATGGACGAAACGTCTGACCGGCCCGGTATTTCGCCCCGTCCGGGAATATCTTTACGTGCGTTAGCGCCAAATGCTGTCACCGCTCTTGCCTTATGCACGGGGCTTTCGGGCGCGTGGTTTGCCATGCAAGGGCGCTGGGAAAATGCGGTTGCTGCTATTGTGGTGGCGGGTGTGCTCGATGCCATGGATGGCCGCATTGCCCGCATGCTGAAGGGCGAAAGCCGCTTTGGCGCCGAACTCGATTCCTTATCCGACGTCATTGCTTTTGGAGCAACGCCCGCGCTCGTCATCTATAGCTGGGTGATGCAGGACATGCCGCGTTTTGGCTGGACGATATCGGTGTTTTTCGTGCTGTGTGCAGCGCTCCGGCTGGCGCGGTTCAACGCGCGCATCGATACCGAGGATCAGCCGCACAAGTCAGCCGGCTTTAACACCGGCGTGCCCTCGCCACCCGGCGCGGGCCTGGCGCTGCTGCCAATGATGATCTGGTTCGAAACCGGCGCCGATTGGGTGCGCGATTATCGGCTGGTTGCGCCCTGGCTGCTGCTGTGTGCGGTGTTGATGATTTCCAATGTTGCTACATTTAGCTGGTCGTCGCTCAAGGTCAGGCCAAGCCTGCGGTTCATCGCGCTTGCGGGAATCGGGCTGTTTGGCGCGACCCTTATTGCAGCGCCGTGGGTGGCGCTGATTGGTGCTAGCATCGTCTATGCCGGGCTGCTGCCGCTTAGCATGATGAGCTATGCCAGGGTCAAGCGGGCACGCCGAGCCAAAACAATCACGGCTTGACGGCGGGCCTCACGGGGCTATGTTCCATATTCGTTCTTGATATTGGAGGGTGGTCTTGGAGCCATTAGTTGTCGTTGTTGTGGTGGTTTTTGCGTTGCTCATCGGGCTTGCCATTGGCTGGTTCATGGGCGGTAAGAGCGGGGCCGCGGGCGCCGAGACGGTTTCGAGCCTTCGTCTTTCGCTCAATGGCGTGACGCAAGAACGGGACGATGCGCGGTTACGCTTGGTAGAGATTGAGGCCACGCTTGCCGCGCGTGAGCGATCGGTTGAAGACCAGAAGGCGGCGCTGGCGGAGGCGAAGGAATTGCTGGCCGCGCAGTTCGGGGAGATTGGGCAGGCGATGCTCGATAAGGCGCAAGCGGCGTTTCTTCAACGCGCCGACGAACGGTTCAATCAGGCGGGCGACAAGAATGAAGAGCGTTTGAAATCGCTGCTCGCGCCGGTGGGCGACCGGTTGAAAGCCTATGAAGAGCAAGTCGGCAAGATCGAGAAGGAACGCTCGGAAGCCTATGGCACACTCACCAGCCTGATCGATCAGATGCGAACGGGGCAGGAGCGAGTTTCGACCGAGACCGCCAAGCTTGTGAGCAGCCTGCGTAATGCCCCGAAGGCGCGCGGGCGCTGGGGCGAACAGCAATTGAAGAATGTGCTCGAAAGCTGCGGCCTGTCCGAACATGTCGATTTTGTAACCGAGGCAAGCGTCAATACCGATGACGGACGCTTGCGTCCCGATGCAATTGTGAAAATCCCGGGTGGACGAAGCCTGGTCATCGATGCCAAGGTGTCGTTGAACGACTATCAGGATGCCTTTAATGCGGCCGATGAAGCCAGCCGCGACGTATCGATGGCGCGGCACTGCGCGTCAATGAAGAACCACATCGACGGGCTTTCGCGCAAGGCCTATTGGGACCAGTTCGAGGATGCTCCCGATTATGTGATCATGTTCGTGCCGGGCGAGCATTTTCTGGCAGCGGCGCTGGAGCATGAGCCGCATCTGTGGGATTTCGCATTCGAAAAACGTGTGCTGCTGGCAACGCCGACCAATCTGGTCGCGATAGCTCGAACGGTTGCGGGGGTGTGGCGACAGGAAGGTCTGGCACGTGAGGCCAAGCAGATCGGTCAGCTTGGCAAGGACATGTATGACAGGATTGCCGTCGCGGCGCAGCATTTGAAATCGGTTGGTTCGGGGCTGAACTCCGCAGTAAACAATTACAACAAGTTCGTTGGTAGTTTTGAACGAAACGTCATGTCGACGGGGCGCAAGTTTGCCGAATTGAACATTGAAACCGGCAGCCGGTCGCTCGACGATGTGCCTCTCGTCGAAGCATTGCCCCGCTATGGCGATGAACCCCAACCGCACATGATTACCGACGAGCGGGAGGCCGCCGAATGACTAAATTATCTGCTTGAGCGTCACCCGCTGTCCGGCTTCGTTCGACAGAATCAGGTTGCCGTCGACGGTGTAGCGTTTGGAAACCTTGCCTTTCAACAGCTCGAGAAAACGGGCTTCCTGAGCCATCTGTTTTTCCGGACACATCATCCGTGTAGCCGCGACTCTGCTGAAAGTCAGTATGTTGCTGCTTTGGCTGTAGCTGCCGTTAAGCCGATTGCATCCGGCGGTGCCGCTCATCCTGCCGCCCGTAAACCGGATTTCGGTTTTGGCATCGGCAAGTGCTGGCATCTGGTCCATCATAATAATGGTCCGAGCGGTGTCATCAAGCGATTCCGGTGGTAATGCCCGGCCGCCGCAGCCCGACACCTGCTTGCCATCGGCGATAACCGACACAGTGTCGGTAAACCGCTTGCCCGACATGTCGTCGGTGCAGGCCGAGTAAGTAATGTCGACGGTCAAGCGATCGGTGACGTGGCGCATTCCGTTGAATGACGGGCGAGGCTCGGGCGCGGTGACGCGGATTTTGGTTTCGCCATAGTCACCTTCATAATCGATCGTCTTGCCGTCCATTTTCAATATCCATCCGGGTTCATTGCCGCGCGCGGTATAGATGCGGGCGCCGTCCTCACGCGGCGGGGCGGGCGGCGTTGTCTGGCAAGACGACACCAACATTAGGGATAGCGACGCGCCAACAAAAAGCGTTGATCTGGTCATTAATGTCATTCGCTCATTCTTTCTTCTTTAGCCGCTGGCTGTCACTTTCATGACGGGTTGGCATGCCGAAACTGGTTGAGCACTTCATATCCCATTACCGCGGTCGCGATTGCGGCATTAAGGCTGTCGGCTTTGCCGCGCATGGGCATTTTGACGAGGAGGTCGCATTGCGCTTCATAGTCATCGGGAAGTCCTTGCGCTTCGTTGCCGGTTAGGATGAAGCAGGGCGATGCATAGATCGCCGCCTGATAATCCATGTCAGTCTGAAGGCTGGTGCCGACGAGTTGGCCGGTGCCGCTGCGGAGCCAAGTTAGAAATTCTTCCCAACGGCATTGCACCACCTTTTGCGTAAAAATGGCACCCATGCTGGCGCGCACCGCCTCGACCGAGAACGGATCCGTGCAATCGTCGACAAGGATTAATCCGCCCGCACCAATAGCATCGCCGGTTCGCAGCATCGTTCCAAGGTTGCCAGGATCGCGCATCGCCTGCGCAACCAGCCAGATCGGCGCTTCCGCGCGATCGATGCCCGTCAATTCGGTCGCATGATCCCGGTAAACCCCGACGACCGCCTGCGTGTTATCCTTGCCTGAAAGCTTTGCCATGATGTCGGCGCTGGTTTCAATGACGTCGCCGCCAGCAGCTAGAACGTCGCTTTCGAGGGCTATTTCAAGTGAATGAAC
>CALRMO020000132.1:0-7126 GCA_943369235.1 Sphingomonas paucimobilis
CAGGGCTATTACGATATCGGCAAGAAAGTCGATGCCGTGATTTCGACCCAGTTCAAATATCTTCCCAAGGCGCCGCTTCAAATCAAACCTTATGAGGAATTCCGCGAAAAGTTCGAAGCCGGTGGCAGCTATCAGCAGGGAACCCCCGACGGCTCGCGCCCCGGCACCTTCTATTTCAACGCTTATGACCTTCCAAGCCGGACGACGCCGGGCATGACCACGCTCTATCTGCACGAAGGCGCGCCCGGACATCATTTCCAGATCAGCATTGCGCAGGAAAACGAGGCGCTGCCAGCGTTCATGCGCTTTGGCGGCAACACCGCCTATGTCGAAGGCTGGGGGCTTTATGCCGAGACCCTGGGATATGATATGGGCCTGTTCAAGGATCCGTATCAGCGGTTCGGGACATTGTCCGACGAAATGCTCCGTGCCATGCGGCTGGTCGTCGATACCGGCATCCACAGCAAGGGTTGGACCCGCGACCAGGCGATTGCGTATATGCTGGCCAATAGCGACATGGGCAAAACCGACGCGACGGCCGAGGTCGAGCGTTACATCGCCATTCCGTCGCAAGCGCTGGCCTACAAGATCGGCGCGCTCACAATCCTGAGGTTGAAGGACAAGGCGAAGAAGGCGATGGGCGCCAAGTTCGACGTCCGCGAATTCCACAATCAGGTGCTGAATACAGGTGCATTGCCGCTAACGGTGCTTGAGAAGAAAATCGACGACTGGATTGCAGCGTCGAAATAGCATTCAGACGCGATTAATTCACATGGTGCTTCCTGCGTCAGACGGGGGATGCACCATGCGTTTTGTTGTTTTTACAGTCTTCGCGTTTATCGCCGCATCCGCTTCTGCCCAATCCATTGATGGCAGCCCGCTGATCGATTATGACGGCTATATGGAGTTGACGGCAGAGGTCGCGCCAATTCGTGATGCACGGCTGGTATCACTGGCGGACTTCAATGCCCGCGCTGCCAGGTCCGATGTGCTCGTGCTGGATGCCCGTTCGGCCCAGGCGTTTGCCGAGGGCCACATAAAAGGCGCGATAAATTTGCCTTTGCCTGACTTCACCGAAGCTGCATTGGCCAAAATTACCGGCAATAACCGCAACCGTGAAATCCTGATCTACTGCAACAATAATTTCACGAACAATCGTCGACCTGTTGTAACCAAAAATATCGCGTTGGCGCTGAATATCCAGACATTCATCAACCTTTACGGTTATGGCTATCATAACGTGTATGAGCTGGGAGAAGCAGTGGACATGGATGCGCCGGAGGTACGTTGGCAAACCGCTGAGACGTAGCGAATTTGGCAATCGCGCTTGACGCGCCTATAGTCGGCTCATGCCAGCAGTAAAAGCCGCTAACCCGCGTGGGATTTTCGGGACCGAAGTCTGGGCCGCCATCACTGCGCTATCGCCATGGCGCGGTATCGGTTTGGTAACACATGCTTGGGCCATCGTTGCATTGGCCGCGTTCGGCGGCGCGTGGGCGTGGGAAGTGCATTGGCTGCTGGGGCTCGTCGTAACGCCCTTGGCGCTCGCCATAATCGGTGGACGGCAATTGGGGCTCGCCATTTTGATGCATGACGCGGCGCACGGCCTGCTCCACGCGGATCGCAAGCTCAACAACTGGTTGGGGCAGTGGCCGAGCGGTGCCGTAACGGGCAGCGATCTTCAGGCGTACCGCGCCTATCATTTAACCCACCACAAGTTCACGCAGCAGCCCGAAGACCCCGACCTGTCGCTGTCGAAGCCATTCCCGACCAGCCGTGACAGCCTTCGCCGCAAGGCGATCCGCGACCTGACGGGGCAGACTTTTTTCAAGCAGCGAAGCCATCAGTTCGCCGCAGCGTGGCGCGGGGTCAAAGCGATGCTGGTGCGCGAAAGCGGCGACGGCAGCCGCGACACCAGCGCCGGACGCGCGTTCAATCTGCAAAGCCGAAGCGGCATCGATGCGCCCGTCGCCAATGTCGATGGCGCAAAAACCACCGCGCGCACCGTTGGCCGGTTTGTGCTGGTGCAACTGGTGGTGTTGGCCATTTCATTGATCGCGTGGGGATGGATGCCGTTTCTGTTGTGGATTGCCGCGCTGGCAACGACGTTTCAGCTATTCCTGCGTGTCCGTAACATCGCCGAACATGCCTGCACCACGACGGGAAGCGACGACCCCTTCACGCATGCGCGGACGACCTATGCCAATTGGATCGAACGCGCAACGGTCGCGCCTTATTGGGTGAATTTTCACAGCGAGCACCATCTGTTCATGGGCGTGCCCTGCTATAATTTACCGCGCGCGCATGCATTGCTCGGCAAAGGCGATTATCACAGCCGCATGACAATCGAACCCGGATACCTCTCGTTGCTCCGCCGCGTTACAGCCATCCAGCCCGCTTGAAGCGGACGTATAGCGTAAGGCAGATCGTCGCCATCACGCCGACTACCGCATGATATCCATATTCCCAGCGAAGCTCGGGCATGAAATCGAAATTCATTCCGTAAATCCCGGCAATAGCCGTCGGCACCGCGAGGATTGCCGCCCAAGCCGCCAATTGCCGGGTAATCGCACCCTGCCGCTGTTGTTCCAGCAAGCCACTGGTTTCGATGACCGAGGTCAGCGTTTCGCGTAAACCCGACACGCGGTAAATCAGTCGGCGGATATGGTCGAGCAGGTCCTGGAAATAGGGATGCACCTCTTTGTCGACCTGCGGCAAATGCAGGTTCAGGAACTGATTGGACAGATCCTCCATCGTCCCCAATATTCGCTCCAGCTTGAACAGCTCGCGTCGAACCGTGAACAATCGCGCCGTTTCAGCGCGGTTCAGAAAGGTGTCGATGGCATGGTCTTCCATTGCCAGCACCTTTTCCTCCAGCGTGTCGAGCACCGGGAAATACCCATCGACGATGAAGTCGAGAATGGCGTGAAGCACATAGTCCGGTCCGTGTTTCAACAGCCAAGGTGTCGCCTCCAATTGCGCGCGAACCGGGCTATGTGTGCGGTCCGATCCGTGGCGAACGGTGATAATGAACTGCCGTCCGACAAAAATCGCGGTGTTGCCATAATCTATGCGGTCGGCATTCAACATCGCCGTGCGCGCGACCATGAACAAATGATCGCCGTAGACCTCAAGCTTCGGCAGATGGCGAGGGTCGAGCGCATCCTCTACCGCCAGCGGGTGGAGCCCGAAATGCTCCTGAATTCGCTTCAAAGCGCCATCGTCGGGATCGTGCAGGCCGATCCAGATAAAGTCGCCCGGCTGGTTGCAATGGGGTATTGTTTTGGCGATATCGATGTTCGCTACAAATCGACCCTCACGATACAGGCGAGCGGCAACGATGCTCATCGTGCGAGGTCCCCGGAGGCGGCAATTTTGCCAATTTGATCGATCAAAAGATTTACCTTTTCATGAAGCCGTAAAATTTCCAGCTCGGCGCGCAGGTTGACCTCATAATCATGCGACGCGGCGGCCCGGTCTTTGTCCGCCTGCCGGTTCTGGCTCATCATGATAATGGGTGCCTGAATAGCCGCCAGTGTGGAAAGCATCAGGTTCAGAAAAATATAGGGATAGGGGTCAAAGGCGGCGCCCAGTCGGCCGAGGATTTCGGAGTTCAATATCATCCAGCCAAAAAGCACGATGCCGAATGCGATAATGAAACCCCAGCTGCCGCCCACCGCTGCGACATGATCGGACAGTCGCTCGCCAAAGGTGGCATCGCTTTCATGCACGACGCCTATGTCGCGGCTTATCGCGGTACGCTTGTGGATACGCTCCAGAACGCGATGTTCTGCAGCAGTTAGCGCGCCGCTTTTCTTGCCAAGCAACTCAACAGCCAGATCGTCGACCGAGCGCGCTGTCGTCATTCCAGTGCCTCCGCAATCAACTTGCGCGAATTTTCGATGCCATAAAGCGCAATGAAGCTCCCCATGCGCGGCCCGGCGCTGCTGCCGAGAAGTGTTTCGTACAGCGCCTTGAACCAGTCGCGCAGATTTTCGAAGCCGCCTTCGTTGCCGATGGTATATACGATATTCTGGATGTCTTCGGCCGGCGCGTCAGGCGATAATGCGGCCAGTTCGGCATCGAGCTTTTCAAGCGCAGCGACTTCGCCTCCTTCGGGCTTACGTCGCTTCAACGTAGGCGCGATGAAGTCGCGATTATAGGCCAGCGCCAGCGGAACCAGTTTTGCCAGATCAGGATGCGCTTCGGGTCGTGCGTTCTCGACATAATTGCCGAGATAGCTCCACACTTGCTCCGCAGTCGCATCGGCACCCATCACACCAACCAGATTGAGCAGCAAGCCGAATGTGACCGGCGGCGTGCCTGCTGGCACTGGCTCTGGCTTCGCGCGGTGAATATGATGCACAGGGTTGCCGAGTTGCTTGTCGAGTTCCTGGCTCGGGTAGTTACCGCGAAACTGGAAATACTCGTCCACCGCACGCGGGATGACGCCCATGTGCAGCGCCTTTGCTTTCCTTGGCTCGCGGAAAATATAGAAAGCCAGGCTTTCGTCGGTACCATAGGTCAGCCACTGATCAAGCGTCAAGCCGTTGCCCTTCGACTTCGAAATCTTCTCGCCCTTTTCGTCGAGAAACATTTCATAATTGAAACCCTCGGGCGGCCGCGCTCCCAAAGCGCGCGTGATCTTCGAGCTTTGCGTTACGCTGTCGATCAGATCCTTGCCCGACATTTCATAATCGACGCCAAGCGCAACCCAGCGCATCGCCCAGTCGACCTTCCACTGCAACTTGGCCTGCCCGCTCAGGATCGACTGGGTCATGCGTTCGCCCTCATCCTCGAACGATATCAGGCCAGCATCGGCCTCAACCACCGTCACCGGCACCTGTAACACGATTCCCGATTTCTGGCTCACCGGCAGCACCGGCGAGTAAGTAGCCTGCCGCTCCTTTCCCAAGGTAGGAAGCATGATGTCCATGATATCCTGATAGTGACGCAGCACCTTGATAAGCGTTTCGTCGAAGCGGCCGCTGGCATATTCGATCGTCGAGGACAGGAATTCATACTCAAAGCCGAAGCGGTCGAGAAATTCGCGCAGCCGCGCATTGTTGTGATGCGCAAAGCTTTGATGCGTCCCGAACGGGTCCGGTATGCGTGACAGTGGTTTGCCCAAATGCTCAGCCAGCATCGCCTGATTGGGAAGATTGTCCGGCACCTTACGCAACCCATCCATATCGTCCGAAAAGGCAATCAGCTTGGTTGGCACATCGCTTATTTCCTCGAAGGCGCGGCGCACCATCGTTGTGCGGAGCACCTCGTTAAACGTGCCGATATGCGGCAGGCCCGAAGGTCCGTAGCCGGTTTCAAAAATGATCGGAGCGCCGCCGGGCTTACCCTGCGGATAGCGTTTCAGCAACCGCCGCGCTTCTTCGAAAGGCCAGGCTTTGGAGTTAATCGCGGCATCGCGGAGCATAGGGTCGGACATGGTCAATGCCGCTAACCCGTTTGCCCGCCTTGCACAATATGCTTGGCTCTCCGGCCGATACTTCAGGCCCGCGTAGGGATCATCTTTCCGGTGGAGCTATCAAGACCGCGAGCCGTCCACACATCAAGTGCAGTTGCCCCGACGACAAACGCGATCGCGCCCCAGACTGCCTTATTTGCAGGCGAGCGACGCGCCGCGAGGCCAAGCGCAGTCAGGTCCATTGCATCGCCAGCCACGCGGTTCCAGGCCCGGGCCGAATGCGCTGGCGACTGCAGCAAGCCGACGCCGGCAACAATTTCGCGCACGCCAAAGCCCCTGATCAGGCCTTCATGGCCTTCCGCATCCAATGATTTCGCGATCTGCTTTGTCCGCGTCAGTTCAAGCACACCCAGCGCGATGGAAAACCAGCCCAGTCCTTTCGCCACAATTTTATAGTCCATGATTTCACCTTTTTTTCGAGATAGCCATTACCGCCAACGATGAGCTTTCGGCGTTGTTCCTGTTGCCATTTCGTTCTTGGGACGCCATCTGGGGCGGATGTCCGCTCGACAATTCTCAGCGCTTCATGCGAGTCATGCCGGGATCTGGCTGACGGCACCCGGCGATCAGGTGAAGATGGTCGGGAAAAGCGAAGCGGTGGCCCGTGCCGCCGATACGCCGATCATCATGCTCAACGCGCCGCTTGTCGCTCAGCGGCTGGGCTATCCCGAATTGTCGGGACTGGATTTGCTTGAATTGTTCGCATTCGTGCACCCGGCAAGGTTTGTCGTGCCGACACCGAAAGGGGTTGCGGCAGCCCTAAATCTGCCGACCGCTTCATCGGACGAAAGCGTGCCGAATTTATTGCTGTCGGCAATGCAAATGCTGCTCGATACGCTTGGGGACCCTGCATGGCCCGAACGCGAGGGCGCGTGGGATTCGGCTCAGGCATTGATGCGCGTGCGCTGGCCCTGGGCCAATCTGGTGCTGCATTATCTGAAAAAACCCGAAAAGCCCGAACGCTGGCTTTTTGCGAGGCTGCCCGAATGGGAGGAGGCGCCGCCGCGCACGCCGCCGCGTGTGGTCACGCTCAACCCCGATGCCGTGCAGGCGCAGCTCGCCTCGCTCGTCGGCGGCGATGCTGAAACACGGCAGGGGCAGAGGGATTTTGCCCAGGCCGCCGCGCGTATCTTCCGCCCGCGCGCGCGCAAGGGCGAGCCTAATATGATGCTGGCGGAAGCCGGGACCGGCATCGGCAAGACGCTTGGCTATCTCGCCCCTGCTTCTTTGTGGGCGAGCACGGCCGATGGCGCCGTCTGGATTTCAACCTTTACCAAGGCGTTGCAACGGCAATTGGTGCGCGAGGCGAAGCGGATTTACCCCGATGCCGAAACATTCAAATCCAAGGTCGTGGTGCGCAAGGGCCGCGAGAATTATCTGTGCCTGCTGAACTTGGAGGATGCGCTTCAAGGTGGCTTTGCGGGCCGTGCCGCAACGCTGGCGCATCTGGTCGCGCGCTGGGTGGCCTATACCAAAGATGGCGACATGATCGGCGGAGACCTGCCCGGATGGCTGCCCACGCTGTTCCGGCGAAACGGCTCGACTGCGCTCACCGACCGGCGCGGCGAGTGCATTTATGCCGGATGCCCGCATTACAAGAAATGCTTCATCGAACGCGCCGCGCGCGCATCGACGCAGGCCGAT
>CALRMO020000133.1:0-7074 GCA_943369235.1 Sphingomonas paucimobilis
GAACGCCTCGCCAAAGATGGTCTGATATGAGAGAAATGTCATGAGCAAGATGGACGTACCCCCACCGTATACTGCGGTCACACAGCATGCGATGTTTCCCAAGCCCAGCCATGACGAAGCTGCGCGGTTCAATTTCCTTGCAGGGTTCAACAGGTATCTGTCCGGCGAGATCGGCGCAGGGAACAGGATCGCTTATGAACGCCGCGTGCTGCCAGCGTTCAAAAGCGAGCATGGACGTGAACCCGTCGACCGGCATGAGGTGCGTCATGCAATGAACAAGGATTCGTGGCACCGATACTGGTCGGCCCTGAAACGCAATTCTATGGAGATGCGCCAACAAAACGGGCGTGCGATGGTGCTGCGCCAGCTCGACGAACTCGACGCGATGGCGCGGCAGTACAATGAGGGGCGCGAAACCCTAAAACTTGACGCCAGCGTCGAAGTCCCGCGCTATCAGGCAGCGGTCGACATCCATTGCATGCCCGGAAGCTATCACGGTGAAGAACGTCCCGGCGATGTTTCGGCCGGTGCCAATTATGATTGCGGGATCTTCGCCACCACCGGCGGTGCATTGGGCGCACTAAATGATGGCGGCGGTCAGGCGGTCGCGGGCTGGATCAAGAAGGAACGCCCAGACTGGCAGCCCAAACGCATCCTCGATATCGGCGCTACGGTGGGGCACAATGCCGTGCCAATCGCCCAGGCATTTCCCGAGGCGGAAGTCATCGCCATCGATACCGCAGCTCCGTCGCTGCGTTACGGCCACGCTCGAGCGCAGGCGCTTGGAGTCAAGAATATCATCTTCAAACAGATGAACGCTGAGGAAATGGCTGAATTTGCCGATGAAAGTTTCGACTGGGTGCAGACGACGATGTTCCTGCACGAGCTGTCGAACAAGGCGTTGCCGAACATCATCGGCGAGGGCGCGCGAGTGTTGAAGCCCGGCGGGCTGATGTTCCATATCGAACAACCGCAATATTCTGCAGAGATGCCGCTGTTCGAGCAGTTTATGCGCGACTGGGACGCGTTCAATAACAATGAGCCATTCTGGTCGGCGATGCATGCGCTCGATTTGAAACAAATCATGGAAGACAAGGGGCTACCCAAAAGCCGGCAGTTCGTCGTCGGCGTCAAGGCAGTCGTGGATGAAAGCATCTTCCCTCCATCACCCGAAGGCGCAACCGAGGATTACGGACGTGCCGCCATCTGGAATGCCTATGGTGCGTGGAAACCCGAGGCGGCAATATGACCGAAGATCTCGACTGGATTTCGCGGTCCGGGCTGAAAGCCAAAGGCAAGCGTCCGCAATTTCTCGATCCTGAAGATGACCGGATATTGTCCATTCTGATGGCGCTGGTCGGGGAAGTCTCGGTGATGCGCGAGCGTTTGGACACGATCGAACGCCTGCTTGACGCCCAAGGGACAATCAGCCGCTCCGATATTGAAACCTATGCGCCCGACATGGAAGCCGGCCGCGAACGAAATCTGCTCATCAAGGAATATCTCGCTCGCATCATGCGCGGCGTGCAACAAGACATGCAATCGCTCGCCGAGCTCGAACCGCCGATCGAGGACGTCATTAAGGAAATGGAAGCGGGCTGAATTAAAAGGGCTTTGTCGCCCCCAAAAAGCAGATTCCAGAAATCGTAATCCAGTAAATATAAGCCGCAATGCGCGCCTGCGCGATTTCCTTGTCGACCTTCGCCTGTATCGCTGCATCAGGACCTGCTGCCAGCGCTCGGAAATAGACAGTCCACTGTCGCATTACATAGCGCAGGAACAGGCCGATGCAGAGCGCGAAGGCGTAAAGTATCATCTTCGTAGGATACCAGAAAGTTCCTGGCCCGACTTCAACAGGGCCTTGCCCCATGTAGGCCATGACTGACAGAAGGACGATGCCTGCTATGAGCGGGTAGCGAAGCAACTCCTCCGTTCGGGTGATCCGAATGCCACTATCGGTTTCGCGTTTAATAAAGGCTGCCCAAGTCATGCCCAGCCAAGTCAGGAAAAACACCCACATCAAGGTGAGCCCTGCCCCGTCCAGTATCGGAAGAAAACCATAGATATGGCCCATGTGCAGACCGAGCGGGAACAGTAAGACGATACCCGTGCGCGCGAGTATATCGATGCGATAGGCGGTCTGCATGTGCCGCTTACGCTCTTCGAGACTTAGCGAACTGTTGGTCACATGCTAGCTGGTCTGGAAAACGCCCTATTCCCCGCCCAGCCAGTAAACCATCGCCAAGATATGCACCCAGCGCAGAACATCAAGTTGCTGACAATCCATTTCGTCCTCCCGGAAATAGAATTTGTCCGGACAACTTTGACTTGGCATGCAAAAAATGTAGGCTATGTACATAAGTCAGGAGATTTTGGATGAAACACCGCATCATCGAAGGACGGTTGGCTTACACGTCCAGAAAGCCCGATCGGCTCGACCAGCCGCGCGGTTTTGAGACGTTTATGTTCACTCGCCATAGCGATGGCAAATTGACGCTACGCGCGCATTGCGAGATTGAGGAACCCGAACCTACGGTGATGCGCGATATCATTTATTCGATCGACGAGCATGGGCAACCGATGGACCTGCATGTGCGACTGACGGTCGGCGATGCATTCATGGGCTCAGGCTGGTTGCGCTTCGATGGCAAGAATATAGAATGCGAAAGCTTCGGCCCTTCGATTGGTCGCCTATCACAGCAGGTTGAAGCAGAATTGCCAATGGACGGTTTCGGTACGCACCCGATTGTGTCGGACGGATATATGCTGGGCAATCACAAATGGAGCCGTGAAGGTGAGCGCCACAAATTCAACTGCTACCTTCCCAGCCCCGACCATCGCGGTGCGACCCCGCCGATGATTGCGCAGGTCAAGATCGATGGCATCTATCTGGGCAAGGAACTAGTGACGGTAAAGGCTGGTACCTTTGCCGCGCGCCATTTCCAGTTCGTCGATCCTGGCGACAGCGGTATGGTAGGCGAACATCCACCCTATGATTTATGGATCACCGACGACGAAGACTCCATTTTCCTGAAAGGCGGCGTCAGAGGTTATATGATGACATGGTACGAACTGGTTGAGCTACGGCGCTGAAACCTGTTCGATGCCTTCGGCGTTAAAGGTGACTTGATACCCGTTATCGCCAATCTTACCGGCCAAATCGCTGCGCAGCGGAATTTCGGGATATACGACGACAAGATAATCCCCCGCCGAAGGTTTCAGCCGCAGCGGTTTGATCTTCTCCCGATATATTTTCGAATACCAGAATGCCTTGGCATTGGCCAAACAGGGAAAGCGCACAATCAGCGTTGATGGCCATTGTCCGGCTCACCTTCGAAGGTCGCAAGTGGCAAAGGCGCGTTGACATAATAGCCGCCGAGTTTCTGGTAGAGTTGGCTATCGGCGATTGCCTTCGCATAAGCTTGCATGCGTGCGCGGTCGTGCGTCGCGCCAGCTACGACCATATAGACCGGCTTATTGTCGCACGTATCCACAGAAGGCGCCGCTACCGTCACCGCAGCCAAAAGCAAAAGGCTCATTTCACTCTCCATTCGTCACACAAGGTGCGTTTCCACGGACGTCCATCCTTGAACCATTGCCAGGTGCGGGCCCGGGTCTGGTTATCAGGGGCAATGTTGATCATCTCGATGTAATAAGCGCCGGGCACATCGAGCCGGTCGAGCTTGAGCATCAAAGTGCCTTCCTCAGTTTCCCAGCCATAACCTGAAAAGCGGTCAGTGTCCCAGTAAACCCGGCCATCGCGATAAGTTCCGCCAAACTCATAAGTAGCGGTGCGCCCGTCGTCCCAGCTCAAGCGATTATGCTGGATATAGGCGAAGGGCCCTTCATCGGGAAATTCGCACCATGTCCACATCCGGTGTTCGTCAAGCAAGGCGCCGTCGCGATCGAGATGACGATAGGTGCCTTCCCATTCGCCTTGATGGCGGATCATATTCGGCATTGCGGCAGCGAAATCGGGCTTCATTTGAGAAGCTGATTGAGTTCGATCAATGTTCCGTCAGGGTCGAAGAAATTGCATCCGCGCACGTTGATCGGCGGAGCGCCGTTGCGGCCCGGATATTGCTGTGCGCGTGGCGGGGCGGTAACAGTAACTCCTGGAATTTTGGCAGCCTCGGCACAGCGACGATCGATGTCTTGGGTATTGGTGACGATCACGTGGTCGCCAATTCCCATGCGCGAAGGATAAGGTCCGGGGTCCGGAAGTTTCGGGTCGAGCCACTCCATTAAGCCGATCCAGCCGATGAAGGGATCATTGCCGTTCAACAGTACCAACCGCGCCTTCGCGCCAGGCTGACCAGCAGGCAGCGCGACGCCAGACATCGGCAGCACTGCATCATAATTGACCTTTAGTCCCATAACGTCGCGGTAGAGTTTGAGGCTGTTCTCCATATCGCGCACGATCATGGTAACGCGACGGATATCAGTTGGCAGCGCCTCAGTTGGTTTTTCGACGCCGGGCGAAGCGCTGACGATTTGCGGGCGCTCATTTGGAGACGAACAAGCAGCAATTGCCAGACTGACCAGCAATATCAAATATTTCATCGTTCATCCTCCGAATAAGCCGCAAGCGGCAATGCCTGACCTCTTTGCCTGATCAGCGCATGCTTCCTGCAAAAACGCAACATGCCGCTATCGCCCATTCGCGATGGACCAAGGCCGGAAAGGCCGAAACTCGTCTTCTCCGCCTCCCAGACCATCGAGGTGAGCGAGCCATCGTTGATCGAAACCGCGCCAACTTTCAGGCGCGTGCCGACAGCTTCGGCTTCCTCGACGGAGCCCGCGATCACGGCGCCTGACAGACCATAAACACCCTCGTTCGCGAGGGCTATCGCCTCGTCGACATGATCGAAAATCGTGACAGGGATGACCGGCCCGAATGTTTCCTCGGTCATCACCGCCATATCTGACGTGATATCTGTCAGCACAGTAGGCCGCAGATATTGCCCGCCGCCAAGATTTTCGACTTTACCACCCGCAAGCACTCGTGCCCCTTTGGCAACAGCATCGTCGATTTGAGCCTGCACGATGGTGGCCTGCTGTTCGAAGATAAATGGCCCGATGTGGCCATGCGCTATATCCGGATAGTTTAACCGCACGGCATTCGCTTTTTGGGCAAGCGCAGTAAGAAAAGGCTCCGCGATTTCGCGCGCGACATAAATACGCTCGATCGACTGGCACGCTTGGCCGCTGTTCACGACTGATGCGCGTAATGCGATTTCGGCGGCGTGCGCTGGATCGGCACTGGCGAGGACAAGCATTGGGTCCTTGCCGCCGAGTTCCAGGCTCACGGGAATGAATGCGTCCGCCGCCGCCCTGCCGACTTTTCGTCCGGTCGCAACAGATCCGGTGAACGCGACATAGTCCACATGAAGAATCAGCGCTGCGCCGGTCATGCCATCGCCTTCGATAACTGTCAGCGGGATTTCCGGAGTTTCCGCAAGCGTTGCCATAAGAGGCTTGATGAAGCGCGGTGTCACTTCGGATGGCTTTACGATCACCGCACAGCCCGCCATCAACGCCGGAATTGCGTCGATCAGCGCCAGTGTCAGCGGGAAGTTCCACGGGCTGATCGCGCCGACCAGCGGATAGGGCGCCAGCCGCGTCGATGTCGAAATGCCAGGGATAGAGGTAGCACGATTTTCGATCTGCGCGGCGGCCATGATGCCGCCCGCCAATCGGGCCCAGCGCTCAATGAGCCGCAATGTACCATCAACTTCTATGCCCGAGATTTTTTGGCGTCCGGTATCCGTAGTGAGCGCCTGTTCCAAGGCACCAGCGTTTAAGGCTATCGCCTTGCTCCACTGTAGCAACAATGCAGCCCGCTCCTCGACGTCAAGCGCAGACCATGCTGCCTGCTGGCCCCGCAACCTGTTGGCGAGCGCCGCGATATCCGGCTCGCGGAGCGGCGTAATCTCGTAATCGGCCTCGCCGGTACGAGGGTTGCGGACTTTCACTGCTGCGCCTCCCAAGCGTCGATTATCTCTCCGCCGGTTGCCATCCACGCCTGCGATCGCGCGCCGAGTTCAATTAGGAGACCCTCAAGTGCGCCGATCCGGTAAGGCAACGCCATGATATAGGGCGTCACGTGGAGCGGCAGGATGCGCCCTGTGTCCTCGCCGGCCAGCCAGTCGAACGCATCGCGCATCTGCTGCGCATAGCTGTCGGCTGACTGCTGCTGCACCGTGATGATCTGACGGTCGCTGAGTTCGTGGTTAAGCGGCAGGTTGATTAGGCCGTTTTTGAACCGGTATGGCAGTTCGTCATTCACCCAGTCGCAGCAATAGCGAACGCCAGCCTTTTTCAGCAGATCGGGTGTGTTCCAGCTTTGCGAGCGGGCTATGGATAGCCACCCTCTCGGGCGGCTTCCCGCAGCACTTTCCAGCAGGTCGAGCGACTTGGCGATCAGGGCGCGCTCCGCATCTAACGGAAGGCCAGTCGCAATCGTGCCATTCATATCGGTGGAATGAGCGATAATCTCATGGCCCGCCGACACGATCTCGGCAACGACCGTCGGATAACGTTCGGCAATTGCGCTGTTGGTGGCGAAGCTGGCTTTCACTCCCGCCTTGGCGAAGGCGTCCAGCAGTCGGTACACGCCCACACGGTTGCCATAATCGCGCGCAGTATAGTGGCGATAATCCGGATAGGAGGTCTGCATATGTCCAGGTGCGCGGAACGGCGTGTCGCTTGGCGTAATCGGGAACCATTCGAGGCTGACGCAAACCCAGACCGCAACCGATTTGTTGGTAGGCCATATGACTGGTTTGCGGGCGTGGATTGCTGACCATTCGTACAGATCATGATCGTAGCCGTGGCGGCGCTTGGGATATTCGAGATAGGTTGGATCGAGTGTCACTGCTGCGCTCTCCAGGCGTCAACAATATCGCCTGCCTTTGTCAGCCAAGCCCGTCCGTCGGCCGCGATGTAGCGCAGCGCTTCTTCGAACGGCCCGATCCGATGCGGCTGACCGATCAAATAAGCATGCAACGGGATACACATGACTGTACCGCCTTCCTCAGCAAGCCGTTCATATTGGCGCACCAGCGTGTCCGC
>CALRMO020000134.1:0-7066 GCA_943369235.1 Sphingomonas paucimobilis
ATCGTCCTGCGCCAGCAGCCAGTCGGCAATACCCTGCCGCGACCAGTCTTTGTCAGGCGGCGCGATTAGCGCCGGAGCGTCGGTGCCTTCGCTGCACACCGCAAGCGCGATGCCGGGATGGCGGCTGCCTTTTGCGCCGGACCAATCGACGCAGGCGAAGCGGGAGAATGAACGCATTCAGCCTTCGCGTTGCTCGCGCAGCTTGTTCCAATACTCCAGCCGCTCGTTGACCTTGCGCTCGAACCCGCGGTCGACGGGTTGATAGAGTATCGCCGGCTCAACCTCGTCCGGCCAGTAATTGGCTCCGGAAAACCCGCCTTCGGCATCATGGTCATAGGCATAGCCTTTGCCATAGCCGATGTCCTTCATGAGCTTCGTGGGCGCGTTGAGAATATGTGCTGGCGGCATCAGCGATCCGGTATCGCGCGCCATTTTCCAGGCCGCCTTTTGCGCTTTATAAGCGGCGTTCGATTTTGGTGCCGTCGCAAGATAGAGACAGGCTTGCACGATGGCGAGTTCGCCCTCGGGGCTTCCCAGAAATTCATACGCATCCTTGGCCGCAAGGCATTGCACCAGAGCCTGCGGATCGGCGAGGCCGATATCTTCGCTGGCGAAACGGACAAGGCGGCGAAGGACGTAAAGCGGTTCCTCGCCTGCCACCAGCATCCGCGCCATCCAGTACAAAGCGGCTTGCGGGTCTGAGCCGCGCAAGGATTTGTGCAGCGCCGAGATGAGGTTGTAATGACCCTCGCGGTCCTTGTCGTAGACCGGCATTCGCTTTTGCAGCAACGCGGCCATCGCAGGAGGATCGAGCGGGTTTTCGATGGCAATCGAGAACAGTGTTTCCGCCTGGTTGAGCAAAAAACGGCCGTCGCCATCGGCACTCGAAACCAGCGCCGAACGCGAGTCTGGCGTAATTGGTAAAGGACGGCCTTCCATAGCCTCTGCGCGATCGAGCAGCGTCGTCAACGCATCATCATCGAGCCGGTGAAGGACCATTACTTGCGTTCGCGACAGCAACGCGGCGTTCAGCTCAAACGACGGATTTTCGGTGGTCGCGCCTACCAGCGTCACGACGCCGCTCTCGACAAAGGGCAGAAAGCCGTCCTGTTGCGCGCGGTTGAAGCGGTGGATTTCGTCCACGAAGAGCAAGGTCTGCTTGCCCTTGCGCGCCATAGTCTCGGCCTCGGCGAAAGCCTTTTTGAGATCGGCCACGCCCGAAAACACCGCTGAAATCGCCTTGTAATGCATGCCGACGGCATCGGCGAGCAGCCGCGCGATGCTGGTTTTTCCGGTACCGGGTGGACCCCACAGGATCATTGACGACAATTTTCCCGCCGCGACCATCCGCCCGATTGCACCGTCCGAACCAGTCAGATGCTCCTGCCCGATGACGTCGCCCAGCTTCAGCGGTCGCAGCTTGTCGGCAAGCGGCGCGTTCGCGCGTGGTTCGGCGGCTGGCGGTGGAAATTGTTCGAATAGATCGGTCAATATGATGTCACCCAAAGCACCAAAGAACCAAAGATATGCATAGGTTGAGGTCGCTATTGCTTTTTTGGGGCAACATAATCGCTCCTGTTGTTTATCACACGTTTTGCTCCATCTTTGAACAGCGCACTGCCGAAGTTAAGCAGCAAGCCGACAGGCAGATTTGTGACGCGAAGATAGGTCAGCAATTGCTTGCTATGAACTGGCAACAGTTGCTCAACAGATTTCAGTTCGATGATGAGCTTCTGTTCGACCACCAAATCGACACGATACACGCCGTGGATTGTAAGTTCATCAAAATGCAAACTTATAGGCTGTTGGCGTGTCACTGAAAGGCCACGCTTTTGGAGCAACGCGATCAATAATTGCTCATAAGCCGATTCCAACAACCCTGGGCCAAGACGATTGTGAATTGTAAAGCCGCAATCGATCACGAGTGCAATCAACTGTTCAATATCAGGTTTATCAGGCTTCACCCGCAGTTCCTCTTTGGTTCTTTGGTGCTTTGGGTGAATTCATCTAGTGGCCATCGACCACGCCGCGCGTTGGCGGATCAGGCGGATGTAGGTGTCGGCGACCGTCTGGTTAATCGCGTCCCAGCTGTAATTGAGCGAGCGCTGTTCGCCCGCTGCCCCGTGCCGGGCGCGCAGCTCTTCGTCGGTGCAATAGGCCTGGATGACGTCGGCAAACTGGTTGATCGCGCCGGGCAGGATCAGCCGGCCCGAAACCTTGTCCTCGACCAGGCTCTGGCTGCCGGTGGCTTTGGCGGCGACGACAGGGAGCCCGCAGGCCATCGCCTCAAGCGTCACATTGCCGAAGGTTTCGGTGACGCTGGGGTTGAACAGCATGTCCATACTGGCGACCGCGCGGCCAAGGTCGGCGCCGCCCTGAAAGCCGACAAAGCGGGCGTGGGGAAGGCGGCTTTCGAACCATCCGCGCGCCGGACCTTCGCCGATGATCATGACCTGATGCGGTACCTGACGGCGGCGGAGCTGGTCGATGGCGTCGGAAAAGACATCAAGCCCCTTTTCCATCACCAACCGCCCGAGGAAGCCGATTACTGGCTGATCATCGGTCAGCCCTTGCGAACGCCGCCATTCAAGATCGCGGCGTTGCGGGTTGAAGATGTCCCGGTCAACGCCACGCGACCAGATGTCGATGTCGTAATTCATCCGCTGCTCGCGCAGCACTTGAGCGAAGCTTTCGGAAGGAGCGACCAACGCGTCGCATTTGCGGTAGAGCTTGCGCAACCAGGCTACCATCAAGGGCTCGACAAAGGCCAGATTGTAGTAACGGAAATAGGTTTCGAACCGCGTGTGGACCGAACACAACACCGGCAGGTTCCGTTTGCGTGCCCATTTGGCCGCTTGCCGCGATACGCGGTCCGGGCTTGAGATATGCACGACGTTCGGGCTGAACGCGGCCAGGTCGCGCTTTACCTTTGGCGATAGCGACAGCGGGATGCGATATTCGGGGCGTTTGGGGATCGCCATCGACGGCACGCTGACAAGGTCGCCGGTGGGCGGAAAGGCGGGCTGCGCGACCGTCGGCGAATAGATGCGGACCTGCGCCCCTTGCCGCAGCAAATAGCCCACAAGCCGGTTAAGCGCCTTATTAGCACCATCGACGGTCATGTTATAATTGCCGCTGAAGAGCGCAATGCGAAGATCGCTGGTTTGCATCCAATGGGCTTTTATCGGCGGCGCGACGAAATGCCAATGGGAATGGCAGGGACAACGCGATAAGGGTGGGGGATGATCCTAACCCAAATCGATACGCTGCTGATCGGCTGCCCCAAGCCATTCCGCGCCGATGGCGAGATGAGCGCGATGGCGCGCGAGGCGGTGGACCGGCCGGTGATGCTGCGCAGGCTCGGTTTTGAAGGCGACCAGGTGGCCGATCCGACGGTGCATGGCGGGCCGGACAAGGCGGTGCATTTCTATCCGGCGGAGCATTATCCCAAATGGATTGCACATTTTGCAAGCGAGGGGATCGCGCACCCGTTGCTCGATAATGCCGGAGCCTTTGGCGAGAATATTAGTGCGTCAGGCCTGACCGAGGACAGTATTCGCATCGGCGACCGCTTTCGGATGGGCAAGGCGCTGGTGGAGGTCGCACAAGGGCGGCAGCCGTGCTGGAAAATCGACCATCATTTCGGGGTGCATGGTTTGACCGGAGCGGTGATCAAGACGGGCCGCTGCGGCGGCTATTTCCGCGTAATCGAGGAAGGCGAGGTCGCGCCGGGGGACCGGATCGAACAGGTCTTGCAGGCCGACTATGACTGGACTGTCGAGCGGGTGTTCAAGTTGCTTATCGGCGGTGGGCATAAGGCCGAGGGAGCAAGGCCGCAATTGATGGCGCTTGCGGCCCTAGAAACGCTCGCCGAAAACTGGCGGGGAAGGGCGGCGAAGCTGGCGGGCTAGGGCGGCGAAACTGTCTGGGTAGGTGCAAACCCTCTCTCCCCTCGCGGGAGAGAAAGACTTGGCTTGGCAATTCATTGCCTAGCAAGTCATGTGAGGGGGTAGCGACGTTTAATGCGAGGCAATGCCTCGCGCACCCTCTCCAACTCCGACTAGCAAGCAAGCTTGCAAGTCGTCATATCCGTTTGCCGCCGACGGGCCGAAGATGCCCCCGGCATCGTCTTTGACATGCCGGGGGCATATCAAACCCGACGCCGAAAAACGCCCGTCAAGGGAGAGGGGATAGCCTTAAAGATACAAAAGATACCGACATGGCACCCCCCTATTGTATCCTTTGTTGCTTTAACGGGCATGATTGGCCCGGAATATTTCAGGCAATCGAACACTGAGAAAGAGCCACGCCACGCTCTGCGAATTGGGCGGACTTACGATCTCAAATCAAATCCTACATTGCAAGGCGCGTTATAGATTCAGCGATCAAGCTGCCGCAGCAAGCTTCATTTCCAGCACCAGTCCCGATGCCGCCGCAAGATTGACCAGCGCATCAAGCGAGAATTTTTCGAGCTTGCCTTGCAACAAATCATTGAGGCGCGGACGGGTAATTCCTAAGCGTCCCGCTGCGACGCCCTGCGCGACTTTCCACGATTCCACCTGCGCCTTGACCGCCGAAAGCAGGTCGGCACGGGCCTTCATATTGGCGGCCTCTGCCGGGGTGTCGGATATGGCATCAAACACATCGTCGAATGTCTGGACTTCGATAGCCATCATATTTGTCCTTTCCATAATTTAAGGCGGTTTACCGCCAAATCGATATCCTTTTGCGACGTCTTCTGAGTTTTCTTCTGAAAGGCGTGCAGAACGACAACCTGTTCCCTGAACGACGTGAGATAGATGATTCTGAAAGCACCCGATGCCTCCCTAATCCTGATTTCGCGCACACCAGAGCCGATTGTCTTCATCGGTTTCCAGTCGACAGGGTCGTTGCCCTTCTGAACTTCGCGTAACTGGAAGCCAGCGGTGGAACGTGCGTCATCGGGAAAGTCCCGCAAGCATCCAAGGCTGTCGCCCAGAAAGGCAATTGGCTTCATCAGTTAATGTGTATCAAAGTTGATACAATTTGGCAAGGAAAGATTTTGTTCACGCGGAGGCGCGGAGGTTTTGGTTTCAGACATTGGCACCGATTAAAGCAGTTGTGCCGAGCCAAAGGCCTGAGACGTGGGGTGCCACTCAAGGACAAACCCTCCGCGTCTCCGCGCGAACCATTCCAGACCAAACTCGGCGGGATGGCAGGGCAGCTAAATAGTATTGTGTCCCCGGAATACTATTGCCGGAATTGCCCGGAATTGGTGTCCCCGGAATTGCCCGTGTCCCCGGAATTGCCCTTGCTGACCGACTTTGGGATATCGCAGATATTGCAATGTTGGTCGAGAAAGCGGAGGCGAAACCTTCCAAGCGCGGCCCCTACAAGAGGAACGATAATCCTTAAGGATGTGTTGTAGTCTTGTGATTTCCTAACTGGAAATCCATATTTAATAGGCTATGAGACTCACACAATGACGCTTTTCACTATTATTCAACAGCCCGGCACGGTTGGCAACAAACTCGCCAATGCGGTTTCTACCGCTTACCCTGACGATGTTTACGATCTTGGCAATGGCGCATGGATCGTTTCCGATTCCGCCACCGCTAAAGAAGTGTCTGACAAGGTTGGGATTAGTGAAGGTGAAAATGGGTCCGGCGTTGTCGTCGAAGTAGCCTCTTACTTTGGCCGCGCAAATCCCGCGATTTGGTCGTGGATGAAGACCAAATGGGAGCGGTCCCCGGGTGGCTAGGCGTCCTACAGGCCCTGACAAAAGTCCTGAGGAGTTTCCTCAGACGACGCCTCGCGATATGCACCCCACTAGCGATATTCGGTTCGTTATGATTGAGGTGGCGAAACTTGCCACAAAGGTTGATCGCCTAATTGACGATGTTGCAGATCAGTCCGAAAAGCTTGATGCGCTTCGACATCAATCGACATATATCAAAGGCGGCATAGCGGTTGCAGTTATTGGCCTCGGGCTGTTTGGGTGGTTTATATCACAACTTGTTGATGGTCGGCTCAAAGCTGTCCTTGACGCGCTCGCCGCACTTCCAAAATAATATCAGATTTCAAACTGATCCACTACCTTTTGTTCACGCGGAGGCGCTGAAATTGGGCCGTAAAAGGCTAGTCGATGCAATATCCGCTACGCCAAGCTCAGTGCGTTTGACAGTAAACCGCCTGCGAATGCAAAACCCTCCGCGTCTCCGCGCCTCCGCGTGAACCAATTTCGAACTAAGTTTGGCAGGAGTTGGGGGCGGCAGCTAGTTAACAAACACGGCATTCATGTCCCCGGAATCTCCGTGGATCAGTTTATCCCGACAATGCTGCAGTCCGGGCCTACCGTAAACGACGACGCCCGAGCGTTTTGGCCGTTGGCACGATAAATCACGCCGACCCGAATACCTTTCGTATCGTCATTGATTAGAACTTGCGTTCGTTTGTAGTCTGGCGGGTCGCCTAACATTTTGCGGTTCGCTTGGTCCGCCGCATCAAGGGCTTCAAGCGGCGTCGTACAGGTTTGTTCTTTGGCACCTGCTGAGTTGCGCGCCTGTCCTGCCAGCCATACGATCGTGATGAAAAAGGCGACGGAGGCGATTGCTCCCCAAAATAAAAATGCAGCGAGTTTTTTCATTTCAACCTGATAGCCGACCACAATTTCGGGGACACCAATTTCGGGGACACAATACTAATTACTTTCGTGTCCCCGCCGCCGCCTCCCCTCACTCCCCCTCTTCCTCCGCATCAGGCACTGGCGCGAATAACCTGATCCGCGTCACGCGTTTCTCGTCGGCTTCCAATATCTCCAGCCGCCAGCCGCTTTGCTCGTGCAGTAGAACCTGACCGACATTGGGCACTTGCCCGGCAATCACGAAGGCAACGTAAATTCGGGGGACACAATACTTAATTCCCTCGTACGCTTCCACATAATCTGCGCCTTACCAATATACTCGCTGAATTTCGGGGACACTAAATTTCGGGGACACTAAATTTTGGGGACACAATAAATTTTGGGGACACAATACTAATTACCTTCGTGTCCCCGCCACCACTTCCCCTCACTCTCCCTCTTCCC
>CALRMO020000135.1:0-7045 GCA_943369235.1 Sphingomonas paucimobilis
ACCAAAACTGCTTTGATGCTTAGAGCAGGGGGGCGTTGTTCACGACCTACTTGCGGGCGGCCAACATTAGCACCCAACGCGATAGATAGTAGCAAAGGCCAGATACTAGGAGTTGCTGCACATATCTGTGGCGCGATGCCTGGCGGTCCGAGATACGACCCGTCGCAAACTGAAGCTGTGCGCCATAGTGCTGAAAATGGCTTGTGGCTCTGTGAAAATTGCGCGTCATTAATTGACAAGGATGACGGACGCGCATTTCCATCTTCGCAATTGGCGGCGTGGAAGGTTGCCTCAGAACGTGCGACGCTTGAGGAAGCGTATAACTATTCTGGTAAAGTGCTTGAAAACTGCATCAATACGCTGATTTACATCAATATTCCGAGGATCGAACATTACATCGAATTAACTGGGCAAGATGAGATGCTTCCTCCGTATTTTAAAGACGGAATTCCCGGCAGTGGCTACATCGCACCCCAGCTATACGAGTTCAGAAAAACTATTGCGCGATTGAAATTCGGAGCGTTGCCATGGGATTCAATGCCCTGTCAACTTAATGACCCCACAGGTCTCCTTGTCAGTTTCCAAGGGCTTTTCCGAACGAAAAACGGCCCTTCAAACCCACAAGATCGAGGGACGAGGGATTTCAGCAATCTGAAAACTGCACCGCACATATATCAGAAAGTTAGTGGCAAGCGGCTTGTGCTGCCATACGATCCTAAATTTATGACAACTTCTACAGCGTGCGTTGAATTCAATGCTGGTCGAGTAAGGGTTGGCGGCTTTGCCCAGGTAAAGGTTGTCGACGGTGAAGATGTTATTGCGAGTCCGCTTTTTATAGGCCTTTATTCGTCTCCTGAAACCAGAGCTTTTTGGGACGCTTTCAACAGATCGTCGAACGATGGCCAAACATAACGACACAGGACCCGAAGGTCGTTCTGTCCGATTGCTTCGCGTAGGTGAGCAGTTTCGGCATATCTTGTCCCAACTGCTCGCGCGCGACGAGGTCCATGACGGTGTTCTTAACAGCCACAGTGTAAGCGTTACGGAAGTACGAATGTCGCCGGATCTGCGGCATGCGACTGCGTTCATCAAACCGCTGCTCGGCGCGAACGAGGATGTGGTGTTGAAGGCGCTGCGCACCAATACGGCCTTCTTCCAGAAGGAGGTCGCGTCACGGGTGAGCATGAAATACGCGGCGAAGTTAAAGTTTCTGGCCGACGACAGTTTCGATCAGGCGACGCATATCGAAAACCTTTTGTCACAGCCAAAGGTGCAGCAGGATTTGGCCGATAGCGATGATTGACAAACATTATGGTAAGACGTATCTTACCATAATGTCATCGGAAACAAAACTCTCAGTCAAGGGGCAGGTCGTCATTCCCAAAGATGTGCGCGATGCGCTCCATTGGGAAGTAGGCGTGCCACTTTCGGTGACCCGGACGGGGGACGCGGTTATCCTTCGTCCGACCCGAGCAAAGCGTAAGCGGATAAGCTACGCCGAGTTCCGAAGGCAAGTACCGAAATATGAAGGTCCGCCGGTTTCCATAGATAATATGAACGACAAAATCGGCGAGTTGTTCAAAGACTGGAAAAGCTGAATTTTGCTTTCCGCTATCGATACCAATATTCTCGTTCGGCTTATCGTGCAGGACGACGAGCGCCAACTCGCGGTCGTGGAACAACTGTTGGACGCGGGCGAGTTACTTGCAAACCTGTCGGTCGTTTTGGAAACCGAATGGGTTTTACGTTCGCGCTTTCAATATGATCGGGAGCGGATCTATTCAGCATTTAGCAGCCTCCTCGATCTTCAGGGTTTGGAGTTTGAACTTGCCGATGTTCTTGAATGGGCATTGGGGCAATATCGTCACGGGGCGGATTTTGGCGACATGATCCACCTTGCTGCGGCACGAGAAGCCGACCGATTCTTGACCTTCGACCGTACTTTGGCATTGTCGGCAGGTCAAAACGCCCCGGTCGCGGTCGAAACGATTTAGCTCAATGGCCAAGCTCTATTTCTACTACGCTTCGATGAACGCGGGCAAATCTTCAACTTTGTTGCAAGCGGCATTCAATTATGGCGAGCGTGGCATGAAGGTCATGCTTTGGACCGCTGCTCTGGACGATCGGCCCGGATTTGGCGCGATCAGTTCGCGGATTGGTCTCGCAGGTGACGCAAGCCGGTTTGAAGCTTCGACCGATATTGAGGCTGCAGTGCTTGAGCGGCATCGGGAAACACCCTTGGCGTGCGTGTTGATCGACGAGGCGCAGTTTCTTTCGAAAGAGCAGGTCTGGCAATGTGCACGGTTGGCCGACAAAGCTGGTATTCCGGTTGTCTGTTATGGCCTGCGTACGGATTTTCAGGGCGAGCTATTTCCCGGGTCAGCAGCGCTTCTCGGCATTGCAGACAGTCTGGTTGAACTAAAAGGCGTGTGCGATTGCGGACGCAAGGCGACGATGAACCTGCGTGTCGATGAATTCGGTAAGGCTGTCATCGACGGCGCACAGACCGAAATCGGCGGGGATGACCGCTATGTCGCGATGTGCCGCAAACATTTCATGGCAGCGCGGGCAGGGCTGTAACGCAGCACGTGCATGGCTGGGTCATTCTCGATAAACCGATAGGGCTTGGCTCGACGCAGGCCGTTGCTGCGGTGAAGCGCAATTTGCGTGAGGCTGGCTTTGGCAAGGTCAAGGTAGGACATGGTGGCACGCTCGATCCGCTAGCGACAGGCATTTTACCGATTGCGCTGGGCGAAGCGACAAAACTGTGCGGGCGAATGCTCGATGCTTCGAAGTCGTATGATTTCACGATTACTTTCGGAACCGAAACCGACACTCTGGATTCCGAAGGCGCTATCGTGGCTCGGTCCGATCATATTCCGGATTACGGCGATATCGAACAGGTCATGTACAGTTTTCTCGGAGAGGTCGATCAGGTTCCGCCAAGCTACTCGGCGCTAAAAGTTGATGGTGTTCGGGCATATGATCGCGCTAGAGCGGGTGAGGTTGTGCAAATGCAATCACGCCGGGTGACTATCCACGATATCCAATACCGCGCGGAAAGCCAGCTGGCCGATGGGACGCGTTGGGCCACGCTACGCGTAGATGTCAGTAAAGGCACATATATCCGCAGTCTTGCTCGAGACATCGCTCACGCCCTCGGCACCGTCGGCCATGTCACTATGCTCCGCCGTACACGCGCTGGTCCGTTCACGCTGGAAAACGCGATTTCGCTGGACAAACTCAACGCATTCGGCCAAGGGCACCCCCGAGAAGACATTATCTTGCCGATAGAGGCAGGGCTGGTCGACATCCCGGCTCTCGATCTCTCCCCGGAACAGGCAAGGGCAGTCCAAGCGGGCCGCGTCTTGACCGGGATTGCCATGAAAGATGGGCTACATTGGGCGAGAGGCGCAGATTTGCGGCCTTTGGCACTGGTGGAGAACATCGACGGAGTGTTAAAAAGCGTCCGTGGCTTTAACCTCTAAATTACGATGTTCGAAGGAAAAATATGACGATTACCGCTGAACGCAAAGCCGAAGTTATCAAAGAACATGCTCGCGAAGCAAATGATACCGGATCGCCCGAAGTGCAGGTTGCAATTCTGACCGACCGGATCAACGCTTTGACCGACCATTTCAAAGCCCACCACAAGGACAATCATTCGCGTCGTGGCCTTTTGATGATGGTGAACAAGCGTCGTTCGCTTCTGGACTATCTCAAGAAAATCGATGGCGAGCGTTATGCCGCCCTCATCGCGAAGCTCGGACTTCGTAAATAAGATTCTCAAAGCGGCCTCAATCGGGGCCGCTTTTTGCATGGGGTCGTCTGGCAATGAGGCTGGACTGCCATAGGGGCCAAAGAAGCCCCACACCGTCTGTGGACCGGTTTGTCCGCAATCATGAGGCCCCGCATCGCATTGGGCATGCGGGTCAAAGGAAATAAAATGTTTAACACGAAAACTGTATCAATCGAGTTGGGCGGACAAACCCTCACTCTCGAAACGGGCAAGGTTGCCCGTCAAGCCGATGGCGCTGTCATGGCATCGCTCGGCGAAACCGTAGTGCTTTGCGCGGTCACCGCTGCAAAGTCAGTGAAGGAAGGCCAGGATTTCTTCCCGCTGACCGTTCACTATCAGGAAAAATATTCCGCAGCCGGCCGGATCCCCGGTGGCTTCTTCAAGCGTGAACGCGGCGCGACCGAAAAGGAAACGCTGGTTTCGCGTCTGATCGACCGTCCATTAC
Source organism: Sphingomonas paucimobilis (assembly GCA_943369235.1). Lineage (GTDB taxonomy): Bacteria > Pseudomonadota > Alphaproteobacteria > Sphingomonadales > Sphingomonadaceae > Sphingorhabdus_B > Sphingorhabdus_B paucimobilis_A. Next base: position 4,245 of record CALRMO020000135.1, read on the forward strand.
GCCCCCTCTTTCCAGAGGGATTTTATAATGAAATCAATTGCATAGCCCAAGTCTTGAGCTACGACGGCCATAACGAGCCCGACATATTGGCACTGGTCGCAGCGTCCGCCGCAATGACGTTGTCGGGCGTTCCGTTCATGGGCCCGATCGGCGCAGCGCGCGTTGGTTACCTGAACGGCGAATATATCCTGAATCCGACCGACGAGCAGGTTGCCGAAGGCGATCTCGACCTTGTGGTTGCGGCAACCTACGACGCGGTGATGATGGTCGAATCCGAAGCCAACGAGCTTTCGGAAGAAATCATGCTCGGCGCCGTCCTGTTCGCGCATGATGCTTGTAAAGAAGTCGTCAAGGCGATCATCAAGCTTGCCGAGCAGGCTGCCAAGGAACCCTGGACGATGGCCGAACAGGCTGATCTTTCCGCTGCCAAGGACAAGCTCAAGAAGCTCATCGGCAACGACATTGCTGCGGCCTACAAGATCACCGACAAGTCGGCTCGTTCGGACGCGCTGAACCTTGCACGGGCCAAGGCGAAAGAAGCGTTTGCCGACGCCGCCCCGCAGGATCAGCTTGCTGCCGGCAAGCTGATGAAGAAGCTCGAGGCCGAAATCGTTCGCGGCGCCATCCTCAAAGACGGCACCCGCATCGACGGACGCACCACTTCGCAGATCCGCCCGATCGTCGGCGAAACGCACTTTTTGCCACGCGCGCATGGCTCCGCCCTGTTCACCCGCGGCGAAACCCAGACCATCGCAACCTGCACCCTGGGCACCAAGGACGCAGAGCAGATGATCGACGGCCTCGGCGGCCTGCATTATGAACAGTTCATGCTGCACTATAACTTCCCGCCGTACAGCGTTGGCGAAGTTGGACGTTTCGGCGCTCCAAGCCGCCGCGACATCGGTCATGGCAAGCTCGCCTGGCGCGCGCTTCACGCCGTGCTGCCAAGCAAGGAAGACTTCCCGTATACCATCCGCATCACCAGCGACATCACCGAGTCGAACGGCTCGTCGTCGATGGCGTCGGTCTGCGGCGGAAGCCTCGCGATGATGGACGCCGGCGTCCCCATCAAGCGGCCGGTTTCGGGCATCGCCATGGGCCTCATCCTCGAAGGCAAGGATTTCGCAATTCTGTCCGACATTCTGGGTGACGAAGACCATCTCGGCGACATGGATTTCAAGGTCGCAGGCACGTCCGAAGGCATCACCACGATGCAGATGGACATCAAGATTGCCGGTATCACCCGCGAAATCTTCGAAGCTGCGCTCACCCAAGCCAAGGAAGGCCGCGCGCATATCCTCGGTGAAATGGCGAAGGCACTCGGCGAAGCTCGCGGCGAGCTGTCCGAATTTGCGCCTCGCATTGAAACGATGCAGATCGACAAGGCGAAGATCCGCGACATCATCGGCACCGGCGGCAAGGTCATTCGCGAAATCGTCGCGACAACCGGCGCAAAGGTCGATATCGACGATGAAGGCCTGATCAAGATTTCGTCGAGCGATCCAAGCCAGATCGAAGCCGCACGCAAGTGGATCAGCGGAATCGTCGAAGAAGCAGAAGTCGGCAAAATCTATGACGGCAAGGTCGTCAACATGGTCGATTTCGGCGCATTCGTGAACTTCATGGGCGGCAAGGACGGCCTCGTGCACGTCTCCGAAATCGCCAACGAGCGCGTTGAAAAAGTCGGCGACGTTCTTTCGGAAGGTCAGGAAGTCAAGGTCAAGGTCCTTGAAATCGACCAGCGCGGCAAGGTTCGCCTGTCGATGCGCGTCGTAAACCAGGAAACCGGCGAAGAGCTCGAAGACACACGCCCCCCACGTGAAGAACGCCTACGCGGTGATCGTCCTGACCGTGGTCCACGTCGCGAAGGCGGCGGTGGCGGCGGACGCGGCGAAGGTCGCGGCGACCGTGGACCGCGTCGTGACGGCGGCGGTGGACGTGGCGAAGGCCGCGGCGACCGTGGCCCACGCCAAGAGCGTTCAGAAGGCGGAGAAGGCGGCGGCAACCCAGACCACGTTCCTGCGTTTCTGAAAGATTAAACCCAAACAGCCAGCGAGCTACACGACGGGCCTGCCCGCCGTAGCTTCAGCGAAGCGGGAGAGGAAAAGGGGTCGCTGCGGCGGCCCCTTTTTCGTTGACTTGACGAGGCCGCAAACGGTTGGCATTAATTCTAAATGCCGGTGATTTCTGTCTTTTTCGGAATAGTGATCAGGATGTATCACGACGATCATCCGCCGCCGCATTTCCATGCCAGCTATCAGGGCTTCACCGCTTTTGTGCGGATATCCGACGGCGAGATTATGTTCGGTTCGTTACCTAAAAAGGCGGCGAAAATCGTCAAGCAATGGGCACTGGACCACAAGGACGAACTTATGGCAAACTGGCAGCACAGCGAAGCGCTGGAGCCGATGGAGTTGATTCCCGGAGCAGATGTCGATGATTGAACTGGTTCACATAAAGGTTGCAGGCGACCAGCAGCTTGATCTTGCCTTTTCGGACGGCGCGACCGCGCGCTGGTCAGCCGAGTCGTTGATCGCACGCGACACCGTACTAACCCGCCCTCTCACCGATCCTGCCTATTTCGCGAGAGCCTTTATTGAGGCAGGCGCTCTCGCTTGGCCTAACGGATTGGAACTTTCGCCGATGGCATTGCACAGGCGGTTGGACGAAGCTGGAGCATTGATGCGAAAAGCAGCGTAAAGGCGGCGGCAACCCCGACCACGTTCCTGCGTTTCTGAAAGATTAAACCCAAACAGCCAGCGAGCTACACGACGGGCCTGCCCGCCGTAGCTTCAGCGAAG
>CALRMO020000136.1:0-7004 GCA_943369235.1 Sphingomonas paucimobilis
GAGCAAGGTCGCCACAGCGTCGATATCGGGAATGTTCGCCGCGATGATCAGCGTGGGCATCGCAAGCCCGGTTTTGCGTTTCAGCCCCATCTGCCCGATGAGCGCACCTACGAGGCTATGCGTTAGATTATCCATGCCCTATTGCTGACGCAGGCGACACGGCTTTGCAATACGGTCTTATCGCCGCCCGCGATTAATTCTCCGGATGCCCCTCTTCGACTATCCAGGTTTGGCCCTTCGACAACAGCCTGTTCAAATCGGCGACCTTGCCCTCGCTGACTGCGCGGTTCTGTTCGACCACAGCGTCGTTGAAGGTCGGGCGTGGGTCGTCGTAGAGGACGCCAAGCGCCATCGGAAATTCGCCGAAGCGCATTTCGACGAGCATATGGGCAACGCCGCGGTTGGTCACGTCATGGACGATCACGCCAGCGGATTTCCAGTCGCCATCGATGACATCGACAACTTTGAGTTCCAAAGCTTCGACATCGAGCGCGATTCCCTTGGTTCCTCTTGCGAACAACATCGGCTCACCATTTTTAAGCCAAAGCTGCTGATCTTCGGCGCCCTTTGGTGCAGCAAAATCCTCGAACACGTCTTTATTGTAGACGATACAGTTTTGAAAAATTTCGATAAATGCCGCGCCGCGATGCGCGTGAGCGGCTTTTAAAACTTCAGGCAAATTTTTCGAAACATCGAACCCGCGCGCCACAAATCGTGCACCCGAGCCCAGCGCAAAGGCGCATGGCATCGCCGGCCGGTCGACCGAGCCGTAAGGCGTCGACGGACTGTTCGTGCCAACGCGGCTGGTGGGCGAATATTGGCCCTTGGTCAGCCCGTAAATCTCATTGTTAAAAAGCATGATCTGGCAATCGAGGTTGCGGCGCAGCAGGTGCATCGTGTGATTGCCACCAATGCTCAACGCGTCGCCATCGCCTGTAATAATCCAGACATCAAGGCCGGGATTGGCCAGCTTTACCCCGGTCGCCACCGCCGGCGCTCGGCCGTGGATGGTGTGAAAGCCGTATGTTTCCATATAGTATGGGAAGCGCGACGAGCAGCCGATGCCGCTGATGAACACGGTGTTTTCGGGCGTGCTGCCAAGCTCTGGCATTGTGCGCTGCACCGCCTTCAATATCGCATAGTCGCCGCAGCCGGGGCACCAGCGAACCTCCTGATCGGTTTCCCAGTCCTTCGGCGTCGTCGTTTTGATGGGGGTCATGTCGTTCATGGCTAAATCCTTCAGGCCGATTGCGGGGATTTCTGCCCCTTCAAACTGCCATCATCATATCCCGATACGGGTTCGGGCAATTGCGTGGTGTCGGCTTCTACGTGACTATCGAGATTTCCACCCAGTTCGCCCAGGATCGCCGCCTCGATTTCCGCAATCGTAAACGGCTGGCCCGACACCTTGTTCACTGGCTTCGCATCCACGAGAAACTGGTCGCGCAGCAATGTCTTCAGCTGCCCGGTGTTCATTTCGGGCACGATGACATGATCGAAACTCTTGAGCAGCTCGCCCATATTCTTTGGCATCGGCCAGATATGGCGGATGTGGACGTGCGCAACGTCGATACCCTTGGCGCGCTGGCGGCGGACGGCCTGGCGGATCGGGCCATAGGTCGAACCCCAGCCGACGACCGCGATCTTTGCCCCGGCGCGGCCTTGTTCGACCGCCTGATCAGGAATGCTGTCGGCAACGCCGTTGACCTTGGCCGAACGGATGTCGGTCATCGCCTGATGGTTGGCGGGCGAGTAATTGATGTGCCCGGTATCGACTTCCTTCTCGATCCCGCCAATGCGGTGAAGCAATTCGGGCGTCCCCGGTTTGACCCAGGGCCGCTTCAGCTTGTGATCGCGCGAATAGGGTTTGAAGCCGCTTTCCGGAACGTTTTCCAGAAACTCTACGGGGAATGGTTTGTACTCCGACAGGTCGGGCACCTTCCAAGGCTCAGCCGCATTGGCGATATAGCCATCGGTCAGCAGCATCACCGGCGTCATATATTCGACCGCAATCCGCACCGCCTCAATTGCACAATCGAAGGCATCGACGGGTGATCGCACGGCGATTACCGGCATCGGCGCATCGCCATTGCGGCCATAGACGGCTTGATAGAGATCGGACTGTTCGGTCTTGGTTGGAAGGCCGGTCGATGGCCCGCCGCGCTGGCTGTTGACGATAATCAACGGCAGCTCGGTCATGATCGCAAGCCCCATCGCCTCGCCTTTTAGCGCGATTCCTGGACCAGACGAGCTGGTGACCCCCAATTGCCCGGCATAGCTTGCGCCAATCGCCGAACAGATTGCAGCGATTTCATCCTCGGCCTGGAATGTGGTGATGCCATATTCCTTGAGCCGCGACAGATGATGCAAGATCGCCGAGGCTGGCGTGATCGGGTAGCCACCAAAGAACATCTTCAGCCCCGCCAATTGCGCACCGGCGACCAAGCCATAGGATATCGATTCAGCACCTGTGACCGTACGGTAAACCCCCGCCTCAACCTCAGCCGCATCGACATGATATTGCTTGAGCGGTCCGGAAAGCTCGGCGGTCTCGCCATAAGCGTGGCCCGCATTCAGAGCCGCGATATTGGCATCGGCCAGCACCTGATTTTTCGCGAATTTCGCATTCAGCCAATCGATAATCGGCTGACGATCCCGGTCGAACATCCACAACGCCAGCCCCAGCGTCCACATATTCTTGCAGCGCAGCGCGTCCTTGTTGCCCATGCCGAACGGCTTGACTGCCTCAAGCGTCAGCGCGCTGATGTCAAACGCCAGCACCTGCCATTTGGCAAGGCTGCCATCCTCGAACGGGTTGGCCGCATATTTCGCCTTGTCGAGGTTGCGTTGATTGAACTCGCCGGTGTCAGCAATGATGAGGCCACCTTCGCGAAGCGCATCGACATTGGTTTTCAACGCTGCCGGATTCATTGCGATCAACACATCGGGCTGATCGCCTGCGGTATCGATAGCCTGGCTACCGAAATTGATCTGGAATGCCGAAACACCGAACAATGTGCCAATCGGCGCACGGATTTCAGCCGGAAAATCGGGGAAAGTCGCAAAATCGTTGCCCGAGAGCGCCGAGGACAGCGTAAATTGCCCGCCAGTCAACTGCATGCCGTCGCCGCTGTCGCCTGCAAAGCGGATTACAACCGCGTCGCTATGCACGGGCGAGTGGTCGCCCGTGTGATCGTCCTTGAATGCCGTAGCCATTCGTTCCAGCCCGTCTTTAATTGAAACCTTATATGCAGAATCGCCTAATCCCATTCCAACCGCACTGCAATGTTAGAAAATCTATAATGGGATATGCTGGACCTGTCCGGGCCGCGGCCCTATCACCCCGGCAGAGACGGAGGATGTTATGACCGAGAATACCCCTTTTGTGCGCCCCGACGTGGCGATGTTCCTGCAATTTCTGAATTCGGTGCCCGGCCCCAAATTCTGGGAAGTGCCTGCTTCGGATGCCCGCGCCATGACCGCTGCGATGCGCGATCTGGCCGACGCACCGGTGGGTGAACTGGCCGTTATCCGCGACCTCGAAATCCCTGGACCCGCTGGAACGATACCGGCGCGACTCTATGATTGCCGCGAGAGTCGCGAGGCCGGTCCCGTGATGGTGTTCTATCATGGCGGCGGTTTTGTTATCGGCAGCCTGTACACCTACGACCCGCATTGCGCTGAAGTGGCGCGGCTGCTTGACTTGCCCGTGATCTCAATCGATTATCGCCTGTCGCCCGAATTCCCCTTCCCCGCGCCCGCCATCGATTGCGAAGCAGCGACTCGCTGGATCGCGTCGAGCCCGGCCGAACTCGGCCTTCAGGTCACTGGCCTGATCACTTCTGGCGACAGTGCGGGCGGCAACCTGACTATCGTCACGACGATGGCGTTGCGCGATAATCCGGCCGACGTGCCCGTGCTGGTGCAGCATCCGATTTACCCCGTCGTCACGCTCGATGCCGACTGGCCGAGCATGCGCGAATTTGCGACGGGCTACCTTCTGACCGATGAGGCGATGGCCTATTTCAACGAGGGCCATGCCGCAGCGCCCGGCGATTATCGCGCAGAGCCCTTGAATTTCGACCAAAAAGGTATGCCGCCTAGCCTGGTCACCACCGCAAGTCTCGACCCGCTTCGCGATCAGGGCATCGCTTATGTCGAAAAGCTGAAGGCCGATGGCGTCCGGGTCGAACATATCAGCGCGGAAGGCACCATCCACGGCCACATCAATATCCGTCAGGCCATCCCTTCGGCGCAAAAGGATGTCAAAGGATATGTTTCCGCCTTGAAATCGATGCTCGCCGAGGTCATGGCCAAGGCATGAAACCTGAATTTGCCGATCTGCCCTACCGCCCGTGCGCGGGCATCATGCTTGCCAACACCGAAGGCAAGGTCTTTGTCGGACAGCGCATCGACAAGGCGCCCGAAGGCGACGCCTGGCAAATGCCGCAGGGAGGTATCGACGATGGCGAGTATGCCGAACAGGCAGCGTTACGCGAACTCGGCGAAGAGACCGGGATATCGGTGGAGCTTGTCGACATCATCGCGCGCAGCCGCGACGAACATTTCTACGATCTGCCCGACGAGTTGCTCGGCAAGGTGTGGAAAGGCAAATATCGCGGTCAGCGGCAGACATGGTTCCTGATGCGCTTCAAGGGGGCCGATAAGGACGTCAATATCGCGACCGAACATGCCGAATTTTCCCGTTGGCAATGGGTGGCTCCCGATCGGTTACCCCATTTGATCGTGCCGTTTAAAAAGCGGCTTTACGAAAATATCGTTGCTGAATTTGGCGAATTGATTTGAAGCGATAACAAGGGCAATCCACAGCCGTTCGTGCTGAGTAGGTGCCGAGCCAATGGCGAGGTGCCGTATCGAAGCATCCTCCCGATCAAAAGTTTTTCGATACGCCACTTCGCATTCGCTTAGCGGCTACTCAGGACGAACGGGTCGTTGGTGGGTCCTGCACGACGCGACTGAATCAATCCACCCTCGGCGTTTGACCCACGGTTGATTTGATTTAAATACCGTAGTCCTGAGCCGACAGTGCAAAGCGCTGTCGAAAAGTCGAAGGGCGCCCATCAGGATAGCGCTGCGTTTGGACGATAAGCGCCCTTCGACCGTCGCAGCCGCTATGCGGCTGCTGCTCAGGGCTACGGTTTTTGTCCGTCAATTCACCTTCGGCGCTTCACCCACTGTCGGTTTTATCTCCAGCGCGCTTGCCTGCAATTGCGGCCTTTCGGACGCCTTGATCGCGGCGATGGCAAGGCGGTCTGCGGCAGCGCAATCGGTGCGGCACAATGTCTTCAGCCGGGCGATATTCTTGCGTGCTGGCTCAATCGCGCCCTTGGCGATCATCGCGTCGGTCTGTTCCGCCAGAGCGACCTGGTCATTGGGCTCAAGCTCGAGCGCTTCCTTGTAAAAGCGAATGGCCTTGCCGGTCAGTCCTTGTTCCTTCACTGCTCGCGCCATGACAATATACGCCTGGCGATTGCGCGGGTCGACGGCAAGCGCGGTCTCGTAATTATCGATGGCATTTTCCAACTGACCCGCTTTTGCTGCGACCTCGCCTGCTTTCATGAAGGCAAGGGAGCGGGGATCGATATCGTCATCGGACCGTGCCGATATCCCGGCGCTCGACATGACGGCAAGCGTTAGCGAAAGAGCAATAGCGGCAGGAGAAAAGCGCATAATCAGGTTCCAGCTATATTGGAGTCGCGACGCTATCACAGCTTTTGCAACCTCGCGAAGAAAAATCCGTCGGCGCCGTCATGATGCGGGGTAAGCAGAACGCCGTCGCCATGCGCGCGACCTGCGGGAAGCGCAATCGCCTCCGCGCGCCAGCCATCATGTCGGTTCAAGAACGCGCTCACCTGCCCCCTACCCTCATCATCAAGTAGCGAGCACACGGCATAAACCAAATGCCCGCCCGGTGCGACCATTTCCGCGCCAATGTCGAGCAAATTGGCTTGTGCTTGGATTACATGTTCCAGCCGAACCGGATTGAGCCGCCAGCGGGTTTCGGGGTTCCGCCGCCACGTGCCGCTGCCCGAGCATGGCGCGTCGATCAGGACCAGATCGCACGCCTGCGCGAGGTCCGCCAGCATCGCGCGCTCCTTCCCCGGATTAAGCAGTACTGTTTCGATGTCCTGCACCCCGGCCCGGTTGGCGCGTGGGCGTAACTGGTCAAGCCGCGCCCTGTTCGTGTCGCTGGCGATCAGCCGACCTTTGCCTTCCATATCGGCGGCCAGTGCAAGGGTCTTGCCACCAGCTCCGGCGCATAAATCGAGCACGATCATGCCGGGTTTGGCAGCGCAGGCATCGACAATCAACTGGCTGCCCAGATCCTGGATCTCGACGAGGCCATCGGTCACGGCAGGATGGCTCTTGACCGCCTGACCGGTCGGCAAACGCAACGCGCTGCGCGATTGCGGCAAGATTTCAGCGTTGGAGAAATCTGCAATGATGGCTTCCCGCGACGTTTTGAGCGTGTTCACCCGCAAATCGAGCGGTGCACGATCGAGCAAAGCGAGGCGCTCGCCTTCGTCAACCAGATCGGCAAAATGCGGCAATATCCATAACGGCAGCAAACCGCCGCTTGCGCGCTGTTCCGATGGTCCAATTGCCGGGGGGCCATAATCGCTGTCGTCGAAAAGTGCCGCGAGGTCGGGATCGCCGTCCGCTATGGCGACAAAAGCCGACCGCGCCGTGTCGGGTCGCTCACCAAATCGGCGGATCGCCGCCCACACCAGCTCGCGCACCGCTCGCCGGTCTTTCGATCCCGCATAACGCCGCTCGGCGAAAAAGCGCTTCGCCAGCTGATCCGCCGACGCGCCGCCATCGCGCGCAGCGACGATAATGGCATCGAGCAGCTCGATCGCCGATTGAAGACGAGCCGCTGGCTTCATTTGCTCCCCTCCCGCTTGCGGGAGGGGTTGGAGGCAGGTGAATCAGTCGTCAGCACAGACCCTCCCCTAGCCCCTCCCGCAAGCGGGAGGGGGATT
>CALRMO020000137.1:0-6907 GCA_943369235.1 Sphingomonas paucimobilis
TGCCATTTACCGGCAGCAACGGCTCTATCCGACACCACTGCTCATCTGAAAACCAAAAGAAATCCGCCATTCTCAAAGCCTCCTTACCGAAGGCACTAAACCACAATCTGCTGGCGTCGGGAATCCGCTTATTGGGTCCGGACCCTAAATCCGTGGCCATAATCGCACTGGTAATAGCTATCATATGCGCCATAGGGATCGCAGTCATAGCCGTCATTATAGCCATCGCCATAATAGCCGTCGCTGGCATAGCCGAGACCCATGTCGTACCCACAGCCCGATACGCCGAAACCGGCGGTGGCCAGCGCGGCCATTTTGAGTAAGGTTTTTCGCCCGAAAATTTTCATGATAAATGCACCCCTGTTTTGCGGATGTCCCGCCTGCGCCCGCAAATGTCTTATACACGGTTTACCGTGCTTTCATGATTAGGGTCCAGCAGTTGAATTGTAAGTGAATGCGCTGGTTTGCTTTTGTTCAGGAACGGCACGTTCACGTCGCTCTTGCACGCTACTGACATAAAGGGCAGTAGCATTTAACCGCTCAGTTAACAGGATGGATGACTATGCCCTTGGCCCACAGCGAAGCTGCTAACCCGCACTGGGTGCCACGCAAGAAGATTGGCGAGCTTGCGCACATTCCCGGCGAGAACGGTCCGCCGATCATCGGGACGACGTTTCGTGTGCTGCGCGATCCGCCCGCTTATGGCAAGCATATGGTCGAAACCTATGGCAAGGTGTTCCGGACCAACGCCTTTGGCAATCCGACAATTTCGCTGGTCGGGGCGGAAGCGAACGAGCTGATGCTGTTCGACCGCGACAAATTATTCTCCAACGAGCAAGGCTGGGGACCGGTGCTCAACCTGCTGTTCCCGCGCGGGCTGATGCTGCTCGATTTCGATCATCACCGCATGGACCGCCGCGCGCTCGGCATCGCCTTCAAGCCAGAGCCGATGCGCGCCTATACGCAGGACATGAACCGCATCTTTTCCGAGCAGCTGAAGACCTGGCGCGGGGATATGCTGTTTTATCCGGCCATCAAGCAACTGACGCTGGACGTTGCCGCAGAGAGCTTCCTTGGCATCCCGCTCGGGCCAGAGGCCGACAAGATCAACAAGGCCTTTGTCGACATGGTGCAGGCTTCAGTTGCCCCTATCCGCGCGCCGATTCCCTTCACCTCGATGGGCAGGGGCGTTGCCGGGCGCAAATATCTGATCGACTATTTCGGTCCGCAAATCGCCGAGCGGCGCCGCAACGAAAACCGGCAGGATATGTTCAGCCAGTTCTGCCGTTCGAAACGCGAAGACGGCGAATATATGTCCGATGGCGAGCTGATCGACCATATGAACTTCCTGATGATGGCGGCGCACGATACGATCACGTCGTCGGTCACCTCGATGATCTGGTATCTGGCGAAACACCCCGAATGGCAGGAAAAGCTGCGTCAGGAGTGCCTGTCGATTGCGCCTGCCGGAAGCGATATCGCCTTTGCCGATTTGGACAAGTTCGAGCTGACCGAATATGCCTTTAAGGAATCGCTGCGGATGATCTCGCCCGTCCCGTCGATTCCGCGCCGCGCGCTCAAGGATTTCGACTTTATGGGTTATCACATCCCGAAGGGCACTGCGGTCAGCATCAGCCCGGCCTATGTCCACATGATGGAAGAATACTGGCCTAACCCTGAAGTCTTCGACCCCATGCGCTTCACGCCTGAGCAGGTGAAGGCGCGCCACAAATATGCATGGGTGCCGTTCGGCGGCGGCGCGCATATGTGCCTGGGGCTTCACTTTGCCTATATGCAGATGAAGCTGTTCATGCACCATCTGCTGACCAGCGTCCGGGTCGAAATTGCGGATGGCTATGCGCCTGAGTGGCAGCCATGGCCGATCCCGAAGCCAAAAGACGGGTTGAAGGTAAAGTTCGTCCCGCTTTAATTTCAGCAACATCGTGCATTGCAAGCGCCCGGCACCCCATTAAAGGTGCCCGCTGCGCGCATGGCCTATTCAGAACAAACAGATTGGAACCGTTCGGAGCTTAAGCGACGGGGATTCGGTTTTGCCATCGCGCTGCTGCTCGAGATATTGTTTATCATCGCGATCCTCAGCCTCAGTATGCGGTCGGGCGAACCAGATGTCGGAAAACCTAGTTTAAGCACCTTCTCGCTCGAGGCCCAGTCCACGTCCAGCAGCGCCGATAAAAGCGAGGCCGACACACCGGTCGTCACTGCGAAGCAGCGCATTATTAATCCGCCAATTCCCAAGCCATTGCTGCCGCCTGTTAATCCCGTCAAGGCACCGCCGCCCAGCCCCGATTTTATCGAAGTCAGCAAGGCGGATTTTGACGCGATGGACCTTTCCAAACTTCCGGCTAGTGGTAGCGCGGGTAATGGCGATTCCAAGGGGAGCGGCCAAAGCAGCAAAGGCCAGATGGGTCCAGGTCTTGGCCCCGGCGGCGCACAGCTTTATCCGGTGGCATGGCTGCGCGAACCCTATGACAGCGAACTCCGCCCCTATCTCGCCGCCGTAAAGCGCATTCCGCCTGGAGCCTCCGCCGACATTGCCTGCCGCATGATCGAACGCAACCGCGTCGAAAACTGCCAGATTATCGGCGAAAACCCCCGCGGAACGGGGCTGGCACAGGCGCTAAGAAAGGCGGCATGGCAGTTTCTGGTAAAGCCTCCGCGTGTCGACAACAAGCCGCAGCTCGGGGTTTGGGTGCGAATTCATTTCGATTTTGGAGTAAAGGAAGTTGAGGCGGAAGGGATGTCGCCGAAATAATGGCGTCTGTAGCTACCCACTATTCCTCAACGCCGTCGCAATCGCGTTGATCGTCAACTGGATGCCTTCGCCGACTCGCTCATCGGCTTCGCCCGCGCGGTGGCGCTTCATGAGTTCTATCTGAAGCAGATTCAGCGGCTCGATATAAGGCAGGCGAAGGCGGATCGAATTGTTGAGCGCCGGGTTGGCTTCGAGAAGATGAGCCTGACGCGTGGCGTCAAGGAGGCTGTCGCGCGCCGCATTCCACCCATCCTTGATGCGTCCGAACAGCGTCTGCGAGAGCTTCTTGTCCTCGACCAGCCCCGCATAATGTGCGGCGATGCCCATGTCCGATTTGGCCAGCACCATTTCCATATTGCCAAGGATGGTCTGGAAATAGGACCATTCGCCCGCCATCGCTTTGAGCAAGCCCTTGTCGGCAAAGTCTGCCAGCGCTTGCCCCGTGCCATACCAGCCGGGGAGCATGACGCGGGCCTGTGCCCAGCTGAACACCCACGGAATGGCGCGCAGGTCCTCGATCGCGTCGGACGCGGTCCGGCTCGATGGGCGTGAGCCTATCTTGAGCGTGGCGATTTCATTGATCGGCGTCATCTGGCGGAAAAAAGTGCGGAAGTTCGGGGTGTCATAAACAAGGCCGCGATAATGACCAAGGGCGCTCGCCGAAAGCTCCGCCATCGCAGCCTTGAAGCGGGCGACGTCGGCTTCGGCAATCGGATCGCTCGACAAGGTCGCCAGCATCGTGGCCGATGCTATGGTCTCAAGGCTCGTCACCGCGTTATCAACGGTTCCATATTTGGCAGCGATGACCTCGCCCTGTTCGGTGATTCTAATGCGCCCCTGCACCGTGCCTTTTGGCTGGGCCAGGATAGCACCAAAGGCCGAGCCGCCGCCTCGCCCGACCGCGCCGCCGCGCCCATGGAACAACTGCATGGCAACGCCGGCGTCGGCAAACACCGGCGCAAGCGCGCTGGAGGCCTCGTACAATTCCCAAGTCGAGGTCAAATAACCGCCGTCTTTGTTCGAATCCGAATAGCCGATCATCACTTCCTGATGCCCGCGTGTCGTTGCCAGCGCGCGCATCTGCGGGATAGCGAAAAAAGCGCGCATTGTTTCGGGCGCGGCCTGCAAGTCGGCAATGGTCTCGAACAGCGGCACCGACATGATGCTTGCACTGGGCGTGCCGTCTTCGGTGACGCGGTAGAGGCCCGCCTGCTTCAGCAGCACATAGACCTCGAGCATGTCTGATACGCTCCCGGTTTTGCTGATGTTATATGTGGTGATCGCCGCGCGGCCAAAATCGGCTTGTGCCCGGGCAGCGGCGCCGACGACTGCAAGTTCCTTCGCGGTCTCCTCGCCGTAGCTTGTCCACTCGCCGGCGAGCGGCCTGTTGTGCGACAGTTCGATCGTCAGCAACGTAATGCGGTCAGCCTCGTCGAGATTTGCATAATCGGGCGCAACGCCTGCGGTCTTGAAAAGCTCGGCGATAACGCGTTCGTGAACATCGCTATTCTGGCGCAGATCAAGTGTAGCGAGGTGAAATCCGAAAATTTCGACGGCGCGGATTAACCGGCCCAACGCCCCCCCGGTCGACAGCGCCCCGTCGCCGTCGCTGGCGAGGCCGGAGGCGACCGTGATGAGATCGGTACGCAGCTCATCGGGTCCGGAATAGGGCTCACCTGCCAGGCTGGAGGGCCGCGGAGGCTGATTGCCGATCAGCTTGATGTGAGTTGCGGCAAGCCGGGCATATATGCCGGACATCGCGCGGCGATAGGGCTCGTCGGCGCGGCTGGGCGCGGTGTCGCCGCTCTTTTCGGCGAGCGCGAGCACGGCGTGCGGCGTTTTGCTCATCTCGCTCGAGATCGAAATCTCGGCGCCGAGCTTGTGGATCGATTCAAGATAATGGCGGATGGCCGTCCCGCCGTCGCGCGTTATCGCAAAGCGCAATGTTTCGGCATCCACAAACGGATTGCCATCGCGGTCGCCGCCGATCCACGTGCCCAGCCGGACAAAGCTTGGCGGCCTTGCGCCGAGCGCCTTTTCCCAGCGCATATATAGCTTGGGCAACGCGACAAGAAACACTTCCTGCATGTAGGAGCGGACATTTTCGATCTCGTCGGCAACGAAGAGCTTTTCGCGCCGCAGCGGTCGTGTTTGCCAGAGCAAGGCGATCTGCCGGTAGATGGCGGCGTCGATATCGTCGCCCTCGCTGGTTGCGGCCTGCCCCTCGTCGCGCATCGCCATCAGGGCGGCGATACGATTTTTGTGGTCGATAATGCTTTTGCGCCGGACTTCGGTCGGATGCGCGGTGAGCACGGGGACGATGAGGCTGTGGCTGAGCATCTCCATCACCGCACCGAGATGAATGCCTTCGCCCTGAAGTCGCTCATATGCATCGGCGACGGTTGCGCCGTCTTCATGGGCCAGACCTTGCCGGTCTTCCGCGAGATTGGCCAGCAGCGAAAACAGCATGAAGCCGCGGACAAAATTCAAGGTGTCGTCGAGCGATAATGCGCCCAGCCCCCGGTCGCTTGTTTCCGCCCCTTCTATCCCACGAAAGCGATCAACACTAGTCGAACGGATATATTCGGTCTGGCGGTAAAGCTGCTCGCCGCCATAGGCCCGAATCACGTCGCCAAGCATCTTGCCCAGAAAGCGGACGTCGGCATTTTGCGACACGGGGATCAGTGGCTCGCCATTCATGCGGCTTTTGTGCACCGCAACAGGCGGTAACGCAATCCGGTTAGGCGAAGGGAATAGCTATTCCCCGATCAGCCGCGACAGCCGCTCGATTTCGGCGTTTTGAGCGGCGACGTCATCCGCCACCGGCTTTTGCGCGTCGGTTAATAACGGCACGAAATCGGTGTCGCCATCGGCTTCGCCCGCAATCAATCCATCAAATTCCCGCACGACGGCAACCGAATCGGCGCGGACCTTGTCGAGCCGGGACAGTTGCAGATGCGCGTTGACCCAGCTCTCGCTACCCGCTGCGCTGCCTGCAGCGCGCGAAGCCAGCGCCTCAACAGGGCCTAAAGCCTTCGCAAACGCCTCCTGTGCTGCGCGATGGCGGGCATTCAAGGCAGAAACCTGATTGGCCAGCGCGGCGGGCAGGGTGACCGGCGGGCGCGGCACCGCTTCAGGCAAGGCCAGCGGGTTATCGCTTTCATAAGGCCGACGTTCAAGCGAGGGGAACATGCCCTCGTCGGCGGCGCAGGCGGAAAGCAGGAGAAGCGGTGCAACATAGAGTGCGAGCTTGAAATTCGACATATCATCTGTCTAAGCCCGCCCCGAGACCTTCGCAATAGCCCAGAAAGGCGGGCAAAAGGCGTTGACAGCGCGGATTTCCTGGACTAGCTGCGCCCATTCTTGCGTGACCTTTCGGGATTCGCCGATGGGTATCACGCGTGAGCAACCGCGCTTCACAAGAGCGCTAAGCTGTAGAAACGGATGAGTTATAGCCATGTTCGCTATCGTGCGCACAGGCGGCAAGCAGTATCGCGTCGCCGCCGGAGACAAAATCGCAGTTGAAAAACTGTCTGGTGAAGCGGGTGACAAGATCTCGCTGGGTGATATCCTGTTGGCCGGTGACGGCGACAAGGCGGCGGACCTGAATGGCCTGCTGGTATCGGCCGAAATCATTGCGCAAGAGCGTGGCGAAAAGGTCATCGTTTTCAAAAAGCGTCGCCGCCACAATTATCGCCGCAAACAGGGTCATCGCCAGTCGCTGACGCTGCTGCGCATTCTTGCTGTTGGCAAGGAAGAGAAGAAAGCTGCTGCGCCGAAAGCCGAGAAGGCCGAAGCTGCGCCTGCTGCCGAAGCTGCTCCTGCCAAGGATGCCGCACCAAAGAAAGCCGCTGCGCCCAAAAAGGCTGTAGCCCCTAAGGAAGCTTGAGCGGCAACGCTCTCACGTTAAGGAGTTAGACCATGGCACATAAAAAAGCAGGTGGTTCGTCACGCAACGGTCGCGATTCGGCAGGCCGCCGCCTTGGCGTAAAGAAGTTCGGTGGCGAGCAAGTCATCGGCGGCAACATTATCATCCGTCAGCGCGGCACCAAGGTTTATCCGGGTGCAGGCGTTGGTCTTGGCAAGGATCACACCTTGTTTGCACTCGTCGAAGGTCGCGTGCGATTCCACGCT
>CALRMO020000138.1:0-6873 GCA_943369235.1 Sphingomonas paucimobilis
TGGATTCCTCCAGGAAATCCTCAAGATCCTCCTCGATCGGGATGCCGTTTAGCCGAATCTGCGGTTCGCCCAGCAACGCATCGTCGCCGTCGAGCGCAACTGCTACGGTGATGATACCATACCATGACAGGCGGCGGCGCTCGTTGATGGTAGCGCCGTCAGCGGCGATGATGGTGTCGCCATCGAGAACAAGCCGTCCGGTGCGTTCCTTGCCGATAATCTCCGGCTGTCCCGGCGCCAGGCGAACGACATCGCCGTTGGACTGCACCAGAGCATTTCGCACGCCATGGGCTTTTGCGAATCGCGCTTGTTCGGCCATATGGCGCCGTTCGCCATGCACCGGCACCAAAACGTCTGGCCTGATCCAGTCATAAAGCGCGGCCAGTTCGGGCTGTCCAGGATGACCCGAGACATGGACATGCGCCTGCTTTTCGGTGACGGTCAGAATATTGCGCTCGGCCAGTTTGTTCATGATGACGCCGATTGCAATCTCGTTACCGGGGATCTGCTTGGACGAAAAGATGACTGTGTCGCCCTCCTCTAACTTGACCGGATGATTTCCTTCGGCGATGCGGGCAAGCGCTGCGCGGGCTTCGCCCTGCCCGCCGGTTGCAATGACCATCACTTCATGGCGCGGCAGACTGTCGACCGCTTCCATGTCTATGGTTTTCGGCATGTCTTTCAGATAGCCATTGGCTTGTGCCGCTTCGATAATCCGGTGGAGCGATCTTCCGGCAAAGCACAATGTCCGGCCGCTTTCGCGCGCGACTTCGCCCATTGTCTGCAATCGCGCAGCGTTGGATGCGAATGTCGTCAGCAGCACCCTGCCCTTGGCTGCCTTTACGGACTTAAGCAGATCGGCCTTCACGCTGCCTTCGCTGCCGCTGTCGTCAGCATTGAACGCATTGGTGGAATCGCACACCAGCGCCAGAACACCGCTGTCACCAATGGCGGCAAGCTGCTCGGCGGTTGATGGCAAGCCAATCACGGGCTGCTCGTCGAGTTTCCAGTCGCCGGTATGGAAGACCTTGCCATAGGGCGTTGTGATAACGCAGGCGCTCATTTCAAGGATCGAGTGCGCGAGCGTTACAAACTGGAAACCGAACGGCCCAAGGGCAAAACTGCCCTCCATCGGAATTACGTTGAGTTCCACGCTGTCGGCAATCCCCTCTTCCTCCAGCTTGCCGCGGATGAGTGTCGCGGTGAAAGGTGTCGCATATAGAGGCACGCCCAGATCGGCGGCGAAATAGGCGACTGCGCCGATATGGTCTTCATGTCCGTGTGTTAAAACGATGCCTAGAAGGTCATCCCTGCGTTTCTCGATAAAATCCAGATCCGGCAGGATCAGATCGACGCCCGGATATTCCGCATTGGCAAAGGTCAGACCAAGATCGACTATGACCCATTTGCCCTGGCACCCGTATAAATTCACATTCATGCCGATTTCGTTCGACCCGCCAAGCGCGAGGAAAAGCAATTCATTCTTTGGGGTAGTCATTATGTCTCTTTTCTACTTCCATACAATAACGCCAGCCCCCGCAGCGTCAAATCCGGCTCAACCCGGTCGAATAAATGGCCATGTTGCTGAAACAGGATAGCAAGGCCGCCGGTTGCGATAACCGTCACTGGCCTGCCGATTTCAGCCTTCATCCGTGCGATCATGCCTTCGATCATCGCCACATAGCCCCAATAGATGCCAATCTGCATTTGTCCAACAGTTGTCGTCCCGATGACGCTTTCATTCGATGGCGGCTCGATTGCAATGCGTGGTAACATGGCAGCGGCCGCGTAGAGTGCATCTAGCGACAGATTAACGCCGGGGGCGATACTGCCGCCACGATAGGAACCGTCGGGGCCAATATAGTCGAATGTCGTAGCAGTGCCGAAGCTGATAACGATTTTGTCGCCCTCGACCAATACCTGGGCGGCGATGGCATTGACCGCTCGATCCGCGCCGACGGATTGTGGTTCGTCGACTCGCAAAGCGATACCCCATTCGACAGGTGCACGCCCGGCGACGAATGCGTCACATCCAAAATAACGCGATGCAAGCAATTGCAGGTTATGCAAAGCGCGCGGGACTACTGTCGACACGATGACGGCTTTTATATCCGCCCGCTCATATCCCGCCATCCGGATCAACTGGTCGAGCCAAACCGCATATTCGTCAGCAGTACGTCGTGGATCGGTCGCCATCCGCCATCGCTGGATGATTTCGCCGGAGTCATTAACCAAAGCGAATTTGACGTTGGTGTTGCCGGTATCGATTGCAAGCAGCATTGCCCACCCCTCAAATCAAGAAAACATCTGCGGCATGGATGGCACGGATCGACCCATCCGCCAAGCGAAGCCGCAGCGCGCCGTCATCCTCGATCCCCGCGTTCAGACCGACCTGTACGCTGCCATCGGGCAGGTTCGCGGTTATCGCGGTTCCGACGGGATGAGCAACCTTCTGCCAATTTTGCGCTATAACTGGCATACCGGTATTTCGCCATCGGCTGAGCCAAATGGCAAATGCGTCAGCAAGGATTTCCACAACGGCTTGCGGATTCGGCGGTCGCGCGCCAAGCGTTCTCAGATCTGTAACCGGACGGTCCAACCTTTGCGGATGCGAAACCAGATTGAGACCAACACCGACAACAACAGCATCGCCCGCCCGTTCGAGCAGCATTCCGCACAATTTTGCGCCATCATGCGACAACAGGTCATTCGGCCATTTAAGCTGGACCGCAATCTCGGATGCGATTTGCTGAACTGTATCGTAAACAGCCAACGCAGCGACAAAGGCGAGGGTCGGCGGCGGGGGGTCACCGGGGCGCAGGCGGACTAGAGTGCTGGCAAAAAGATTTCCGGGTTCGCTATCCCACCGGCGACCCAAGCGGCCTCGCCCCGCATCTTGCGCATCGGCGCGAAGCCATAATCCTTCTGGGGCATTTTGGGCTGCACGGTGCAGCAGGTCGGCATTGGTCGAGCCGGTCAGCGCAACCTCTTCGAATATCGGCGTCAGAACAGCGCCCTTGCCGCTTGCGCCGAAACGGCTCCGAGGAAGGGAATAGAGAGATAACCCAAGGGCGAATGCGCCAGCGCCAGAATCCCGCCAGTCCACGACAATGTGGCGTCGTCGCTTTCGGCAATGGCATCGGCAGGATCGTCAAAATACATGACCTTGACCACTTTAAGATAATAGAAAGCGCCAATAACCGACGCCGCAATGCCGATTACCGCGAGCGGCAGCAGGTTCGCGGCAACGGCCGCCTGAAACACCACCAGCTTTCCCCAAAAGCCGAAAAGCGGCGGAATACCGGCAAGGCTGAACATGAAAACAGCCAACGCCGCAGCCAGGGCTGGCCGGGTTTTCGACAGGCCCGATATGTCTGCAAGGTTCTCCTTATATTCGCCGTCGCGGCCCTTTAGCTGCATGAGCACGGCGAAACTGCCCAACGTCATCGCCACATATATGACAAGATAGACAAGCATTGCTGCTATCCCCTCCTCCGTGGCGCAGGCCAGACCGATCAGTATGAAGCCGACATTGTTAATCGAGCTATAGGCCAACAGCCTTTTCAAATTCTGCTGGCCGATTGCACCTACCGCACCGATGATAATCGACATCAGCGCAACCACGATAACAATCTGCTGCCACACCAGTGTCTGGTTTCCAAACGCCTCAGTCACGACCCGGATGGTAAGCACGCTGGCGGCAACCTTAGGAGCGCTGGCGAAAAAGGCGGTCACTGGTGACGGGGCGCCTTCATAAACGTCCGGCGTCCACATATGGAACGGCGCGGCGCTCATTTTGAAGGCTAGTCCCGAAAGAACGAATACGATGCCAAAAATCATTCCCAGCCCGATCTCGTTGCCAAGAGCGGCATTGATCGCCGCAAAGCTGGACGATCCCGCAAAACCGTAGACGAGCGATGCACCGAACAGCAATATCCCGCTGGCAAGGCCGCCCAGGACGAAATATTTGAGACCGGCCTCTGCCGAACGGCCGTCGCTCCGCACGAAACTCGCCAGCACATAAGCCGACAGGCTTTGCAGTTCGAGACCGATATAAAGCGTAATCAGGTCCGATGCCGACACCATGATGCCCATGCCGATACTCGAAAGCAGTATCAGCACGGGATATTCAGCGCGCATCGCACCTGCTCTTTCCAGAAAGCGCGGTGCCATCATTAAGGCTATGGCCGCCGCGATGTAGATCAGGATTTTGGAGAAGTTGGAAAACGCGTCATTGACGAATAACCCGTCAAACGCTGACCGCGAACCGGCATTGAAGAAGTGCACAGAGTAAGCGCCCGCACCAACCAGTGCAGCAACAGCCAATATGCTGGCAAGGCGACCGCCATCAACGCGCCAAGCCGCAAACAACAGCAAAGCGAGCGCCGAAAAGCTCAGTATGACTTCCGGTCGTACCAGATAAAGCGAGGTGTTGAGGTCCATCAATGCTGGCCCTCCGCAGCCGCTTTTTCGTGGGTAGCGCCGACGCGATATTTTGCTGTGCTCGCGTCATCTGCTTTCAATCGGCTGTTGCCCGCCGGTGCCGCGCGTTCGATGCGGTCGACGATATTCGCGACATCGCGGCGGATCGGCGCGAGGAATGTTTCGGGATAGACGCCCATCCACAACACCGCAGCCGCAATGGGAGCCAGAAGCCATAGTTCGCGGCTGTCCATATCGGGCATTGCAGCGGCATCGGCGTTGCTTTGCGTGCCAAATACGACGCGGCGATACAGATACAGCATATAGCCAGCGCCCAGGATGATACCCGTGGTCGCAATCAGCGTGGCCCAGGTAGAAACCTTGTAGGCACCGGCAAGCGCCAGAAACTCGCCAACGAATCCACTGGTTCCAGGCAAGCCAACGCTTGCCATCGTAAACAGAAGGAATAACAGCGCGTATTTCGGCATGTTAATGGCCAGTCCGCCATAACGGCTTATTTCGCGGGTGTGCAGCCGGTCGTAAATGATACCGACACACAGGAACAAAGCGCCGGAGACAAGACCGTGGCTGAGCATCACGATGATCGCGCCTTCGATACCCTGCTGATTAAATGTAAACAGTCCGACCGTTACGATCGCCATATGTGCAACCGAGCTATAGGCGATCAGCTTCTTCATATCGTTCTGCACCAGAGCGACAAGCGACGTGTAGACGACCGCCACCATCGACAATCCGAACACCAGCGGAATGAAGTCGGCGCTCGCTTCGGGGAACATCGGCAGCGAGAAGCGCAAGAAACCATAGCCGCCCATTTTTAGCAGCACACCGGCCAGAATGACCGAACCGGCAGTAGGTGCCTGAACGTGTGCGTCAGGCAGCCATGTATGGACCGGCCACATCGGCATCTTGACCGCAAACGAAGCGAAGAAAGCCAGCCATAGCCATTTCTGTGCCTCGACCGGGAAATCCGTAGTGAGCAATGTCGGAATGTCTGCGGTGCCAGCAAACTGAATCATCCAGAGCATCGCGATCAGCATCATCAACGAGCCAAGCAAGGTGTAGAGGAAGAATTTGTAGCTCGCGTATATCCGGTCCGCGCCGCCCCAAATGCCGATAATCAAATACATCGGGATCAGGCCGGCTTCGAAGAAAATGTAGAATAACAGAAGGTCCTGAGCTGCAAACACGCCGATCATGAGCGTTTCCATCAACAGGAATGCCGCCATATATTCGCCAACGCGTTTCTCGATGGCACGCCAGCTTGCGCCGATGCAGATCGGCATCAGGAATACCGACAGCATGATCAGTGTCAGCGAAATGCCGTCAATGCCGAGCTTCCAGCCAATCGGCCCAAACAGTTGCGCGCTTTCCACAAACTGCCACTGCGCACCCGCCGGATCATAGCTGACCCAGAGCCACAGCCCGAGCAACAGGTTGAACAAGGTCGCCGTCAGCGCCGTGACGCGGGCAATTTCGGCGCGCGCGAACAGACAGCCAATCGCCGCCAGCATCGGGACAGCCAGCATGATCGAAAGAATTGGAATGCTGTCGGCGTTCATTATGTTCTCAATATCATCCAGCTGACCGCCGCGACCAGGCCGAGCAGCATTACCAGCGCGTAACTATACAAATATCCCGACTGCATCCGCACCGCCATCCGGCTGCCAAATGCGACTACTGCCGCCGAGCCGTTAGGGCCAAAGCGGTCGATGATCCCGACATCGCCCTGCTTCCAGAACAGCCGGCCAAGGACGAACGCCGGACGCACGAAAATGCGGTCATACAGCTCGTCGAAATACCATTTGTTGAGGAAAAACCGATAAATCGGCACGAAGGTCGCGGCCAGACGCTGCGGTGCATCGGCGGAACGCTGGTACATCAAATAGGCCGTCAACAAGCCGATCAGCATTGCCACGGTCGACGACAATTTCACCCACAGTGGTACTTCGTGCATTGCGTGCATTAAATGCTCGTTGAAATACAACGTGCTGTTTGCCCAGAATTCCTTGCCTGTTTCGGCTTCGATAAATCCGCCGTGGAAAAGGAAACCGGCAAAGACTGCGCCGATGGTGAGGATGCCCAGAGGCACCAGCATCGACAGCGGACTTTCGTGCGGGTGATAACCCGCGGTGCCATCAACGGGATGCGCATGGGCGTGGCTGTCGCCATGCTCGTCCGCAGGATGATCGTGATCGCCATGAACGGCATGCTGGATATGCTCGGAACCTGCCCACCGCGCCGTGCCGAAAAATGTCAGAAACATCAGCCGCCAGGAATAGAAACTGGTCAGCAGTGCGGCGATGACGCCGATTGCAAAACCATACATATGATAGGTCGAACCGCTCGCAAACGCGCTCTCGATAATCGCGTCTTTCGAATAGAAACCGGCAAAACCGCCAACGCCGACGATGCCAACGCCGGTAATCGCCA
>CALRMO020000139.1:0-6826 GCA_943369235.1 Sphingomonas paucimobilis
CGCAGAGCGATGCTCGGCAGCGGTTCGTACAGGCAGATAAACCCAGATTACCAACTCAATGCATTCTGGAAGAATGGGCAATCAGTCCAGGTAACATCGAACGGCAAGAATGGATCGGCGGTGTCGCCGTCTATGTCGGCGATACGGAACGGGGTATATATTTCAACAATGTTCCGGTTCGTTTTCATTTGGAAAGCGGAGCATCGCTCGACCGGAAAACAGAAAGCGGCGGCATTGCATGGATACCCCGCAACGTACAGGACAGGGTGGCGTCGATTACCGTTACCGGAAACGAAGAGGCGGGCGAGAAGCAATATCCTTTCGTCATTGGGCCGATCAGCGAAGGGTTCATCACAGTAAATATAGACAGCCAGGCAATCACACGGCCTGCCTTTCGCGAACTGGTGCTCACGATAGACGGCGATGACCTTATTGGTTTTGAAGGACGTGGACGATATAGCCGTTCAGGGCAAGAAACACCCGTCGAATAACCGGCTTCACTTCACATTCAGATTATAGCGCCTATATGGGTGCTGTCCGGTTCGCCGGACTATGGCGATAAATTGCGATGTGCAATAGATGCAGCGGACCCGGGGGCGGTACCCGGCAGCTCCACCACCCTCCTCCGCCAAGGCTTCGGCGGGCGGGAGATGATGAAGGGGCTGAACTAGGATCGACGTGCGTTGAAAAGCATTGTTTTTGCCCGGCATGGATAAGCCGTTAAATGGTTCAAAACTCATAAGTGCAAACGATAACGAAGCACTCGCTCTCGCAGCGTAATTTTGGGCCTAACGGTCTGAAATTATTCTAAAAGAACGCGGCTGGACTAGCCGGGCAACAGAATAGTTACGGCGGCCCGGGGGGCGCCGAGCAACAGAAGCTCCCCACCTCTCCCAGCATTTTCAGGAAAAGTGGGAACCGGTTTTCCGGTTAAAAAATGCGTTAGCATTTGGGTCGCCGAGCAACAGAATCCGGAGGACCTTTTCAGGTTCATGATGTCAGATCAACTCAATCCGCTCGCCCTGAGTAGCTGCCGAGCCGCAGGCGAGGTGCCGTATCGAAGGGTCCTTCGATACAGGCCTTCCCCTTCGATACTTCGCTACGCTCAGCACTCAGTGTCAGTCCTTACTCAGGACGAACGGATTTGAATGACGCTCTCGGCCCGGCGAAATTATGGATCGCTCAATCCACCCCGAAAGCGTTTTGCAGCTCTACCGCTTCGAGCATCTTTGCGCCGGCGATAAAAACGGCGCCAGTGCAGAGCAGGAAGAACACCTTTCCAATGTTGCCGGGATACTGGATCAGATAATCCTGCCCCCGTTTCACCGCGCCCAATCCCAGCGCGTAGGTGATAAGAAAGACCTCCAATTTGGTCTTGATGGTGAACAGGCGCGCGATTTTTTTCATAGTTAAGAAAATGCGAAGCAACCCTTGTGCCATGTCAGGAAATGCCGAGGTCACGATGGTTAACGCGGAGGCAGTTTGTAAAGCTTTCCGACGGTCAGGCGAGGTCAGTCAGTTCGCATGCCCGCAGCAATTCGGTCCGCGCGTTTTGGACAGTGCGGATAAGGTTCGCGTCGTCCAACTGGTCGGGTGCGATGCTTTCAGGCCAGTGCCTCGCAACAACAGCGGCAATGCGGTCGAGTTTTGCCTCATCGGCGATGAATCGCGAATCGACGGTTGCCGGGTCGGCGACAACACGTAAGCGCAAGCAGGCCGGGCCGCCGCCATTGGCCATGGACTGGCGCACATCGACAGGCACGAGTTCCCGGATAGGGCCGTTGCCTGCCACCATCTCAGTCAGCCAGCCCCAAACGCGCGTGTTCGCTTGCGCCTCGCTCGGGAGTATCAGAGCCATTCCGCCATCGGGCAACGTCACGAGCTGGGCGTTGAACAGATAGCTCTGTATTGCGTCGGCAAGGCTCACGCGATCGGCAGGGACGATGACGATTTCAGCGTCGGGCATCAGCCGCCGGATATCGGCATAGGTTTGCTCGGGAAATTCGAACGCCTGTTCGTGCGTGAACAGCACGCGTTCGTTGGCGACCGCGACGACATCGTTGTGGAATGCACCGGCGGTAATCGCAATTTCGGATTGCTGGACGAACAAGGTCTTCGCCGGATCGAGTTGGTGCGCGCGGGCAATTGCTCTCGACGATTCGATATGCTGCCGGGCCGGGAAGGGGCCGCCCGCCTTGGCATATACGAATATCTCGATGCCCGGCGTGTCGTGGGAGGTGCACAGCCGCATGAAATTGGCCGCGCCTTCGTCGCCAAAGGGTGGCGGTACTGGGCCGTGAACCGCGAAATGCGCAGGATCGGCGAATGCGAGCCTAAGCTGCGCCAGCGTGCCGTGCCATTCATGGCTTCGGTGCGGCATGGTTAGCAGGTTGGCTGCCGACAAATGGCATTTGCCGTCGGACGTATCGGGCGCGGGCGAGACCGTTGCCGCGTTTGCCGCCCACATTGCCGATGCGGAGAAAGCTGCCGCGCGAATATGCGGTTCGGCGCTTGCCATTTCGGTCGCCAGGTCCGCCAGCCAGTGCTGGTTGGGGCGATCAAGCGGCATGAAGAATCCCTGCGCAAGCCCGAGGCGGAGATTGGCGCGCATCTTTTCAACGCCTTGCAAGGCCGCTGCCCGTGGTTGCGACACGGCTCCGGCGTTGGTTGCCGACGCAATATTGCCAAGGCTTAGACCCGCATAATTGTGGCTTGGCCCAATAATACCGTCAAAATTGATTTCGCGAAGCATGGCCTACCACCTCGCCAGTTGCGTTACCGTATCGCCGACCGACAGGGCAAGCGATGCTGCGGTTACCTCATCGATGACGATGCCGCCGTCGCTGGGCAGGGTCCAGCCATAAGCGGCCTTGAAATTGTGCATCCGGCCAACGGTAATCAGCATTTTTTCGCCGCCCAAAGTTTCGCCGAGCTTTGCGCTGATATCGGCGATGGCGACGTCGATTGCATCGCGAATGCTCCGAATCTGGTCGGTTCGCGCGGTCATCGTTGGGCCCCCGTCGAATATGTCGACATAATTTTCCCAGGCAAATCCTTCATTCTCCAGCATCCGCATCGCGGCGCGGCCCGACGGATGCGGGATGCCGATAACCGCTTTGGCGCTGTCGGGCAGCATCGCGATATAGACGGGATGTTTGGGCATGAGGTCGGCGATGAACTGGTTACCGAATTTTGCGTTGAATTCATCCGCTTCCTGAAAATTCATGCCGAAAAAGCGGCCGGCAACGCCATCCCAGAAGGGCGATCCGCCAGCCTCGTCGATGACACCGCGAAGCTCGGCAATCGTCCGGTCGGCAAAGCGCTGGCGGTGGTTGCGGATAAACAAATAACGCGTGCGCGCGAGCAGCAGTCCCAATCCGCCAGCGCGTTCGCCGGGATGGAGGAACAGGCCGCCCACTTCGGTTGTGCCCTCAAGGTCGGTGGACAGGTTCAGGATATCGGCGCGGAATGTGCGTCCGAGTTCCTCGCTATGCTGGGTCAGCGCGCCGATACGATAGCTGTAGAACGGCCATTTCTGCCCGACATTGCCGAAAATCTGGCATGTTCCGCGCACTTCGCCGGTCTTGGTGTTTTGCAACACGAAGACATACAGATCGTCGGCAACATCGTCACCGACGCGGTCGAAGCCAGCCGCCGATCGCTCGAGCTTGGCGGCGAGTGCTTTGCGGTCGGGCGGCAAGTTGGTGAAACCACCGCCGGTGCGTTTTGCCATCTCGTAAATCGGCTGCAAATCGTCCGTATTTGCCGGACGGAGGATAAAACTCATAATGCCCCTTTTTCCGCAATGCGGATGATCGTCAATGCCGACAATCGCGCCCGCTCTGCCAGACTTTCCGTTATAAGAAACTCATCCGAGCTGTGGATATTGCCCCCGCGAACACCCATCGTGTCAACCACCGGCACGCCGCACGCCGCGATGTTGTTGCCGTCGCACACGCCGCCGCTCGACTTCCAGGCGATAGGCAATCCAAGATCGGCACCGCAGCGTTTGACGAGGTCGAACAGCTTTGCTGCGCCATCGTCGATTGGCTTCGGCGGCCTTCCGAAGCTTCCGTGGATATGCGCGCTGATATCATGCTCGCGCTCGATATCGGCGACCAGCTTGCGCAAATCCGCCTCTGCCGCGACGACAATCTGCGGTGTTCGCGGACGGAAATTGACTCGCAAGACGGCATGATCGGGGACCACATTGTTCGGGCTGCCGCCATCTATCTTTGCCGGGTTGACCGTCAGCCCGTCCTTTGTCAGCGCCTTCAGCCGCAAGGCGAGATCGGCAGCGGCAAGCAAGGCGTTGCGGCCATCCTGCGGGTTGCGCCCGGCATGCGCACTTTTGCCGGTAATGATGATTGAGAAGTTTCCGCTGCCGCCGCGTTCGCCCGCCAGCGTGCCGTCGGGCAGGGCGGGCTCGTAGGTCAGCGCCGCCAGCTTGTTTTGGGCAAGCTTCGCAATCAGCGCTGCGGACGAGGGCGAACCGACTTCTTCGTCGCTGTTGAGAAGGACCTGATAGCCTGCGCTGCCAAAACCGCCCGAGGTTTCGGCGGCCTGCAATGCGGCGAGCATGACCGCAATGCCGCCCTTCATGTCGGCGACGCCCGGGCCATTGAGCACGCCGGGTTCGATCCAGCGTTGCTGTTGAAAACTGTGATCGATCGCAAAAACGGTGTCCATATGCCCGGTAAACAGCAACTGCGTGGGCGCGTCGGGGCGAACGGTCAGGACAAGATGCCGACCATGCTGAACCGTCTCGACCACGCCATCGGCCCTGACCTTATCGACCGGCGCCGGGTCGACGAGTTCGATGCTTCCCGGCAATATCGCGAACGCATCGGCCAATAGGCCAGCGGTTTGCGCAAGCCCCGAAAGATTGCCCGATCCGCTGTTGACCGCCGCCCAGCTCTGCACCTGACCAAGCATAGTGTCCTGGTCGATAGTTTCGAGTAATGCCTGTTCATGGGATGGCAGCGATTGCATAAACTGCCTTTAGCTTTGGCCGCTTGAAAGCGCCACCCCTAGCGAAGTAGCCGCGCCAGCGCGCACCATTCGGCAATTGCTATCGTCTCTGGCCTGCGGTCGGCGGCTATGCCTGCGCTTTCAAGCGCTTCAAGAGCGCCCGGAACGCCTTTCAGACTCTGCCGGAGCATCTTGCGGCGTTGACCGAACGCCGCCGCCGTCAGTTTTTCGAGGACCGACATCCGCACACCTTCGGGCGCCTCGCCGGGAACGATATGCACGACGGCTGACATGATTTTTGGCGGCGGCGTAAAGGCCGAACGGTGCACGGGCATTGCGATGGCCGCCTTTGCTCGCCACTGCGCCAGTATCGCAAGGCGACCATAGGCATCGGACCCGGGGGCAGCGACGATGCGGTCTGCGACTTCGCGCTGGAACATTAGCGTCAGCGACTTCCACTTAGGTGGCCAGACGTCCCCGCCAAGCCAGCCGACGGCGAGCGCCGTGCCAATATTGTACGGCAGGTTCGATGCAATATGAAACGGCGCGCCGATCTCCGCAAAGGGATCGACCTTGAGCGCGTCGCCCTCGATAACGCGCAACTGGCCGGGGAAAGCTTCGGACAATTCGGCAAGCGCAGGCAGGCACCGCCGGTCGCGTTCGACCGCCAGAACGTTAGCCCCGGCGCGCAACAGTGCGCGCGTTAGTCCGCCGGGCCCCGGACCGACCTCGTAAACATGCTCGCCTGCGAGTGGCCCTGGGATCTCTGCAATCCGGTCGAGCAATTGTTCATCGAAGAGGAAATTCTGTCCAAGCGCCTTGCTTGCAGACAGTCCGTGGCGGGCAATGATCTCGCGAAGTGGCGGTAATTTCGGACTCATTAACCGGCGTCGGCGGCGATACGATTGAGCACTGCCGTCTCGGCCATTTTTATCGCCGCGATCATCGAATTGGGCATGGCTTTGTTCTGTCCGGCGATACCGAAGGCGGTGCCGTGATCGGGCGAGGTTCGGACAACCGGCAGACCAAGCGTCATGTTGACCGCGTCATGGAAATAGAGCGTCTTGAGCGGAATCAGCGCCTGATCGTGATAGGCGCACAACGCCGCGTCATAATGCGATCGCGCCTCGGCATGGAACATCGTGTCGGCGGGCAGCGGACCCACGACATCGAAGCCCTCGTTGCGGATTTGCTCAATGGCCGGGCCGAACAGGTCGATTTCCTCACGGCCCATATTCCCGGACTCGCCCGCATGGGGATTGAACCCGGCAACTGCCAAGCGCGGGTTGGCGATACCAAAATTCCGTTGAAGACCCTTGGCGGTCGCGCGCAATCTTTGCCGGATCAGCCGCCCGTCAAGTGTGCCAGCGACCGACGCCAGCGGAATGTGCGTGGTCATCGGGACGACGCGCAAGTCAGGGCCGGCAAGCATCATCACGGCGTTGTTTTTGGAAACGCCGCAGCGTTCGGCGATGAATTCGGTCTGGCCGGGATGCGTAAATCCCACCGCGTATAATTGCGTCTTTGAAACCGGGCCGGTGACAAGCGCCGCCGCGCTGCCTGCACGGGCAAAGCCGATTGCCATTTCGAGCGCCTGATAGGCGCAATGCGCACCATCGAGATCGGGGACGCCGGGCACCACCGAAATGCAATTATGCAGCTGGATCACCGGCAGCGCGTTGCCGAAATGTGCGGCGGTCTCGGCCGGGTCTTCGATCCGGACCACCGGGCCATTCCAGTGCGGCGCGAAACTGCCGATATCGCCGATGGCGAAAAAGGGTGCGAGACGCTTCACCTTGCGCGCTTCCCACGCCTTGCCGATGATTTCCGGACCGATCCCTGCCGGGTCGCCGAC
>CALRMO020000140.1:0-6718 GCA_943369235.1 Sphingomonas paucimobilis
AGCAGCGGTTATTTTGTTTGTTGCTGGACCAACGCCGGTGGCAAGGGTCGCATTCGTCCTGCCAGCATCTTGAGCGCCATATTGCGAACCGACGCTCGTTAAAGAACCATTGCATCTTTGCCAGTTGATCATTTGACCTGCATTCGTACCAGTTTGACCGTTATCCTGCAGTGACGATAGGATGAACCGGCCATTATTCCTGAAACCAATGGGATCACCTATAACAGCAGCGCCTGCAATAATGTCGATAAAATCTGCTTCGTCGATGCTCGGGGTGTATCGGCTAGCATTGTCGGCTACGGTAACTGCAATCTGATTCAATTTCATGTTAACCAACGCGAAATACGCAAATTCCAAACCTATAACTGTAATTCCAATGAATAATGGTAGAATTAATGCAAACTCAACGATGGTTACACCGTCCCGGTTTTTGGACAGAACCTTGAGTAATTTACCAATGTTGCTTGTGATGGCAATGTTAGTCATCAATATCTTCCCCGCCCGGGTTTTCAGCATTGATAACTTGTGCACATCGCGTCACGCCCTGATTGAGCCGTGTTCCGAAAGGCTGGCGTCTGAACATTGTTTTTGACTTCAACCTATATTCGGCTGGTAAACCAATCAGGCCAGCCATTGGGAAAAGTCGGGGCATTGTAACTGTTGCCTCATACATAATGACATCGCTCGCACCGCCCAACCCCGATGTCCCGGTTGATACAAGATCATAAGTCTGATCGCCGTCAACGTCTGACCAGCAATCGCCCTCGTCATATCTTCCGTTGTTGTTATTATCAGTCGTCAGTCGCTCAGGGTTTCCAATAGACCCAAAATCAAGAAAGCTCCGAATTCGAACGTTACTTCCTAGACTCGCCGAAGGTGCTATGTCCGCGATCTTCAACCGAACTTCGTTCCGAATTCGGTCTTCGGTGGTTTCAGTTGGATCGGGTTCAGTGCCAGAATTTATAGCAGCGAAATTCGGTGTTTCAGTCGACGCTCGCCGGGCAACATCCGTCAACGTCCCGTCAAGCACCGATTGAACATACACCATGTATCCCATATCCATTGCGCCCATTATGAGGATCGACATGGGAAAAATGATTAAGCCAAATTCGGTTGCAGCTATCCCTTGCTGATTTTTTGAGATCTTTGCCAAAAGATGATTTTTTGTCATAGTCATTGTGCCAACCTCAAATCACCAATGCCGCGGCCTATATTGGAAAATACCGTTTGCAAATTTGAACTATTCGCTGTGAAATAATGTCCCGCAGAAGTCGCGCATGACGATATATCTGTCGAATTGGGTACGTCGTAGGCGATTACCCAAATCGTAACTCCACTTGACTTTATTTGATTGCAGATATTGGTAAATCGGGTTTTCAAAGCATTGGTATATGCGGTATCTGTATTCTGCCCGGTAACGAGCCTTCTGGAGCTGCGCTGGATACCGTACATCGTATAGGTGTCAATCGATGCATCTAATAATCCATCGGTTAAAAATACAATATGCCTGTTCACCGGAAATTGCGTACCCTGTGAGTCGGGTCGTGTTCTTGGATTTTCGGCACTACGAAACCCGCTGGGAGATAATAATCTTGCGCCCCAAATCATACCGGTATCGTGGTACGTACCTCCACTGACCCTTCTGGTGGCGTCTGTAATTGCGATATTGAAATCGGTAACAGACGCATATGTCCGCAATGCACTGGCTTTTGCTGGACAAGCAATTTGGGTATTGTTGCCACCCTGGTCGAACAAGGCGGTTCCCGCAGAATTTACAGGAGGAAATTGATATAATCCGAATTGAAGGCTGGTATCGCTTCTCGATGAAGCGAAGGTATCTATATCAGCGTTTGTGATCGTGGTATTTGCTTTTCCGTCCGACCGCGCTGGACTTTGTATACTTTGTCGTTCTTCAACGCACGCCGAATTTGCGGCTTGATTTTGCCAGTTTGTCAAACTGCCTTCAACATCACTTCCGTTAACGCGCCACTTTGTATTTTGAATATTAATATCAGCGGAATTTGAACCGTACGTATATCTTGTAGTCTGTTTTAAATGTACCGGCAGCAATAAATGGCCTACATTTACAGTCATGGAATAGGGCACGATGCCGTATCGGGTAACAACGCTCGGATCGCTTGAAATCACGGCATTATAAAGCCCCGATATGCCCGTTCTCAGGTTTGCAATCTTTGACGTTGAAGGAATAGTAGGCTCAGTCATGGCCTGACCACTAAAGCGCGCCACACCCGAGGCGCTATTGTTAGCTGTGCAGTTAGATCCGGTATCACATAGCATGGACCCGGTGACATCGATGACAACCATGACGTCGTTATGGCCGATATCTCTTTCTGCGTCGCACCTTACCGAAACATTGAAATTTTCCTGGCCAAAAACACGCATTAATGTTGCGGGAATGCGGGTTGCGGCTGTCCCGTCGACACGTTGTGTGTTCGTAGCATTTTGTGTCAACGTGAAAGTGGTGTTATTCGATCCCATAGTTCCAGCAGGAAAATTGAAGTTAAAAAATTGAGTGCCTCGAGTTCTATTGTCGGCGCTTAACGTGCCGGAAGCCTGTTGGCGCGCGGCCAGCACGCCTGCATCGCATGCGGTTTGCAGTTTGGTTCTGGTCAAATAAATTCGGCTAATGTCTAGCGCGCCACCAACCATTCCAATCAGAGGAATCATCGCCGCCGTCATTATGGCTAAGGCGTTGCCGGACTCGTTTTTAGCCAGCTGCGCCAAAAAACCTCGCGAACGAACCGAGTTTTTTTGCTTCTTCACGTTGGTAGCCCCCTGTATGACACCATAGATTCTTGGCGTGGATTAGACGCGGCATAGTAAGCGATGTTTGAAGGAACAGGGTTACCGTCCGGTTAACCTTGATTTGGCGCGGTTTTTCGGTTGATTAAGTAGATGAACGATAAATACGAAGGCCTAACTCCGCCACAACGACTCGCGCTGGCATACGCGCCGAAGAACGTGCGCGTTGCCTTTGGCTTGCTGCTGGAATTCGATGCGAAGGTGCGCGGGATTGTCTTAAATGCAAACGAGATACTGATCGGTCAGTTGAAACTTGCCTGGTGGCGCGAGGCAGTTTTGGCCGACCCGAGCCAGCGGCCAAAGGGCGAACCATTGCTCGCGAGAATAAGCAATTTGACCGAACAGGACGTCGGTCCGGATCTTGAAATGCTTCTGACGGCTTGGGAGGAGCTGCTGGTCGGGGAGGGGTCGGTGAGGACTCTTCAAGCTTTTGCTCAGGCACGCGGCACCGCCATATTCGGAGGCTACATGCGATTGATTGGCGCGGGTGTGGATGTCGAAGATGCGGGTACTCAATGGGCTTTGCGCGATCTGAAAGGGCATGACGGCGACGGTGAGGTTCAACTGCCGCGTGAACGGCGGGTTCGCCCGCTCGCGATCCTGTCACTATCCGTTTGTGACGTTTCAGGGCCGAGGATGATATGGCGCGCCTTGACGGGGCGTTGAGTTTCCGGGCAGACTGTCTTGACGTCAGCAGACGGGGGCAAAATAATGCGACGCGTAGTGGTAGGTGGAGTAGGCGCGTTGCTGCTGGCCGGGTCTGGTCTTTGGCTCTGGCAAACGCAGGCGTATCAGCAAAACGCAATTCCCGCGGCCCCTCCGCCGGCCGCGATCGCCGATGCCTTGCCCGAAGCTGCGGCCAATGCACCCGCATTTGGACCTGCGCCACCAACGCCGCCCGAAGCACCCAAAGCGAGTCGCGAGGAGGTCAGGTTCAACCGCTACGATCGTAATCGCGATGAACTGATCTCGCGCCTCGAAATGATGGGAAGCCGTACCAAGGCGTTTAAATCGCTCGACAGGGACGGCAACAACCTTTTGACTTTCGAAGAATGGGCGGCAGCGACCGGCGATCGTTTTTCCAGCGCGGACGCCAACAAGGACAAGCTTCTGACGCGGAAGGAATTCGCCAGCACACGGCCCAAAGCGGCCGCGAAACCAGGGTGCCGCTGCTAGATTGCGACCTGATTGGCTGAAATCCAACCGGCAAGTTCAATCCGGGCCCGGCCGGTCATAGCTGCTTTGCGCGATTTTTTGTGGACCTTGTCTTCAAGCGGCGCGAACAGGCCAAAATTGACATTCATCGGTTGGTAGTCATCGGCGTGCGCGTCGCCCGTGATGTGGCCGAGTAAAGCGCCGAGCGCGGTCGTGGGTGGCGGTTGCGCGACGTTGCGGCCGCCAAGTTCCGCTGCCGCCATGATTCCCGCCATCAACCCCACCGCGCTGCTTTCGACATATCCTTCGCAGCCAGTGATCTGCCCGGCGAAGCGCACATTGGGGGCTGACTTCAGCCGAAGCTGGCGATCGAGCAATATCGGCGAGCGGATGAACGTGTTGCGATGCAACCCGCCAAGCCTTGCAAACTCGGCCTTCTCCAGACCCGGGATAGTCCGGAACAGTTCGACCTGGGCGGCGTGCCTCATCTTGGTCTGGAACCCGACCATGTTCCAGATGCTGCCCTGCTTATTATCTTGCCGGAGTTGCACCACTGCATGCGCCCAGCGTCCGGTGCGCGGATTATCGAGCCCGACCGGCTTCATCGGCCCGAAGCGCAGCGTATCGAGCCCGCGCGAGGCCATGACCTCGATCGGCATACAGCCTTCGAAATAAGGCGTGTTTGTCTCCCATTCCTTGAACTCGGTCTTTTCCGCGTCCAGCAGGCCCTGGTGGAACGCGCGATATTGGGCTTCGTTCATCGGGCAGTTGATATAGTCCTTGCCTTCACCCTTGTCCCAGCGGCTTGCATACCAGGCGACGTCCATGTCGATGCTGTCGTGATACACGATAGGCGCAATCGCGTCGAAGAAGGCGAGGCGGTCTTCGCCGGTCTTCGCCATGATGCTTTGCGCGAGGCTGGCGGCGGTGAGCGGGCCGGTGGCGATGATAACCGGACCGTCGGCAGGGACGGTGTCGATCCGTTCGCGGACAATCTCGATATTGTCATTGGCTTGCAGATGCTGCGTCATAGTCGCCGAGAATATATCGCGATCAACCGCCAGCGCAGAGCCGGCCGGAACCTTGGCGACCTCGGCTGCCATCATGACCAGCGAACCCAGGTCGCGCATTTCCTGATGCAGCAGGCCGACCGCATTGTTTTCGGCGTCGTCGGAGCGGAAGCTGTTTGAGCAGACGAGTTCAGCGAGGCTATCGGTCTGGTGCGCCGGAGTCATATCGCCGCCGCCGCGCATTTCCGACAGCCGCACTTTCACGCCGCGCCGCGCCAATTGCCAGGCCGCTTCGCACCCGGCGAGGCCGCCGCCGATGATGTGAATGTCATACGCTTTGCTCATGGCCGCGCGGCTATCAAAATTTCTTTGCGCTGCACAGGCAAAAGCGGCAGGACAGGGCGATGGGGCAAGATTTGGCGCATAAACGACCGTGGCTGCTGGCAAGCTTGCTGGCTGGATTGAGCTTTCCTGCGACCTGGTTACTGCTGCCGATCGAGGGCAGTGTTTTTGCCGTTATCTGGAAAATGGCGGCGGTCGGCTTCCTTGTGCCCTTTGCGCTGCGCCGTCATCATGAGGGCGAGTTCGTGCCGCTCGCCGTCATGCTCGCGCTGTATGTGCTGGGCGACGGGCTGATCGAATTGAGCATGATCGCTGGCGCGCTGGCGTTCGCCGCAGGGCATTTCATCGGGATCTGGCTCTATTTCCGGCATCGGCGAGTCAGTCCTACGTTCAGCCAGAAGTTGCTCGCCGTCGCTATCCTGCTGTTGACGCCCGTCATCGCTTACAATCTGCCGCCGACCGCAGAAGAGGGCGCTCACGTCGCCGCCTACAGCGTCATCCTCGCAGCGATGGCCGCCGCCGCGTGGAGCAGCAATTTCCCTCGTTATCGCGTCGGCACAGGCGCAGTACTGTTCGTGATTTCGGACCTGCTGATTTTCGCGCGCCTCGGCCCGCTGGCGGACTCCGGCGTCACCAGTATCGCGATCTGGTATCTCTATTATTTCGGCGTGTTCCTGATCGCCACCGGCATCGCGCACACGTTGGTCAAGCGCGGCCATTATGCTGCGGGTGAGGCTGCCTAAACCGCGCCGATCCGTTCAAGCTTGGCGCGAAGCGAGGCCTGCGTGAACGGCTTGGTGACATATTCGTCCGCGCCCGCCTCGATGCCCTTGAAGATATCCTGAGTCTCGGTCCGGCTGGTGCAGAACACCACTTTTGGCCGATGCACTGCGTCGAGCGCACGCAACTGCGTGACAAACTGGATCCCCGACATCACCGGCATATCCCAGTCGAGCATCACCAGCCCGGGCATATTCGCTTTGCACCTCGCTAGCGCCTCTTCGCCATTTTCCGCCTCGATCACCGAATAGCCGAAGCTTTCGAGCATCGGGCGCGACACTTTGCGGACAACGCGCGAATCGTCGACGAGCAGGCAGGTACGCGGCCGCGTTGCGCGCTCGAGCGGATGGTTGGGGAGCGGGCGCGGCGGCGCTATGCCGACCTCGGCAATCGCCGCGCGGCCTATGCCCCGTGCCCCCAAGGGCGCGCTCATGCGTTTGATCAGGTCGCGAATGACACGGCCTCCTGATGCATATGGAGCGGTTCGACGACGCCTTCGCCGGTCTTGCGAACATGCAAATAGGGCACCCAGACATCGCCATATTCGGCCTTCTGATACCAGACATCGAGCACATCGAACGACGCCCAGAAGCCTTCTGCATCGCGCA
>CALRMO020000141.1:0-6685 GCA_943369235.1 Sphingomonas paucimobilis
GATTGCCGCAGGGAGGATCGACGCAAACATGAACGGGTGCCTTCGGCCCCAACGCGAACGCGTCCGGTCCGACCAAGAGCCGACCAAAGGGTCGAAAATCGCATTAATCGCCAATCCGGCGGCAAGGGCAAGGCCGACATGACTTGGATCGAGTCCGCGCACCTGATTGTAAAAAATCAAAAGAAAGCTTGCGGTCGTGGTGTAAACCATTGCTTCGGCCGTACTTCCCAACCCGTACATAGCCTTGTCGCGAAATGTGAGAACCGGCTTTTCGGCGCGCGGCTGCACATAAATGGTCTGCGGCCGTTCCGTGGTGCCCATGCTGACGTCCCCTTCCTAATCTCTCGACGTTCAACAGCCGCCATCCGCATAATGCATTCGGATGCAAAAATTGCAAGCGTTGAGTTAGGAGGTGAAATCCAAATGGATCGCGCCGCTTATTCGGCTGTCCACCCGCCGTCGATGATAAGGCTGGTGCCGGTCATCAGCGCGGAGGCGTCCGACGCAAGGAATAGCGCCGCCCCCATCAAGTCTTCGACCCGGCCAATCCGACCTAGTTTGATCTTGCCCAGAACGCTGGCCTTAAAGACAGCGTCTTCGAAATAGGGGCGAGTCATCGGGGTTTCGATAAAGGTAGGCGCAATCGTGTTCGAACGTATGCCGTGCGGCGCGAGATCGAGCGCCATTGCCTTGCTCATGCCCTCGATTGCCCATTTGGATGCACAATAAAGCGATCGGTTGGGGCCGCCAACATGTCCCATCTGCGACCCGATATGAATGATCGAGCCAGCCACATTTTGCTCGACCATATGGCGCGAGGCGCTTTGCGCGACGAAATAAGCGGCCTTCAAGTTCAGGTCGAGAACGGCATCATAATCTGCCTCGGTAACGTCCTGAAGCGGCTTTGGCCGGTTGGTTCCGGCGTTATTGACCAAAATATGGAATGCGGGCCGCTCGGAGAAAAATCGGCTGACCGCAGTTATGTCCGAAACATCCAATGTCTCGGCGATTGCCAGCCCGCCGACCGCCTTTATTGCGGCCGCGCCTTCGTCGATTTCGGAAGCGGAACGCGCAACGAGCGTCACATCAGCGCCCGCCTCGGCAAGCGCCGCCGCAAGCGCGAGGCCAATACCGCGTCCCGCGCCGGTAACGATCGCACGGCGACCATTTAACCGGAAGGACGGGGTCTGCGGAAGGATCATGCCTCGCTAAGCGCCAGGGGCTCGACCGCACTGGCATAAGGGACGTTTCGACCGCCATAACGCCGGACGCGGATGTTCGCCTGCTCGCCATGGCCGGCAAAGCCCTCAAGTGCACAAAGTCGGCTGCAATATTCGCCGATCATCGCCGAAGCTTCGTCGCTGGTGATCCGCTGATATGTGCACGTCTTCAGGAACTTGCCGACCCACAAGCCGCCGGTGTAGCGCGCCGCTTTCTTCGTCGGCAACGTGTGGTTGGTACCGATGACCTTGTCGCCGAAGCTGACATTGGTCCGGGGGCCAAGAAACAGCGCGCCATAATTGGTCATGTGGTGCAGGAAATAATCGGAGTCGCGCGTCATTACCTGAACATGCTCACTGGCGATCTCGTCGGCGATGCGGACCATTTCGGCGTCGTCGTCGGCGACGATCACTTCGCCGAATGTTTCCCACGCTTTGCGCGCATGCTCGGCAGTAGGCAATATCTGCAACAGGCGCTCGATTTCTCGCATGGTGTCTTCGGCCAGCGCGCGTGAGGTGGTCAGCAGGACCGCTG
Organism: Sphingomonas paucimobilis; assembly: GCA_943369235.1. GTDB lineage: Bacteria > Pseudomonadota > Alphaproteobacteria > Sphingomonadales > Sphingomonadaceae > Sphingorhabdus_B > Sphingorhabdus_B paucimobilis_A. Next base: position 1,756 of record CALRMO020000141.1, read on the forward strand.
GGCTGTCTGGGCCATGCTCGGCCTGACCCAACAGATCGGTTGCGGCAAGTTCGCCATCGCAGGCGATCTCATCAGCGATCACCAGCGTTTCGGTCGGGCCTGCAAACAGGTCGATGCCAACACGCCCGAATAGCTGGCGTTTTGCCTCGGCGACGAACGCGTTGCCGGGACCTACCAGAATATCGACCGGATCGATACTCTGCGTCCCAATCGCCATCGCGCCGACCGCCTGAATGCCTCCCAGCGCGTAAATCTCGTCGGCACCCGCCATCACCTGGGCCGCGACGATTGCAGCAGCGGGCTTGCCCTTGAATGGTGGAGCGCACGTGATGATCCGCGGAACGCCGGCAACCTTTGCAGTAATAACGGACATATGCGCCGAAGCGAGCAGCGGATATTTGCCGCCTGGAACATAGCAGCCCGCAGCGTTGACCGGCAGATTCTTGTGACCCAAAATGACGCCGGGCAACGTTTCGACTTCGACGTCAAGCATGGAGTCGCGCTGGATTTTTGCAAAGTTGCGAACCTGGGTTTGCGCAAACTCGATATCTTTCAAATTCTGGCCCGTAAGTTGATCGAGGCAATCCTGCTTTTCGCGATCGGTCAGAGCATAGGATTTGCGGTCCCATCCGTCGAACTTGATCGACAATTCGCGAACCGCCGCGTCACCGCGCGCTTCGATATCGGCAAGCGTTGCTTCTACAAGGTCCCGTACCTTTCGGTCGTTATCCGCCTTGGTCTGGGCAGTCGCACCTCTTTTAAGCCACACGGCCATGTTTTTGTCTCCCGGGAAATGAAATTGCCGATTTGGCAAGTCTATTTGCATGTTGACTGCGAATGCAAAACAAGTCAAGCAACGATCCTTCGCAAAAGGAAAAGATGTTGGCTGACGCGTTTCGAAAAAATCGTCCATGGACTCACAGCGAAATGGAAGGACGCCTCGTTCGCTATAACGAACTTCGCCCTTGCTATAACGCCTTCATCGATACCCGTACCCCGGGCTCCGAAGCAAAAGAGAATTTTACGATCATCGGCCCGGGCGTTTCGGAAAATCCGCAACAATTTGTCCATATTGCAGAACCGCACGGGTTCAATATCGGTGCCGCGCGACAGCCACCCGGGTGCGTCAATTCGCAGCATAGCCACGATACTGCTGAGGTTTTTGTCGTTCATTCGGGTAACTGGCGTTTCGATCTTGGCGAAACGGGCGAAGACGCGCAGATCGAACTCGCGCCTGGCGACGTCATTTCGATACCGACGCGCATATTCAGGGGCTTTACCAATATCGGTGACGATGTCGGCTTTCTTTGGGCGGTTCTGGGCAGAGACAATCCGGGCCGGGTGACATGGGCACCGCAAGTGTTCGAACTCGCGCGCGATTATGGATTGGTCCTGCTTGAAAGCGGTCAACTGATCGACCTGGCCAACGGGGGAACGGTCCCCGAAGGCGCAAAGCCGATGGCGCCGACCACGGCCGAAGATGTAGCGCGCATGACGCGTGTTGCGCCGAACAAGGCGGGTGCGTTCGGCTGGAAGGCGTCGGGTAGGGAAGAACCGGAAACGCTACTGATCGGTGATGGCGCACATTTCGGTTGGGGACACGGTTTCACCCTGACGCGCTATGCGCCATTCAATATAATGGGCCATCCGTTTGAAGCCGACGACGCCAAAGTTATCTTTGTTCATAAAGGCGTATTTACGCTGGCGTGGGACGGCGGCGAGCTGATGCTCGCTGAGGGCGACACGATCTCGGTTCCCGCAGGCGTCGCGCATTCGTTGATCGGCAACGGCGACGACGCGGTGTCTTTCATGGTAAGGAAAGTGGCAGGGCTACCGGCGGCGTAACGCCCTGACGATCCATCATGCCATGACAGGAGCAACCAGAATGGCCGATTTCCAGATGCAAAAGGCCGTTGTTCTCGCACATTACGCAGGGCTGGCAAAAGCGACGCCCGATACGGTCGAAGCGATCCTCGCCGAGCGAACCGCGACCGACTGGCAATGGAATGGTGTGCACCCCTTTCATGAGCAGCAGGGGGCGGCGGCGATAGCATCGTCGTTCTGGCAACCATATCTCACCGCAATGAAGCATGTTCAACGGCGGCAGGACATCTTTCTGGCGGGGCTGAACGAGATAGACGATTTTTCGTCGGTGTGGGTCGTATCGATGGGCCATCTGATGGGATTGTTCGATGCGTCATTTCTGGGCATCCGGCCAACCCGCCGGATCGCAATGATGCGCTATGCCGAATTTAACCGGGTCGAAGACCGCCGGATCGTCGAAACCGCGTTTTTCTGCGACATCCCGCAATTGATGCTCCAAGCCGGGCAGAATCCGTTTCCGCCGCAAACCGGCGCACATCTGGTTCAGCCAGGGCCGATGACTCACGACGGCCTAATGTTCGACGCCCAGGACCCCGAGGCGGGCCGCGCCACACTCGCAACGATCGACGCCATGCTCTATGGAATGGGTGATAGCTGCGAGGAATGGATCGATGTCATGCGCCGTAACTGGCACGAAGATATGATCTGGTGGGGCCCGACCGGGATCGGCGCCACATACACGCTCGAACGCTACCGCGACCAGCACGCCATACCCTTTCGCGATGCCTTGAACGAGGGATACCGGTTCAACGGCCATCGCTGCCGCCTCGCCGAGGGCCGTTATGGGGGCTTTTTTGGTTGGCCGAACCTCACGGTACGTAATGCCGGTGGTTATTTGGGAATGACGGCGGGCGCACAACCGGCCGACATGCGTGTCGTCGATATGTACCGGGTGGCCGATGGCAAGCTTGCCGAGAACTGGATATTCATCGACCTTTTGCATTTTCTGAATATGCAGGGTCTTGACGTCCTTGCCCGGATCGAATCCGTCGCAGGATGAACACAGAAAAGCAACAGCACTACGACAAGAATTAATGCAAGGAATAACCGAAATGGCCGATCGAATTTTGACAACGCATGTCGGATCACTGCCGCGTTCCGGGGCGGTGACCGAGCTTGTCTTTGCGCAGGAGCGCGGCGATCCGGTGGACCCCTTTGAATTCGGAGAGATTATGGGGTACGCCGTCGAAGAGGCGGTCGCTAAACAGGTCGCGGCCGGGGTCGACTTGGTATCTGACGGCGAAATGTCGAAAATCTCTTACGCGACATATATCAAGGACCGGATCACCGGTTTCGATGGCGACAGTGAGCGTACGCCGCCGAAGGATCTTGAAATGTTTCCCAAATTTCTCGCACGGCAGGCCAAAGGTGGCGGCACGCCTTCCTATCGCCGTCCGAAATGCGTTGCCGAAGTCAAACCCAAGACGATTGCACCATTGCAGGATGATATCGAGCATCTCGCCTCGGCGATAGCCGCACATCGCCCGCATGGCGGTTTCATGAACTCAGCCTCGCCAGGTGTGATAGCGCTGTTCCAGCCGAACGAATTTTATCCAACGCAGGACGCCTATCTGGAAGCTCTTGCCGAAGCAATGCGCCCGGAATATGAGGCGATTGCCGAAGCTGGCCTTTATCTGCAACTCGATAGCCCCGACCTCGGGCTTGGCCGTCATATGATGTACAAGGATCGTTCGGATGAAGATTATCTGCGACTGATCGGCGGTCATGTCGAAGCGCTAAATCACGCTCTGCGCAACATCCCTGCAAACCAGATCCGCATGCACGTCTGTTGGGGAAATTACGAAGGCCCGCATTGCTGCGACATTGAGATGGGCATGATATTGCCGGTTTTGATGAAGGCTAAACCGGCTGCGCTGCTGTTTGAAACATCGAATCCGCGGCATCAGGCCGACTGGACTTATTTTGTCGACATGGCGGACATCATCCCCGAAGACAAGATTCTGATCCCCGGCGTCATCGATAGCACAACCAATTTTATCGAACATCCCCGAGTCGTTGCCGAACGGATCGTGCGATACGCCGACATCGTCGGTCGCGAGCGCGTCATCGCCGGAACCGATTGCGGTTTTTCGACCTTTGCAGGCTTCGGCGTTGTCGATCCCGATATCGTTTACGCCAAGCTGCAAACGCTGGCGGATGGCGCGGCGATTGCATCGGACCGGCTGTGGCGGAAAGCCGCGTGAACCTCAAGGCACGGATTGCCGCAGGCGAGCCGTTGCTCGGCACGTTTTTGAAGACGCCGCACCCGCACGTCGTCGAAGTGTTGGCGTCGAGCGGGCTGGACTGCGTCTGTATCGATGCCGAACACGCGCCCTTCGACCGGCGCGACATCGACATGTGCGTCATGGCGGCGCGCGCCGCTGGCTTGCCGACATTGGTCCGACCGCAATCGGGCAATGCCGAACAGATTTTGAACGCACTCGACTGCGGCGCGGACGGGGTGATCGTTCCCCATGTCAAATCAGCAGAAGAAGCACGGCACGCGGCGCTCTTCGCTCATTATGGTCCCGGCGGGCGCGGCTATGCGGGCAGCAGCCGCGCCGCTGGCTATGGTCAAAGGAACATTCCAGACCATCTGGCCGCCAGCGCTGCAACCAGCATATGTATCGCTCAGATCGAGGATCTCGAGGCGCTGGACAACATCGAGGCGATCGCTGCGGTTGATGGAATCGATGCATTGTTCATCGGACGGATTGACCTGACGATTGCCTTGGGATGCACGTCGCCTGATGACCCAAAGGTTATCGACGCCATTGAAAAAATCTTTGCCGCAACAGCGAAGGCAGGCAGGCCGGCCGGCATGTTCACCTCAAGGCCTGCCGATGCCAGTCTGTGGCGGGGCAGGGGAGCGACATTGTTCCTGCTGGCGTCCGATCATAATTTTATCAGGGATGGGGCACGTTCGCTAAGGCTGGCCGCAGGCCTGTAACGAAAGCAATCACGTCTTGAACCTCTCAAAACCTATACTTGCCTGTTTCGATCTATTGCAACCGCTTGCAAATATTGGTTGTCATAATCGCCTTGC
>CALRMO020000142.1:0-6673 GCA_943369235.1 Sphingomonas paucimobilis
CGCCTTAACGACCTGCGCCATATCATTTACAAAAAGGCCGACGAGCCGTGGCGGCACGCCAAGCGCAATCTCGGCCTGATGATGCGCGAGGGGCTGCTCAAGGAGAATATCGACGGCGAGGCTCTGCTTTGGGCGCACAACCGCCTGATCGCCCGCGCCGAGGACCGCCGCATATTGATGGTGATTTCGGACGGCGCGCCGGTGGATGACAGCACGCTCTCGGTCAATCATGGCGGCTATCTCGAACAGCATTTGCGCAAGGTGATCGAGATGATCGAAACCCGTTCACCCGTGCAACTGGTCGCGATTGGAATCGGCCATGACGTCACGCGCTATTACAAACGCGCCGTCACGATCATGGACGCCGAGCAATTGGGCGGCACGATGATCGAACAGCTCGCGGGGCTGTTCGACGAGGAATAGGCTTGCCTTTCATTCCGCGCATGGCATGAGTTAATCGAACGATTAAATTTCGCGGGAGCCCTGCCATGAACGTTACCGAAGCCGTCGAAACACGCCGCTCTGTCCGGCAATTCACCGACAGACCGGTCGATAAGGCGATACTCGAACGCATCCTTGTGAAGGCCCAGCAATCCCCCTCGGGCGGCAATACGCAGCCTTGGAATGCCGTCATTCTGACCGGTCAGCCGCTCGCTGATCTGACCGCAAAGATAAAAGCTAAGGCCGCTACAGCGCCGCTCGGTGAAGCGCCGGAATATGACATCTACCCCAAGGGTCTCGAAGGCCGCTATGAAGAGCAGCGCCGCGGCGTTGGCAAGGCGCTGTTCAACGCGCTCGGTCTCGCGCGCGAAGATGGTGCTGGCCGGATCGCCCAGATGATGAAAAACTGGGACAGCTTCGGTGCACCGGTGCAATTATTCACTTACACCCGCAAATATATGGGCCCGCCGCAATGGTCCGACATGGGCATGTGGTTGCAAACCGTAATGCTGTTGCTGCGCGAGGAAGGTCTCGACAGCTGCGCACAGGAAATCTGGGCGATGTACGGAACCTACATGCGCGAGTTGCTCGATATCGACGATGAGCATATCTTCTTCTGCGGGATGGCGATTGGCTATCGCGACGCCGATGCTGCGGTGAATAATTTCACTGTGCCGCGCGTTGATATGGGTCAGGCGATCCGGTGGAAAGGTTTCTAAAAAAACCGTAGTCCTGAGCAGCAGCCGCAAAGCGGCTGCGTCCGTCGAAGGACGCTTCTCGGCTGTAGCGCCACATTGATAAGCGCCGTTGTTGCTTCGCAACGCCTTCGGCACCGACAGGCTCAGGGCTACGGTGAGAGTTGACGATTCCGGTTTGGCAACGCAAGGAACCACCCATGACCGAATTACGCCTCTTCAACAGCCTGACGCGACAAATCGAGCCGTTTGTTCCCGTCCATCCCGGCGAGGCGCGCGTTTATACTTGCGGCCCCACAGTCTACAACTATCCTCATATCGGCAACATGCGTGCCTATGTCTTCGCCGACACGCTTGGCCGGGTGCTGAGTTACAAGGGCTACAAGCTCACTCATGTCATCAACATCACCGATGTCGGCCACCTGACCGACGACGCCGACGCGGGCGAGGACAAGATGGAGAAGATGGCGGCCGAAAAAGCGCAGTCGATCTGGGACATCGCACGGCACTACACCGAGGCTTATTGGGAAGATATCAAGGCGCTTAACATCCGCCAGCCCGCACATTGGTCGATTGCCACCGACTATGTGCCCGCGATGATCGAGTTCGCCAAAAGCATCGCCGACAAGCATTGCTACGAGCTCGAAGGCGGGTTGTATTTCGACACCTCGACCGTCGCCAATTACGGCGCTCTGGCCCGCTCCAAGACCGAGGACGGTGAAGGCCGCATCGAGGAAGTCGAAGGCAAACGCCATGCCGCCGATTTCGCCATCTGGCGAAAGACGCCGACGGGCGAAACGCGGCAGATGGAGTGGGATTCGCCGTGGGGCAAAGGCGCGCCGGGCTGGCATCTCGAATGCTCGGTGATGTCGGAGGCGTTGCTTGGCCTGCCCTTCGATATCCACACCGGCGGCATCGACCACCGCGAAATCCACCACCCCAATGAAATCGCACAAAACCAGGCGCGGTGCCACAGCGACGCAAGCGGCGCGAATATCTGGATGCACAATAATTTCCTGATCGAACGCAGCGGCAAAATGAGCAAATCATCGGGCGAATTCCTGCGCGTTCAGTTGCTCATCGACAAAGGCTTCCACCCCCTCGCCTACCGCCTGATGTGCCTGCAGGCACATTACCGCAGCGAGTTGGAGTTTTCGTGGGCGGGCTTGCAGGCGGCGTTTGTGCGGTTGAAGCGGATTGTTAAAGTCGTTGAACAGCGAAAGAGTTGGCCCGAACTGAATGTCCCTCACATCATTAATTCGTGGGAACACGACCGTGAGTTTATGGTGAAAAATCTTCATCCCGATATGGCCGAATGTCTTGGCGATTTTGAAGGAGCATTATCTGACGACCTCAATACTGCCGCGGCGCTTGTGGCATTCGAACGCGTAACTGGCGCAGGCGAGGAACTCACACCGGGCTGGTCGGTAGATTATGTTGGCCTCGCATTAGATATGGATAAGATATTGGGCCTCGGCCTCCTAACGCTCACCCGCCAACACCTCCGCATCCGTCCCAAAGCCGCCGTCATCACCGAAGCCGAAATCGAAACCGCCCTCGCCGCCCGCAAGGAAGCCCGCGCCGCCAAGGACTTCACCAAATCCGACGCGATTCGCGACGACCTTATTGCCAAGGGCGTGGAGGTAATGGACGGCGACCCGCTAGGTTGGGATTGGAAATTGGATGTTTAACGAAACTAAGGCCCCTACCCTTCAGGGGAGGGATTGGGGTGGGGTCTACAAGGGTGGCGCTGTGCTGACAGACCCCACCCCCGGGCCCTCCCCTGAAGGGGAGGGGAGAAGAAAATGACCATCGCCGTTATGTCGGGCCTGATCCGCCCGTTGCTCGAACCACAGCTTCCCGCCGACCTCGACGTCCGCTGGTTCATGTCGACCGAACAGGCGTTGGAGCTTGCGCCGCTGGCCGACATTGGCTGGTTCGACCTCAATGACAAGGCGGAGATGTTCAAGATCATTTCCGCCGCGACCAACCTCAAATGGCTCAACAGCATTTATGCGGGCGTCGACGGCATGCCGCTCGCGCAGTTGAAGGCGCAAGGGACGATCGTCACCAACGGCGCTGGCATCAACGCAATTACCATCGCCGAATATGTCGTAATGGCGATGCTGACCGTCGCCAAAGGTTACCGCGACGTCGTGCGTGCGCAGGACCGGCATGAGTGGTTGATGGACTCGCCCGGCAAGGTCGAGCTGTTTGGCTCGAAGGCCTTGCTCTTGGGCTATGGCGCAATCGGCAAGCTAGTCGAGGAACGGCTCACGGCTTTTGGCGTAGATGTGTCGATTGTCCGCCGAAGCCCCGGTAAAAATACGCTCGGCCCGAACCAGTGGCGCGAGCGACTGGGCGAATTCGATTGGGTCATCCTGGCTGTCCCCGCAACGCCCGAAACCGACGGCATGATTGGCGCGGACGAATTCGCCGCGATGAAGACGACCGCAACGCTCATCAATATCGCGCGTGGTTCGGTGGTCGATCAGGACACGCTTGTTACCGCACTGCAAGGCAGAGAGATCGGCGCTGCCTTCCTCGACGTCACGACGCCCGAGCCGCTCCCCGCAGACCATCCCTTGTGGTCGCTCGACAACGCACACATCAGCATGCACCTGTCGGGCCGCGCCCAGGACAAGATGTTCGTGCGTTCGGCGACGCGTTTCTTCGAAAATCTTGAACGCTACCGCAAGGGCGAGCCGCTTTCGCCGCTCGTCAATCTGGAATTGGGATATTGATCATGCCGAACCCCGCCGCCATCTGGCATACCGTGGCACTTTCGCGCAATCCGGAAGCAATATCGGCAGTCCTCCACGACGATTGCGTCTTCGAAAGTCCCGTCGTTCACTCACCCCAACTGGGCAAGGCAATAACCGCCAAATATCTTGCTGCGGCAGGCCACACTTTGGGCAATGCCGAGTTCGAATATGTCGGTGAATGGCATAGTGTTCGGGAGGGCGAGAATTCATCGGTGCTCGAGTTCAAGACGGTCATCGACGGCATCGCGATCAACGGCGTCGACATGATTTCGTGCGACGATGATGGCCTCATCACCCATTTCAAGGTCATGGTGCGGCCGTTAAAGGCGGTCAACATGCTCCACCAGAAAATGGGCGAGATGCTGGCGGCGATGAGTGGTCAGGCGCGCTGACATGAACCAAGCAGCCAATCGCCCAACATGGTTTTCATTCAAACCAATACTGGCCGGCGCGTCGCTCGGCGACCGAGCGTTTGCGTGCTTTGGCGCGTTTCTCGGAATCGCCGCAGCGACGATGGCGGGGCTTGGAGCTCAGCAATATGTGGCTGCAATACCCTATCTGTTTGCCTCAATCGGCGCGTCTGCGGTTCTGGTTTTTGCGATCCCGGCAAGCCCGCTTGCACAGCCTTAGCCGGTGATTGGCGGCAATATCGTTTCTGCCTTGGTCGGCGTCGCCGCCGCCCGGCATATCGGCAATGTCTATGTTGCCGGGCCGGTTGCGGTGGGAGCCGCAATTCTTGCAATGTCGCTGCTCGGCTGCCTTCACGCACCGGGGGGCGGCACTGCGTTGATCCCGGTGATTGGTGGGCCAGCGATTTGGTCGCTTGGCTATTCATTTGCCTTCGCGGTCGTTGCCATCAACGCCATCGCGCTCGTCTTGGTCGGCCTACTGTTTCACCGGTTCACCCAGCATAGCTATCCTCACCGCGCGCAAACAATGGCAACGCCGGTCGGTCTATTGCGCGAGGATATTGATCGCGCCCTCGCTGAGGCGCACGAAACGTTCGACATCGCGCCTGCCGATCTGGAAGTGCTGCTGCTGAAGGCGGAAGCCTATGCCGAGCGCCGACGGGGCAAATGATGCAGCTGGTTAATTTCGACGTCGAGGCTTTCCTGCGCGATTATTGGCAGCAAAAGCCACTGCTGATCCGCAATTCCTGGGTGGAATGGGCGAACCCGCTCGAGCCTGACGAGCTTGCCGGGTTAGCGTGCGAGCCCGAAGTCGAATCGCGGCTCGTCATCGACGCGCCAGGCAGTTGGGCTGTCGAGCATGGCCCTTTAGCCGAGGAGCGCTTTGCCGCGTTGGGCCAAGAGCCATCGACGTTGCTCGTCCAAGCTGTCGACCATCATGTCCCCGAAGTCGCTGCGCTCATCGCGCCCTTCCGCTTCATCCCCAACTGGCGGATCGATGATGTCATGGTCAGCTATGCCACCGACGGCGGCGGCGTCGGGCCGCATTTCGACCAATATGACGTGTTCCTGATCCAGGGCCACGGGCGGCGGCGCTGGCGGGTGGGGCAGCATTGCAATGCCGATAGCGCGCTCTTGCCGCACGACGAGCTTCGCCTGCTGGCGGAGTTCGAAACGACTGACGAGTGGGTGCTTGAGCCGGGCGATATCCTCTATGTCCCGCCCGGCATCGCGCACGACGGCGTTGCGGTGGACGATCACTGCATGACCTATTCGATAGGCTTCCGCGCGCCATCGCGGAGCGAATTGATTGCCGATTTTGCCGACCATCTTGTCGAAGACATCGAGGACGACGACCGCTATACAGACCCCGGATTGGCGACGCAGAGCAACCCCGGCGAGATTTCAGCAAGGGCACTGGATGCACTGCACATAATGATCACCGAAAAACTCGCCGACCGCCAAGCCTTCGCGCGCTGGTTCGGCGGTTATACCAGCACGCCGAAATATCCGGAGATCGACTGGCGACCGGAAGAGCCTGCCAGCATCGAAGATGTGCTCGAAAATCTGGCGAATGGGCCGGCGCTGGCCCGCAATCCCGCGAGCCGCTTTTCGTTCGTCCGCGATGGCACCGAATTGCTGTTGTTTGTGGATGGCGAATGCTTCGAATGCTGCGGCGAAACCGCCGCATTTGCCGAAATATTATGCGCCGAAGACGTCATCGAAATCGCGCCGGAACTCGCCGGGTCAGAAGCAATCCAATCGCTTATCGTCCAGCTTATCAACCAAGGCAGCGTGGCTTTTGAAGAAGAGAATTGACGACGGCGGTCTCTTCTTCCGTCACCCTGAACTTGTTTCAGGGTCCATGGTGCCACATGAGCGGCGGTCGAGGCTGCGAAATGGACCCTGAAACAAGTTCAGGGTTACGATTAGGACGGTATGGCGGATCTCGAATGAAAACCAGACTCAGCATCTGCCTTAGGAAAGCAACGTACGCGTCCAAGGCCGAGGCTATCACTGCAGCCACGGCGGCGAGCATCGTGCTCCGACATTACCGCTGCGACCGGTGCAATGCATTCCATCTGACCAGCCGCACCAAGGGCAAGCGCATTCCGCGGCCCTAAACCGAAACCTCCCGCCACTCCCCCTGCCTCAGCCCTTCGACCGTCCATTCCCCCACCGACCAGCGCACCAGCCGCAATGTCGGAAAGCCAACCACCGCTGTCATCCTCCGCACCTGCCGGTTGCGGCCTTCGTGAATCGTCAGTTTCAGCCAGCTGTCAGGCACGCTCAACCGCACACGGATTGGCGGGTCGCGAGGCCACAGTTCGGGGTCCGCAATGCGCCGGGCCTCGGCGGGCAA
>CALRMO020000143.1:0-6594 GCA_943369235.1 Sphingomonas paucimobilis
AGCCGACGCCGATGGCGGAAACGATCAGGCCGTGGCCTAACTGGCGATAATTCATGCTGTTTCTCCTACTGGTTGCGCGTCTTCAGCGAAGCGTTCGTCCGCTGTAGCGGTAACGGCCATGTCCATGGTGACATTCCCCAATGTCCGCATGATGTCCGGGAAAGTTTCGATAGCAATCAATAGCCCTAGCGGTTCCAAAGGAAGCCCCATGGCAAGGCAGATGGGTGCCATCGAGCTTATAAAGCTGATCGACCCCGGCAGCGATACCGCGCCCATCGTCGTGATGGCGGCCGCTGCTATACCTAATGCAATAGTGCCAGTGGTAAGTTCGATATTGAGCCAGTGCGCGATATACAGCGCGACGCCGAGGTTCATGGCAGGCCCGGTTGCGCGAAAAAGCGCAACCGCTATCGGCAGGGTTATTTCCGACGTGCCCGTTCGCACTTCAAGTTGGTCGAGGCCCTTTAACATGGCTGGCATCGATGCAAGCGAACTCTGTGTCGATATGGCAACCGCTTGCGCAGGGATCGCGGCCTTGAAGAATGCCACCGGATTGCGCTTGCCGCCGATCCACGCAACGATAAAACTCAAAAGCCAAATGACCCCACCGGTAAGCACCAGTATGATGACATAATGGGCGAAACCGGCGAACGACTGAGTTCCTGCTGTTACGCCGAGGCTATAAGCGAGGGCAAATACGCCCGCAGGCGCAAGTACCAGCACCCAGCCGACGATCATCACCATTGCCTCGGCGACGCCGTCGAACAGCGCCAATATATTGCTCCGCTTCGCGTCCGGAAGGCGAACAACGGCAAAGGCAAAAGCTAGCGTGAAGATTATCAGCGGCAATATATCCGTGTCAGCGGCAGCCTTGACCGGATTTGTAGGAATAAGCTGTCGCAATATCTGGCTGAAGGGAGTTGCCGCTTCCTGCGGTGGTGCGGCACCCAAGGCGGCAGTCAGCGCAGCCTGGGCTCCGGCAGGCATCGGCGAGATCCCGGTCAATAACGGTATCATTACCGATGCAATTGCTGCCGATAGCCATAGTAGCGTTATCATCATAGCGACACCGCGGGCGGCCAGCTTTCCTGCCTTTGCAGCAGCGGCGGTCTGCACGATCCCGACAATCAACAGCGATACGACAAGGGGGATGATCGTCATCCGCAACGCATTCAGCCACATCGTGCCTATAACGTCTGCAATCTCTTTGAATATGGGAGCGCTTCCTGCGACCTCGGCGCCGAGGAGCACACCGATAATCAACGCCGCCAGAACGATTAAAGCCTTTTTCATTTGCGATGCACTCCAAGCACAAGGCCACCTTTGCAGCGCATGCCGACGTTCGCAAGCCGATAGTGCGGCGTGCGCGACGAAGATATGATTTTTGGATAAGTGTTACTTTGCTGTCGGTTCGCGATAGGTTAGGGGCAAAAGCGACAGATTCAGGGAAACAATAATGAGCCGCAAATATTTCGGTACCGATGGCATCAGGGGCCGCACCAATGCCGGCGCGATGACTCCGGAAATGGCGATGAAGGTCGGACAGGCGGCGGGAGCGCATTTCTTGCGCGGCGATCACAAGCACCGTGTCGTGATTGGCAAGGATACGCGGCTTTCGGGCTATATGATTGAAAATGCGCTCGTCGCCGGGTTCACCAGCGTCGGTATGGACGTGGTTCAGTTCGGGCCGATCCCGACGCCTGCGGTCGCCCTATTGACCCGCTCAATGCGCGCCGATCTGGGTGTCATGATTTCGGCCAGTCACAATCCGTATGAAGATAATGGCATCAAGCTGTTCGGGCCGGATGGCTTCAAACTCTCAGATGAGGACGAGATGGCGATCGAGGCACTGCTTGACCGGCCCGCCAAGCTTGCAGATGCGGCAGACGTCGGTCGCGCGCGCCGGATTGAAGACAGTCGCGGGCGCTATATTCACGCGATCAAGGCCTGCGTCCCCGAACATATCCGCTTCGATGGTCTTCACGTCGTGCTCGATTGCGCGAACGGGGCCGCCTATCAGGTCGCTCCGACCGCGATCTGGGAGCTGGGCGCAAAGGTTACGCCGATAGGGGTCAATCCCAACGGCAAGAATATCAATGACAAGGTCGGGTCGACCCATATTGCAACCTTACAGGAGACGGTTGTCTCCTCGGGGGCAGATATCGGCGTCGCGCTGGACGGCGACGCCGACCGGCTTATTGTCGTCGATGAGAAGGGCCGCGCGGTCGATGGCGACCAGATCATGGCGCTGCTCGGCACGGCCATGAGCCGCGCAGGAAAGCTTACGGGCGACGGAATTGTTGCAACGGTAATGTCGAACCTCGGCCTGGAACGTTATCTTGAAAAACAGCATCTGAAACTGGTTCGCGCCAAGGTTGGCGACCGTTATGTACTCGAAGAAATGCGGCGGCACGGCATAAATGTCGGCGGTGAGCAGTCGGGCCATATGATCATGCTCGATCACGCGACGACCGGCGACGGCACGATCGCAGCGTTGCTGGTGTTGGCGCAACTGGTCGAAAGCGGCAGGCCCGCGAGCGAAGTGCTTCATCTGTTCGACCCGGTGCCGCAGCTTTTGAAAAATGTACGATTTTCAGGCGGAAGGCCTCTTGATAATGTAGAAGTACAAGCAGTAATCGCCAGTGCCGAAGCCGAGCTGACTGGTAAGGGCCGTCTCGTCATCCGGCCATCGGGTACAGAGCCAGTCATTCGCGTAATGGCGGAAGGCGACGATGCCGCTCAGGTCGAGCGTCTGGTCGATGGCATTTGCGACGCGGTGAGGGCGGCTGCGGCATAATGATCAACGGCAAGCCAGCACGCATATTGATTATTGCCGGGTCGGACAGCGGCGGCGGGGCGGGCATCCACGCTGATATCAAGACGGTGTCGATGCTGGGTGGCCATGCCATGACCGCGATCACCGCAATTACGGCACAAAATACACTAGGCGTTGACGCCGTGCATGTCGTGCCGACCCAGATGGTTATCGACCAGATTTCAGCCGTGGTGAGCGACATCGGCGTCGATGCTGTCAAAATCGGGATGATCGGAAATGCAGGTACAGCACATGCGGTCGCCGACAGTCTGGCCGAACTGACCTGCCCGATTGTTTTCGATCCGGTAATGGTGGCTTCTAGTGGCGCGGTGCTGGCCGATGCTGAGACGATTTCAGTATTCGAGCGATTGATGCGGCTTGCCACCATAACCACACCCAACCTTCCTGAGCTTCGCGCGTTGGGGGGCCGCGATGCGTTGCTGGCGCGGCATATTCCGTTGCTGATCAAAGGCGGTCATGCCGAAGACGAGATGATACTCGATGAGCTTCATCTCGGTCTGGGGCAAAGCGAAAGCTGGAGCGACACGCGGATCGAGACGCGAAGCTCCCATGGCACGGGCTGCACATTGGCAACGGCTATTGCTACCGGGCTGGGGCAGGGTATGGACCTCGTTCCCGCAATCGAACGCGCGCGGCTGTTTGTCCGGCTAGCGTTGCATGATGCGCCGGGGCTGGGGCAGGGACATGGCCCTATGGGGCATCAATCGGTGCGTGAAGATGCCATGGTAGCAGGTCCTTCGCTCAATCAGGTTACCGTCGGCTGCCGGGATTACCGGTCCTCAGTGGATTTTTACGAGGCGCTGGGGCTGCAGCAGATCGTGGACAGCCCGTCGAACGGCTATGCACGGTTTGAGGCGCCGAACGGCGTGACCTTTTCGATCCATGACGGCGAGTGCGGCGGCAGCACCGTCGTCTATTTCGAGAGCAAGCGTCTCGACGCATGGGTCACCGAGCTTGCGAGCCAGGGCTATGCCTTCGAACAGATGCCGCAGGACGAAGAGTGGGGCTGGCGCGAGGCGCGGTTGCTCGATCCGGCGGGCAATATGGTGTGTTTGTACAGCGCAGGCGAGAACCGGCGCTATCCCGCGTGGCGGATATGACGTTTGCAACCTTTTTCCAGTGGACCGTTCACACGGGGCGCGAGGAAGAATTTCTCGAAATCTGGAACGAGGGAACGGCCTTGCTGTTGGAGCATGGCTCGCTGGGGTCTGCGCTGTTCAGGGGCAGCGATGGTCGCTTTAGCGCGTTGGCTCGCTGGCCAGATGTTGCAACACGGGACGCTGTCTTTGACCGGGTTCGCGATCACTCGGTATTCGTCCGGATGCGTGATTGCGTTGCCGAAACGAACCGCTGGGATGATACGCACGAAATCTCCAATATGTGGAAAATGCCGTGATCGTCGGCGTGGACGAAGCCGGACGTGGACCGCTCGCAGGTCCGGTCGTGGCGGCGGCGGTGTTGTTATGCAAGCCGCGTCCATCTGGGCTGGATGACAGCAAAAAGCTGACCGCGCTTCGCCGGGCCGGGCTGGAGGCGACGATCAAGCGCCGCTGCCATTGGGCGGTCGGCGTGGTCGATGTCGATGATATCGACCGGTTGAACATCTTCGGGGCGACGATGCTGGCGATGACATTAGCGGTTGAAGCGTTGTGTGCGAAACTCGGCTGCGATCCTTTGGAAGTATTGGTCGATGGCAATCTGACGCCGCAGGGCAGGCGGCCCGAGTGGCGCTGGACGGCGCGCGCCATTGTCGGGGGCGACGCCATCGAGCCCTGTATTTCGGCGGCGTCGATTATCGCCAAGGAACATCGCGACCGGATGATGTGCGAAGCAGCGAAAAAGCATCGTCATTATGGCTGGGAACGGAATAAGGGCTATGGCACACCTGACCATCTCGAGGCGCTTCGGGTTCACGGGCCGACACCGTTGCACCGCCGCAGCTTCGCGCCCGTGTCCCAAATGACTTTGATCTAATATTTTTTGCCGGTGAGTCCTTCGGGTCACACTACCACGGGTTGAGTCTCGCCGGAATCGCAGGACTCAACATCTTGTGCCGGACTCGTTTCGTTCCAACAATATAACGCACCGTTAACCATATATTTCCAGCTCGGTCGCAGGTTAATGCCCTTGACGTGGTGCGCCAGGGGACTCATCGCGGACGCTTCAACGCCAACGGGAGCGGGCAATGGGTGTACTCGAACGAATTAAACCGGCATCGACATTGCGCGCGGTCGCACCGGTAGAATTGCCGCTCAACCAGATTTTGCGGATGGACTGCGTCGAAGCGATGCGTTCGCTGCCCGATGCCTGCATCGACATGGTGTTCGCCGACCCGCCCTATAATCTTCAGCTCGGTGGCGATTTGCTTCGCCCGGACAACAGCAAGGTTGATGCGGTCAACGATGAGTGGGACAAATTTTCAAGCTTCGCTGTTTATGACAAGTTCACGCGCGAATGGCTGGCAGAAGCTCGCCGCATATTGAAGCCCAATGGCTCGCTGTGGGTCATCGGCAGCTATCACAATATCTTCCGCGTGGGCACGGCGGTTCAGGATGCGGGCTACTGGATTTTGAACGACATTGTCTGGCGCAAATCGAACCCGATGCCCAATTTCAAGGGCACGCGCTTTACCAATGCGCACGAGACTTTGATTTGGGCATCGAAGAGTGAAAAGTCGAAATATACGTTCAACTATCGCGCGATGAAGACTTTGAACGATGAATTGCAGATGCGGTCCGATTGGCTGATCCCGATTTGCGGTGGTCAGGAACGGTTGAAGCGCAACGGAACCAAGGCGCATCCGACGCAGAAACCGGAGGCGCTACTGTACCGCATATTGCTTGCATGTACTAAGCCTGGCGATGTCGTCCTCGATCCGTTTTTTGGGACTGGCACCACGGGAGCAGTTGCCCGGCGTCTGGGCCGCGACTGGATCGGATGCGAACGCGAGAGTGTTTATTGCGAAGTCGCCGAAGAGCGCATTGCCGCGGCGCTGCCACTAGACGAAAGCGCACTTAAAACGATGCAGTCGCCGAAGTCCGCACCAAAGGTCGCTTTCGGACAATTGGTCGAGGCTGGCTATTTGAACCCCGGTGCGACACTGTATGACAAAAAACGTCAGTTCGAGGCGACTGTCCGCGCTGACGGTTCGCTTGGTTGCGGCACTGTCAATGGCTCGATCCACAAGGTTGGCTCGACACTGCAGAACGCGCCGAGCTGCAATGGCTGGACCTACTGGCATTATGAAGCCGCCAATGGGTCGATGAAGCCGATCGACGATTTGCGCCAAACCTATTTACTTGCCACCGAACCGTGACTGGCATTTATCTTCGTCCAACGGCTTTTGTCGATAGCCCGCAACAGCACGATGGCGCTTCCGCCAGGCTTGCGGGAACAATGCTGTGGTTTTCGCAAGTCGAGGTCATTGAAAAGAGTGCAGGCCGAAGCTTGATCGATGTCCGTAATTGGGATGCTTTTGTTGCGGCGTTACCCGAAGACACGCAGGAGCGAGCCGCGCTGCTGTACGCGCGCATGACGTCGCCGCGCGCGGCCTTGCAGTTGGGACAACGGACGGTCCGGCTCGATCAGCCGCAGGTCATGGGCATTATCAACATGACGCCTGACAGTTTTTCCGATGGCGGTAAAAATGCCGATGTCGATGCGGCTGCTGACGCCGCGTTCGCGATGATGACCGCCGGCGCGGCGATTATAGACATTGGCGGCGAATCCACCCGTCCAGGCGCGCCGCTGATATGGGA
>CALRMO020000144.1:0-6455 GCA_943369235.1 Sphingomonas paucimobilis
CCGAGCATTGCCTTACTCTCTGCCGCAGCCGGCTCGGCGCAGGTCGACAGCGGGCCGTCCAGTCTACTGGTTGGCGGCAAGTCCATGCTGCAACTACAGATCGACGCACTGGCCGCGCTCGGTGTTGCGAGATTCCTTGTTGAAGTCGACGCTGTGACCGGCGCACTTCTTCAAATACTCGACACCAATCGAAAAGCCGGACGCGTGGTCGAGTTTGTCCGTTCCGGGGCAGACGTCAACCGATCCTTGCAAGCGAATGACCGTCTCTGGGTACAAGCCGAGAACCTGTACCTTGCACCCACTCTGCTAAGGGGGCTGGCATTTCAAAAATCGCCCTTCGTTGCAACAATGGATGGGCGGGATGAAAATGAGCCATTTGAGAGGATCGACATCAATACGAGATGGGCCGGTCTCGCGTTTGTCGATGCGGCTACGCTGAAGATGTTTGATACATTGCCCGACGGCTGGAGCATGACGTCCTCCGTTTTGCGGCAGGCACTTCAGGACCAAACCCGCCGGTTGCCCTTGCCTCAGAAGGCCGTGCATGCGGGAGATATACGCATTATAGGATCGCCCGGCGATGTGAACGACATAAACAGCAAAATCCTTGCCGAGAGGCTTGGGAACCCGGAGGGACTGATCGAAAGCAAAGTCCTGACCCCAATGGCGATCGCGGCTGCGCCGATGATATGGCGTTTGCCAAATGGCGCAAGGGCAGTGAGCATTGCGAAAGTCGCGTCCGCTGGATTGGCCCTGGGCCTCTCAATTTTCGATTTCGATATTGCTGCGATCGTGTTGATCTTGGCAGCGATAATCCTGAATGCCGTCGAAGCCGCGACAGTGGAACGGGGCGACAGCGCTTTTTCGTCAAAGGTCTTGCCAGTCCTTTCGTGGACATTGTTAGGCCTTGCGGCAGTGATGATTCCGGCCCCAGAAACGGGTTATCCGGGCGAAGGGACGCTATCTGTGGTGATGGTTGTTGGCCTAATCCTGCTGGCTATCAAAATCGAATTACCGCGATGGGCCGGATATTGGCTTAAATCACCGGTGTTGATTGCGCTTTTAGCCTTACTACTTAGCAACATCATCGGATTTGCCGAGCTTATGCAATGGACAAGCTTGGGACAGTTGGGCGCACTTGTTGCAGCGGCGTGGGCGGGAAAAGCCGCAGAAAAAAAGGATCTGCAAGCTTAAAGCCGCATTAACCGGAAATTTCTATAATGACCGTTGCAAAAGCTTGGGATTCTAAGTGGACGAATTGAACAATCCGAATGACGATCTTCTTGGCGTAGCGAACAGTCATGCTCGCGATACCGAGGCAGCGTGCACGGATGTTGCAGCTGCGATTTTTCCTACAGCATTGTCGCGCCCAACCGATTCACTCCTGAACGCCGTATCGATGAAACTCATGCAGATCGTAGGTGATCTCGAAGCGCGCCTGCTCGACAATAGCGCCGACACCGCTGTCCAACCAGCGACCTGGAGCCTGCTGGCGCGTTCCGGTTTCTTGAGAGAAGCGGATCTTGTGGATTTTGCGCTGGCCCGTGTATCGGAAGATCGGCTTGACCGTATTTTGGCGACTTCATCTCCCGGCTTGCCCGCTGTGTTGCTCGACCATCCCGACGGCAACGTCGCCGATGCCGCGCAGATTCTGCTGGCCAGTGACAGTTTGCATCGCCGATCGTGGGGTAGGTCGTATCTGTTGTTACCACCCGAACTGCTTCACAAGACATGCTGGCGCGTCGTGGCGGGGCTCGAAATCATCGAAGGTAAGCGGTCGTACGCGACAAACTTCGCAGCGCGGCAGCTGTTGGCAAGCTATGAAGAAGCAGAGAAGGCGCAAGTCGCCGCGCATAAACTCGTTCATTTTCTCGAAGAGCAATATCATGATGAGTTGCTAAATCCGGAACATTGCGGATTGCACCTATTTATCGCAAAGCTGGCAACGGAGCTTGAACTCGATCACGACCATGTGTTGCGTCTTCTCGATTGCGGTTCTTCTGCACCCTTTATCGTGCTGATGGCAGCCATGCGGCGTTCGCAGCAGGACGCAGGCGCACTCTTCATGCTTTTGCGAGGGCAGGCCATAACATCGCGCGAAGCAGCGCTATTCGCGTCTGGCTATGAAAAGCTCGATCCCGCCACTGCGCGCTTACAGATCGCGGAATGGTCGCTGGCGCGGGCAAACTTTCTGGCGTTTGGAAATCCATGAATTCCGCATCCGCTCTTGCACGGCCAATCACTGGCGAGGTGGGACGGGACGGCCGGTTGATTCGCGCCGATGAAGCTTTGCGGAAGTTGAACGCGCGGGCTGGGGGAGTAGATGGTGGCATTATCGGCGTCCCTGCGCTCTATAAATTGTGCGTGCTGGCGGGCAGGTTGCGGATGCGGCTCTCACGCGCCGTCAAGGTTTCTGATGAAAACGAAAATCTTGAACTTTGGGTTGAAGCTGCGCCGCACGATCACGGCGTTCGCATTTCCATCCTGAGCTGGAAAAATCTTGGGCCGCATCTGGCGGGGGACATTGCTAATCAGAATTTCGACCAACCGCGTGGGGCGACGAACCTTCTATTCGATCATAGTCTTCGATTAATCGGAACGGCGGGCGAGCCGCTTGCCGAGCTGGGGCGTGGCGATTTTGGCAAGCCAGCCTCTGAACTGTTCCAAAAATTGTTCGAGACGGGAAAACTGCCCGCCGACATCATAAGCAACCTCTATGCGCTGACCGCGGTAACGCCCATGATTGTTGTCACGAGAGGCGGGGAAAAAGCCCTTCTTTCCGGGAACGCGACCTTTGACCCGTCGAACACGCCGACAGGATATGAATGTCGGTTACAACTTCTTCCATCGACAGCAGTTAGTGTAACCCCGGAAGCAACGTCGGTTGCAATGTTCGGCAAACATCTCGCGCCTGCGCTTCGCCAGCCGCTTGGGCGAATAATTGCCAATGCCGAAACCATTGGCGGGGAATTGCAGGGACCGATCCGCGAAAATTATGCAGTCTATGCCCGCGATATCGCCAACGCGGCGAGGCACCTGTCGGCGCTGGTCGATGATTTGGGCGATCTCGAGGCCGTCGAGCGCGCGGATTTCTCGACCGCGCCGGACAGAATTGAGCTTGGCGATATTGCGCGCCGCGTAGCTGGCTTACTTGCTCTAAAGGCCGCTGACCATAGCATCCGGATTGTAACGCCCGAGGATGGCGTTAAGATACACGCTACGGCCGAATTTCGCCGGGTGCTCCAGATCATGCTGAACCTCGTAACCAACGCCATTCGTTACTCGCCTGACGGGACGCAAGTCAGCATCGGCATTTCAAGCGCGGACGACGTCGCAACAATAAGCGTAACGGACGAAGGCACCGGTATTGCGGAAGATGACCACGAAAAGATATTCGAAAAATTCGAACGGCTGGGCCGGTCAGGCGATGGCGGCAGCGGCCTTGGTCTTTACATATCGCGCAGGCTGGCGCGTATCATGCGCGGAGACTTGAGAGTCACCGATGCAGAAGGCTCAGGCGCAAAATTCACGCTGAGCCTTCCATCACCCGATTAACGCGACTCCAGTCCGACATATGCGCGGTGCGTCGGCCCGGTATAAAGCTGCCGGGGCCGACCGATTTTCTGGGCAGGGTCGGAAATCATCTCGTTCCATTGCGCGACCCAACCGACGGTGCGCGACAGCGCAAACAAGACCGTAAACATCTCGGTCGGGAATCCGATTGCCGACAGGATGATGCCTGAGTAGAAATCGACGTTCGGGAACAGCTTTTTCTCGATGAAATAGGGATCGTTAAGGGCCATTTCCTCAAGCTGCATGGCAACGTCGAAAATCGGGTCGTTAATCTTCAGCTCGGTAAGCACCTCGCGAACGGTCTTTTGCATGACCGTCGCGCGCGGGTCGTAGTTTTTGTAGACGCGGTGACCAAAGCCCATCAGGCGGAACGGGTCGTTTTTATCCTTGGCGCGCTCGATATAATGCGGAATTTTATCAGGTGTACCGATTTCCCGAAGCATATTGAGCGCAGCTTCATTGGCGCCGCCATGCGCTGGTCCCCACAGACACGCGATGCCGGCGGCAATGCACGCAAACGGATTTGCACCGGACGATCCGGCCAGGCGAACGGTCGATGTCGACGCATTCTGTTCATGATCGGCATGCAATGTGAAAATCCGGTCCATTGCGCGTTCCACGATAGGATTAACAACATAAGGCTCTGCTGGCACACCAAAGGTCATCCGGAGGAAATTGCCGGTGTAGGACAGGCTGTTGTCCGGATACACAAACGGCTGACCCACCGAATATTTATACGCCATGGCAGCAATGGTCGGCATTTTCGCAATCAGCCGGTGGCTGGAAATCATCCGATGGGTAGGATCGGCAATGTCGGTTGAATCATGGTAAAAGGCGGATAGCGCGCCAACTACGCCGCACATGATCGCCATCGGGTGCGCATCGCGGCGGAATCCGCGATAAAATGTCGCAAGCTGTTCGTGCAGCATGGTGTGGCGCGATATTGTATAGGTGAAATCTTCGAGCTGCGTCTTGTTTGGCAACTCGCCATTGAGCAGCAAGTAAGACACTTCCATGAAGCTCGATTTTTCGGACAGATCCTCAATCGAATATCCCCGATGTAACAATATGCCCTCGTCGCCGTCGATAAATGTCAGCGCAGATTCGCAGCTGGCGGTCGAGGTAAATCCGGGATCAAAGGTGAAATGGTCGGTAACGCCATACAGCTTGCGAATATCAACAACATCCGGACCAGCCGTGCCCTTGATGATGGGGAAATTGTAGCTTTTGTCACCTATGGCGAGAGCTGCTTCATTATCGGCCATATTTAAACTCCATCACTTTCAACCCGTGATCCGGGTCGCCTTTAAGGCGATGCTTGCTGTCATGTTTAACATAAGGCGCCAAAGCGCCAGATGCGTTTGCTTTCGGCCCCTAAATTGCCGCTATTTCATGGGGAGAAACAGGCATTATTGTCCGCAAGCCAATGGTAGGAATCGGATCGTTCGTCAAGGTAAAGTACGTTGCCCGATACGTCTATTTGTCTCGCGCTGGAATGATGCTAGCGTAAGGCGTGGCGGGGCATTTCAGCAGCATAACAGCGTATCGGAGCGGCCAAAATTTTCGCTGGCCTTCGCCTCATGCCATATTCGAGCGTTGGCTCGACACGGAGCGCGAACAACTGCCTTCATGGATACCGGTGGGCGTTGGCGCAGGCATAGCCGTTTGGCAGTTTTCGGGAACCGGTATCTGGTTGGCCTTTGCCCTCATCTGCGTTGCAATTGGCCTGTTGGGGATGATTTTTGAGCGCGGCAGCCGGACGCGGCAGCTTTTGTTGGCCATATCGATCACATTTGCCGTAGGCTTTACCGCAATTTCGATAAAATCCGCGACGGTTGCCCGCCCTGTTCTTCCCAAAATATGGATTGGCGAGTTTTATGGACGCATAGAAAAGGTCGAAATTCTCTCCGCCCGCGATGTTGTCCGATTGGAACTCGCGACCGCCGAGCATCAGGATCTTCCGCCTAAGGTTCGGGTCAATCTTTCGCCGGAACAATATCAACCCGCATTTATACCTGGAGCCATTATAAAGTTGCGGGCGCGCTTGATGCCTCCAGCCGGACCCGCCTTGCCCGGAGGCTATGATTTTGCGCGGCGTGCCTGGTTTCAGCAAATCGGTGCGACCGGGTCAGCTCTGGGCGGCGTAACCCTCACCAAAGCGGCACCATTCGAACCAGTGCTCGCCTCGAACCGTGCTCGTCTGACGGCGCATATCCTTGATGAAATGCCCGGCGATAGCGGCCCGATCGGGGCGGCCCTGGTAACCGGCGACCAGGGACATATCGACGAAAAAGATGCCCAAGCGATGCGCGACAGCGGCATGGCGCATTTGCTGTCGATCAGCGGGCTTCATGTAACGGCAGTCGTCGGATTCATTTTTTTCCTGTTAAGTCGGCTCTTGTCGCTGTCGGCATGGTTTGCGCTTCGGTTTTCGGTCCCCTTGATCGCGGCGTCGGGCGCGGCGCTTGGCGCGTTTGGTTATACATTGTTGACCGGCGCCGAGGTTCCAACGGTCCGTTCCTGCATCGCCGCGATGCTCATATTGGCGGCGCTCGCGCTCGGGCGTGATGCATTGACGATGCGGCTTGTCGCGTTCGCAGCGCTCGTCGTCTTGCTGTTCTGGCCGGAAGCGATGGCCGGGCCGAGTTTTCAGCTAAGTTTTGCGGCAGTTGCAACTATTGTCGCGCTGCACGAAATGCCTGCGGTAAAGCGCTGGACCGAGCGGAGAGAAGAACCCAGGCTGATGCGGATCTGGCGTGGGGCGGTCTCGCTCATTTTGACGGGAATTGCCATCGAGCTCGTGCTTGCACCCATTGCGCTCTATCATTTTCACAAAACCGGGTTGTACGGGGCATTGGCGAATGTCGTTGCGATCCCGCTCA
>CALRMO020000145.1:0-6430 GCA_943369235.1 Sphingomonas paucimobilis
GAGGGCTATTATCGCAAGTCCGATGTTAGCTGGGGCGCAGGCGGCGGTGCCTGGTGGGGCGGTGGCCTCGCTGGCGCTGGCGGCGGCAGCTACCAGAACAGCGACATCGGCCAGGTGATCGTTTTGGCCTATCTTGATGCCTACAAGAAAATGGTCACCGAACTGGGAGGCCTGCCCGAAAACGCAAGCGCAGCGGCACCGCAGGCACAATAAAGTTGAAATGTAGGATTTGATTTGAGAGCGTCTGCTGGCTGGCTTTTGCCAGCGACGCTCTTTCTCAATGTTAGCTTTTCTTGTTGCTCACGGCCGCGCACCCAAATCCGGGTCTGCCTGAAACAGTTGGATCCGCACATGCTGATAAAATTTCGTACGCGTAACGATAAGCCGATTTGACTGTGAACTTGCCCAGTTTTCTGAGCGATTTTAGCCCCAGATATCCGGTTCGGCGTCGCGAAGCACCGCCTCTTCAAAATCTTTGCGCCCTTTGCGTGAATCAAATTTTCTGATCTCGCGCAAAGTGCATGATTCGAAACATTGAAGGGATTCACGCAAAGAACGCGAAGATTTAAAAGATGGCAGTCCTCAAATCAGAGAGTCATTTGTCCAACAGCGAGAAGCTGATTTGAGTGTGAACTTGTCAGGATTTCTGCGCGTCTCGAACGTCATGCTTTAACGCGTTTTGACGTAGCTACCCGGCGCTGGCTCGAGAGCTTTGAGTTTGCCTTTGCCCGGGATACGCGCGCCCTTGGCAGGAACCTGCTTGTCACCATGCGCTGTCAGCCAGGCCGTCCAGTCGGGCCACCAGCTGCCTTTGGACTCCGTTGCCCCTTCGATGAACTCTTCGAGTGACGCCGCATCCTTGTCATTGGTCCAATATTGGTATTTTTGCTGGACAGGCGGGTTGACGACACCCGCAATATGACCGCTTCCCGCCAGCACGAATTTGACCGGGCCGGTGAAGTGATCCTGCATTTTCCAAACGCTGTTGGCTGGCGCGATATGGTCTTCGCGGCCCGCCTGGATGTAGGTCGGCGTCTTGACCTTGCGCAAGTCGATCGGCGTATCGAGCGCGGACATCGCGTTCGGCTCGGCAAGCTTGTTGTCGCGGTACAGGTCGCACAGATATTCGCGGTGCCATTTGGCGGGCAGGTTGGTGACGTCGCCATTCCAGTGAAGCAGGTCGAATGCGGGATATTCTTCGCCGAGCAAATAGTTTTTGACCACTGTCGACCAGATCAGATCCTTGCCGCGCAACAGGTTGAAGCTGAGAGCGAGAAAACGGCCGTCGAGATAGCCCTGCGGCGCGGCCAGCGCCTCGACCATTTTGAGTTGATGGTCGTCGATAAAGTTCAGCAATTCGCCGCCCGAGCTGAAATCGACCTGCGCGGTGAAGAAGGTGGCGCTCCGCACCTTGTCCGCCTCGCCCTTGGCGGCGAGAATGGCGAGCGTTGCGGCGAGCGTGGTTCCGGCAACGCAATAGCCGATGGCGTGAACATCATCGACCTTCAGGCCAGCACGGACAACATCAATCGCGTCGATCTGCGCCGCGATATAATCGTCCCAAACGACATCCTTCATGCTGCTATCCGCAGATTTCCAGGACACAACAAAGACCGTTATGCCCTGGTCGACGCAATATTTGATGAAGCTTTTTTCCGCTGTCAGGTCGAGGATATAGAAACGGTTGATCCACGGCGGGAAGATGATCAGCGGCGTTTCCAGCACCTTCTCGGTCGTCGGCTCATATTGCAGCAACTGGTAGAGCGGCGTCTGATGAACCACCTTGCCCGGCGTTGCCGCAATATTCTCGCCAAGCCGGAACGCGTACGGGTCGGTGTGAGTCAACTGGCCACGCTGCATATCGTGTATCAAATGCTGCATCCCCGACATCAGGCTCGCACCTTGTGTCTCCACCGCCTTCTCGAGCGCAACAGGATTGGTAAAGGGCGAATTGGCGGGGCTCATCGCCTCGACCACAGTGCGGATGGCAAAACCGATCTTCGCCTTTTCCGCCTCGGGAATATTGTCGAGCTGCTCGGCTGCGCCCAGCATATAATCCGACATCACCTGATAGCCCTGCCGCACCAGGTCGAACACCGGGTGCTCCCATTGCGGCGCTGAAAACCGGCGATCTTTCGGATCGACATTGTCGCGCCCTGCCTTCGCCAATGGCGCAAGCACCTGTCCCCAGGCGTCGAGGGCATTCTGATAGGCCGCGAGTGGGTTGCTCGCCATGCCCGCCCCGTCGATCATTTTGGTGAACTGCTCGGGGTCCATGAACGGTGGAAGTTGCGGTGAATCAGCCATGCTATCGACATAACCCAAGCAAGCCTTTTGGCGAAGCATCCTTTTGTTGTGCGGCGCAGCATGGACATTGATGGAAAAAAGGCGCAATGGGCGCGGCATATGACATTCGAAAATATCCCGCCGCTTCTCGACGAAGCGCTTACCGCGCGTGGCTACACCGCGCTTACTCCCGTTCAATCTGCCGTCATCGCTGAAGAGGCGGTCGGCCGCGACCTTGTGGTATCGGCGCAGACCGGCTCGGGCAAGACCGTCGCGTTCGGCCTTGCCATGGCGCCGCAGATCCTCGACGGTGGGCTGGTCAGCCTTGCCCGCGAACCCGCCGCGCTCATCATCGCGCCAACCCGCGAACTTGCCTTGCAAGTCAGCCGCGAATTGATGTGGCTCTACGCAAAGGCGGGCGTTCGCATTGCCACCTGCGTCGGCGGCATGGACGCGTCGAAGGAACGGCGCGCGCTCAATCAAGGCGCGCAAATCGTTGTCGGCACCCCAGGTCGTTTGCGCGATCACCTCGAACGAGGCGCGCTCGACCTGTCGGCGTTGAAGGTCGCTATCCTGGATGAGGCCGACGAAATGCTCGACATGGGCTTCCGCGAGGAACTCGAGGGCATCTTGAACGCCACCCCCGAAGGCCGCCGCACGCTCCTGTTTTCGGCAACGATGCCAAAATCGATCGTCTCGCTCGCCAAACGCTATCAAAGCGATGCGCTTCGCATTTCGACCGTCGGCGAAGATCGCGGCCATGGCGACATCAGCTATCAGGTCGTCACGGTCGCTCCGCCTGACATTGAAAACGCCGTGGTCAACCTCCTCCGCCTGCACGAGGCCGAAACCGCGATCCTGTTCTGCGCCACGCGCGAAAATGTCCGCCACCTCCACGCCAGCCTGACCGAGCGCGGCTTCAACGTCGTCGCCCTGTCGGGCGAGCATAGCCAGTCCGAACGTAATCAGGCGTTGCAGGCGCTTCGCGACCAGCGAGCGCGAGTCTGCGTCGCCACCGACGTCGCCGCACGCGGGATCGATTTGCCCAATCTGTCGCTCGTCGTTCACGTCGAACTGCCGCGCGATGCCGAAGGCTTGCAGCACCGTTCGGGCCGCACCGGTCGTGCCGGCCGCAAGGGCACCGCCGTGCTCATTGTCCCCTATCAGCGCCGCAAGCGCGTGGAATCGATGCTGCGCGGTGCGAAGATCGAGGCCGACTGGATCAAGGTCCCGACCGCCGCCGATATCCGCGCGAAGGACCATGACCGCCTGCTCGAGAATCTGATGGCCCCGGTCGAGGTTGACGAAGATGACCGCGCTTTGGGCGCAAAGTTGCTCGAAACGATGTCACCCGAAGACATCGCCGCCGCTTTGGTTCGAGTCCACCGCGCGAAGATGCCGACGCCCGAAGAGTTGCTCGACGACGGCAGCCGAAGCAACGAGCGCGCGAAGGAAAACCATCGCGAAGGCTTTGACGATTCGGTCTGGTTTAAGATGAACATCGGCCGCCGCAACAATGCCGATCCCAAATGGATATTGCCCCTGCTCTGCCGCCGTGGCGGGGTGACCAAGAACGATATTGGCGCAATCCGCATTGCCGCCAACGAAACCCATGTCGGCATCGCCGCCGCAGCGGTCGCGAAATTCGCCAAGGCGATTGCGCAGCCCGGCCATGACGAGGACAATGACGTCGAAATCGTTAGAGCCGAAGGGCCCCCGCGAGAAGCCGCGCGCGAAAACAAGCGCCGAGGGCAAGAGGGTGGCCGCGACGGAAGCCGTGAAGGTGGACGCCCGCAGCGCCCGCAATTGGGCATTAGCTCAGGCGGCCCACGCGGCGACGGCCCCCGCGGTGGCGGCCCCAGGGGCGATGGCCCACGCGGCGGCCCCCCAAGACGCGACGGCGCCCGCCCCTTCGGCGATCGCGGAGGCCCGCCGCCCTCGAAGCATGGCGTAAAGCACAAGGCGAAGGGGAACAGGCCCCGGTGATGGGGGAGGGCCTTTTGCTCGGTTTGGCGTCTGTTAAGTGGTGGCAAACCGACCTTCTGCTTTAGATTGCCGGTCCAGTTATATGCCGTTCATTCAGCTACGATTCTTATTCACGATGTTAAGGAATAGCCGTGGAGCGAGGCGGCTCATAATAGCAAGCACCTTGGCTAATCCCACACGTATTTCATCTCGATTGGCATCGAGTCCGGCCATTGCTGCCTTCACAAAGGCGTCGAGCGTCATTGCATTGGGCGGCTTGCGTGCTTGCCCGCGATGCAGGTCGGTCTCAACAACTGGTGGAATAATCTCCACAATCTGAACTGGGGATCCGCGCAGCTGACGGCGCAGCGAGATCGTGAAGCTGTGCACAGCTGCTTTGGTCGCGGAGTAGACGGGGACCGAGGCCAGCGGCACAAAGCCTAATCCTGACCCAACATGAATCAAGCGTCCCCTCGTTTGCCGTTTGAGGATCGGCAGAAAGGCATTGCTGACGTACAGCAAACCTTTCAGATTCACGTCGACTTCACTGGCAAGGATTGCCGGTTCAATGGGTGCCACTCCGGCAAAATCGATCTCGGTCTGGATACCGGCATTGTTGATGACGGTATCGAGATCTGGATACCGCTCGGCAATTCGCGCAACTAATGCGGTCACTTGGTCTGGGTCAGCCACGTCGACGATTTCGATTTCCATTCCCGGATGACGAGAAGCTACAGTTTCGAGCCGCGAACCTGTTCTGCCTGCGATGATGACCTTTGCGCCACGTGCATGAAACGCAGCAGCGAGCCCGGCCCCGATGCCCGACCCGCCGCCCGTGATGAATACTGTCGTGTTAGTCTCCGTCATGCTTTGCCCAATTCAGCGAACAGATCGACGCGGTTGCCGTCGGGATCGCCAAGCATGGCGTAACGCTGGCCCCACGGCGCAGCCCATGGCTCTTGTCGACCTTCATAGCCTGCCGCCGTCATCTTGGCATAAGTGTTATCGACTTCTGTTACGCTGCCGCACTTGCAAGCGAATGTTACGCGTTGACCGACGGGATCGACCCAGTGCGGGTTGTGCGCCTTCATCATTGCCTCGCTGATCAGACCGATCGAGGCTCCGCCTGGCGTTTCAATCTGCGCTTGCTCTGCATGCTTATACCCGTCGGGTGCGGGAAGCCCGAGCGTGCGATAGAAACCGAGCGACGCGTCCATGTCGGCGACGACAATATCGATACTGTGCGGCACAACAGCCATATTTATTCTCCCTTGCTGATTCTATATCGATACGTTAGCGTATCTTATGTCTAGCGCAAGAGTTATAGGACGACCGCGTAGCGAAAAGTCGAGAGAGGCGATACTTGATGCTGCCTTTATGCTGCTGGCGCGTATCGGTTATGACCGATTTACAATTGAGGCCGTCGCATCCGAAGCAGGTGCGGGAAAGACGACAATCTACCGTTGGTGGAAGACCAAGAGCGCGCTTGCAGTCGAGGCATTCTTCCACGCGACGACCGACGAACTCGCGATGCCTAATACGGGCTCAGCACAACAGGATTTCCGGAAGCAGATAGGTCAACTCGCTGACCTGCTGCGCGGCGACAGAGGGCGCGCTTTCGCCGCGATGCTCGGCGGCGCTCGCAGCGATGCGGCGTTGGCGCGCGAACTTGGCGAACGATGGCTTGCTCCACGCCGACAATGGGGACTTACACGAATGACGCGCGCTCAAACAGACGGCGAGCTGCACGAAGGCGTCAGCGTCACAGCGGCGTTAGCTCTGTTATATGGGCCGCTTTACTCGCCAATCCTATTCGGAGGTGATGTGCCCGACAGCGGTTCGGTGAGCGATTATCTTAATCTTGCCTGCTCAGCGATTTTTGCACGTTGAGACTATAATCGCTTTTTCGGGGATAATTCCGGGGACAGGGGATAATTCCGGGGACACAAGGGGATAATTCCGGGGACACAATACTAATTCGGGGATAATTCCGGGGACACAATACTAATGGGATAATTCCGGGGACACAATACTAGGGTCCGGACCCAATAAGCGGATTCCCGACGCCAGCAGATTGTGGTTTAGTGCCTTCGGTAAGGAGGCTTTGAGAATGGCGGATTTCTTTTGGTTTTCAGATGAGCAGTGGTGTCGGATAGAGCCGTTGCTGCCGGTAAATGGC
>CALRMO020000146.1:0-6415 GCA_943369235.1 Sphingomonas paucimobilis
GTAGGTTTCGTTGAAAATCGCAAGCAGATGCTGAAGACGCGCGACGCCGATCGTTACATCAATAAAGTCGCATTTATCCTCGTCCCACATCGTCCCCAAGCAACGTGCAGTTGGCTCGAGCAATTCGACATATAAAGTTTCCATCGACAGTCCGCGGTCGCGAAGCACCGTGACATAAGCGGCGGCAGCGCCGACATCATCGCCAAGCACGATATCGGCAAGCGCGCTGATATCGGCACTGTCGGGCTTCAGCGCATCGATGATTTCTTCGACCGGAGGGGCGGTCGGCAGCACGTCGTTATGCAGGCGCAGCAAGCGGGGAATGATGTCGATCGAGACAAAACGTGCAATATCCGACCGGCGGACCGCTACGTCAGGGCGTTGGTGAATTTCCGGGGATATGAAATGTTTTTCGAACTGGTGAACGTCGAGATGGGCTGGAACCTGAATCGGTAATGCGTTCGCAGCCTGTTTCATTGCGCCCCATCCTCAAAGACTCGTTCTGGTCTCTACCTTGCGGTAAATTCAGCATATCGGAGGGTGGATGTCGATAGCTTGCGGTCAATAATCGAATTTATTTGCGGACATAGCGCGCTGGGACAGGAAAAGTGGTCGGGGAGACAGGATTCGAACCTGCGACCCTCTGGTCCCAAACCAGATGCGCTACCAGGCTGCGCTACTCCCCGACTGGTACAATCCACCTACGCCCAACGGCTTCGGCGGACAAGCAATGACTTTCCACTGGCTGGCCTGCCAGCCGCAACCCTGAAAGGGCAAAGGCTGGTGGGCCCGGAGGGACTCGAACCCCCGACCTAGCCGTTATGAGCGGCCAGCTCTAACCAACTGAGCTACAGGCCCCGACCGGCTAGCCAATCGTGAGCGCGCCGATAGCGGAACTTTGCATCGGCTGGCAAGCCTTTATCTTACCGCGAATGCTTTAATCGGCTGACGGTCTTGATTTCCGCCATCGTCGTCGGCCTGACGCCGCAATCCCTTAAATGACGGAAGACCTTTTCAAACCAGTCATAGAGCTGCCGAAGCTGCCCATCATCCTGCACATAGGGCGTATGCCCGATGGCAAGCGACGGCGAATGGAAAGAAAGGGTAATCACCGGAATGCGCTCCTCGAGCGCCAGGTCGATGCCTTCAATCGCCTTTTCAACCGGAATGCCTTCCGGGGTCAGCGCGATGCGTTCAAGCATATTCGAGCGCGCGAGCACCGACCGTGCCGCTTGCGATCCGAACCATTCGCCAAACACCATATTGCCTGCCGATCGCAGTGCGCCGGCAAACACTGTGGTCAGCGGTAGTTCGAGCAACTCGCCATGTTTTATCCAGTAGGGCATGACCGGATGATGCCGGTAATTCGGCCCGCCCTGATCCGAATAATCGAACCGCGCCCGCACCGAACTGTCGATCGCGATACCGAGATCGTGCAAGATGGATGGCGTCGATGGCCCCGCGCCATAGCGTCCAGCGCGATAGACGTCGGGCTTGACGCCCATGCGCGCAACAATTTCATCATGCAGCCGCGTCAGCTTCGCGCGTTCCAGTTCGGGCGGCAGATTGCACGCGTAACTGTTGATCTCGCTTAGCGGCTCGTTAAAAGGTGGATTGACCCACGGATGCAACTGGACGCCGATTTCGGCCCGGTCCGCGCGCGCATAGCCACCCAGCAAATCCACACCGAAAGCATCCTGCGTAATCGGATAATCGAGCAGATAACATGGCTTTATGTCAAATTCATCGCAAAGCGCCTGAAATCGGGAAACTACGGTCAGATGACCGGTTGAAAACCCTTCACGCGCAAACGGCTTGGTCCAGTCAAACTCTTCTTCGGTGTCGACGGTCAGGACAAATCGCGGACTGCCAAGTCCGCTTAAATCGGCAAGTTCATATCCTGGCCTGGAAGACTGTTCGGAACGCGCCGCTTCATCTCTTCCGGTCAGTGCCAACACATCATTCTCGCTCTTCGTTACGACTTCCCGTTTGGCCGCCATTGACCGCCGGTAGCGACAATATCAGCGCTTCATTGTAAAATCGTAAATCGCCCCCGACATTTCGCGCGAGGCTTCGCACGAGCCGCAGGGAAAAGCCGAGTCCGAGCAACGGGGCCTCCGCCGTATCGTCCAGGCTGCCGGGGCCAGAGCCAAACAATTCGGTTTCGTCCATGCCAAGCAACTTGCGCGGCAAGGTCAGTACAAACCTATTTGTAGCATTTGGCCCGGGCTCTGTCCGAAACCGGCCATCGAGGATTTCGTCGGTTTCGCAGCCAATGATGACCGCCGACAACAGCCGCGAGAATATCCTTTCGGCAAGTTCGTTATCGACGGCAAACGGACGAACCGGATGCGCCTGCACCAGGTTCAGCGTGACCCCAAGCACTTCGCTCAGGCCATGCAAGCGGTCGGCCAAACGAACCGACAGCCATTCGCAATCGGTGGTGCCGGGTTCGGCGACGAAATTCCCCGCTTCAATCTTGGCGGCAATCGCCAGATCGTCAAACCCAGCCAGCAACCGCTGCGCATCGTTCAAAATATTCTGCGCAAGGACGCGGTAGTCTTCGGTAACAGGGCCGAACAATTGCTGTTCGATTATCTCCGAAAACCCGATAATCGCGCCAAGCGGCGTTCTAAGCTCGTGCACCAATTGCTGGATGTTATCGGCGCTATCGCCGCGCTCAGGCGCAATTAACGCGCTTTCGGCCACCGTCGGGCGCCGGAAAATACCACGATAACCGCTGAAGCGACCGCTGACCGCATCGAAAAACGGCGCAGCGTTGATGCGCCAGTCGCCCGCAACAGCAGGCGCGCCGCATAACCGCATTCTAGCGTTCTCAAGCGGCATCCGCTGGCGAAAGGCTGCCGAGCCATAAGCGTCGGGGCCGGGGCCTTCATCATATGCCGGATCGGCAATATCGACCCCGACAATAGCGCCTGAAGGTGCGCCTTCCACCCAGCTCACGGTCCCGTTTTCGTCCGTCTCGAAGCGGATTTCATCGATATCCTGTGCTTCCGGGAATTCATCGCCTACGAAAGGCAAATAAGGCGCCTCGCTGGTCTCGCGTTCCTGCCGAAGCCGCTCGATACGGGCAACAATGTCGCTGATCTGCACAGTGTTGCGAACGCCTGCCGCTTCGCGTGCGGCTTCGGGCGGCATCGGCAGAACAAAGTCGGCCGACGACCACGTCCGTAACGCCAAGGCGGTCATCGGACCCAGATCCTTGCGGTTGCGAAGGAAGCCTCTTGCCCTTGTCGGCAGATGCGGAATGATATCGGCCCATTGCGCATCGTCCAGCCTTGCCCCCTCAATGGCGGCGGCGCAGACCGCGGGCACATCGCCCGACAGCAATAATATCAGGGGTGCCGAAAACAGCCGGCCCGAAAGCGACTGTACGCAGGTTACGCGCGTTGCGACAGACACGACAGACATCAACTCGCGGACCTGAACAAGGCCGGCAGCGACAAACCCGGGATCGAAATCTTTCGGATTCTGTGCGAGAATATCGACAAGCTGCTGCCATTTGGCGGCCACGCCTTCACCCTGGTCCCCTGCCTGACGCAAGGCAGTTTCAAGGCGATCGTCAAAGCGCAACTGCATCAATTCCTAATGTAAAATTATCCCTATATTCGTTGTCGATAACCGGAACAAAGTCGGTGCGAAAGACGCAAATTTTACACGTCACACTATGGGACAATTGCAATCGACTATAATTTTATTATAACCTGAGCACAGATTCGAAATGGATATATCAAAAGCATGGCTAATTTGAACCTTGATGCAATCGATATGAAGCTTTTGGCTGAATTGCAGGCTGACGGCCGGATTACCAATGTTGAGCTTGCGACCAAGGTCGGCCTGACCGCACCACCCTGCCTTCGCCGGATGCGCGCACTCGAACAGTCTGGCACCATTAAGTCCTATCACGCCGATGTCGATGCGGCCTCGCTTGGCTACACGATTACCGTTTTCGCGATGGTCAGCCTCAAAAGCCAGGCTGAAGACGATCTGAAGGCTTTCGAGCAACATGTCCGTGCGCTGCCCGATGTTCGCGAATGTCATATGCTCAACGGCGAAATCGACTTTATTTTGAAGATCGTAGCCCGCGACCTTCAATCGTTTCAGGAGTTTCTGACATCGCAGCTAACCTCGGCGCCAAACGTCAGCAGCGTCAAAACCTCGCTCACCATCCGAACCGCGAAAGATGAGCCTGGCGTACCAATACCGTCAACGTAGAAAAGGCCTGATTGCTCAGGCCTTTTCAACATTAGACAGAATTAGCTGGTCGTTGCAGGCGCGGGCGCGGGTGCCGGCTTCGCGCCGGACTTATGATCGATGTAGATATTCCAGTATTCGGCAATTCCCTTGCGATTAGGGCTTGTGACCTGTGCAAAATCGGCCTTTGCTCCGGCATAATCGCCCAGCATCGTTTTTGTCATCGCCAGACGGAAGCGAGTACGGTCGGTCTGGTCCTTGCCGTCCTTGTCGAGAACGGGTGCCTTGCTTAATGCATTTTCGTACAATTCTTTCGCCGTCGCATAATCCTTGTGCGAATAGAAAGAATCGGCGGTCAGCGACGCCAGCATGGCTCTCGGGCTGGCTTTTGCCGGCGCAAGCGTTCCGGGCAAGGTGCGCGTGTCCTCGGCAAGCCGCGACTTGGCTTCGTTATATTTTTCACTGAACGTTACGTTGTTACGCGAAATAACCCCCTTGGCGAAGCCCTCCTCGAGAACGGAGACCGCTTCGGCTGGATAGCGCACCCCGATGTAGCTTAAGCTGTCAAGATAGCCTGCATATTCCTGCTGGAAACGGAGACCGTCGGTGACGCGCATCAGGCGCATCAGGTCCAGCGATTCTTCGGGATTTAATGTAAGCGAACGATCGTAAAATGCGAGCGCGTCGTGCCAGTAATCCGGATTATTTTCGGATTTGAGCAATTCCTTGTAAAAGCCCGCAGCTCGGCCGTAATCCTTGCTCTTGGTGGCAATGGTTGCGGCACGGATGACATAGCTTTTGTTAATCTGACCCGCCGCTTTGCTTGCATCGATCGCTTTGCCGATCCAGGCCATCGCATCCGCGTCCTTATTTTGCTGCGACTGCGCATTCGAGATTAGAAACTCGATGTTATTGGCGCGATGACCCAGATTATACGCATCAATCATATATTTTTCGGCATCGGCAAATTTCTTGCCGTCATAAGCGATCGCGCCCTTGCGAAACGTATATTCGGTCTTCAAATTCGGGGGAGTGGTCGCAGAGGCGAGCAGCAGGTCGATGCCCTGCTCCTGAAATGCAAGGTCCTTCAGACCCGCGCCGATGTTGATCGCAAGAATACCTGCCTCATACCGATCATCGTCATTTTGAACTGCCGCTACGACTGTCGGAAATGCGGCTTTGGCGGCGGCTGCATCCTTCGTCTTGTTCAGCAAATCGGCTACCGGCGAATATGCCGCAATAAAAGTCTTCGAATAATTGCGCTTTGGGGCGGCAGCTTCGGCGGCACCCTTTTTATCCTTTTTGGGCTTGTCCTGCGCATAGGCAGAGGGCGCGACCGCCAGCGAGGTCAGCGAAAGCGCGAGCGCCAATTTGGAAACAAACTTCATTCTACTCTCCGAAAATCTGGGGGTTAGGCCATGGTATAGGGTAACTATAGGTATTTGCGGGACGTTGCGCAATTAGCATAGGGGAGCGCGGATGAATTCGCGTTGAACGATATTACTGGAGGGCCGAATGGCAGAGCGGACGGCAGTCGTGATCGGCGCACACGGCGGTATCGGAGCGGCGTTGGTCCGCAAGCTTGAACCGGGCTGGCGGGTAATCGGCCTCGCACGGCCCGCCATCGACCTGCTCAATGAAGCCAGCATCGCAAAGGCCGCGCACACGCTTGCCGAAAACGGTATATCGCCCGACCTCGTCATTGTCGCGACCGGCATATTGCACAGCGACGCGAACGGCCCCGAAAAGAGCCTGCGCGACCTCGACCCCGACTGGATGATGCTCAATTACCGGATCAACGCCATCGGCCCAGCACTCATCGCCAAGCATTTCCTGCCGCTGATGCCCAAGGACCGCCGCATTTGTCTCGCCATCTTGTCCGCGAGGGTCGGAAGCATCTCTGACAACCGGCTTGGCGGCTGGCACAGCTATCGCGCGTCGAAAGCTGCGCTCAATATGCTCGTGCGCAACCTTTCGATCGACTGGCAGCGCAAGAACGCAGCGTCGATCATCGTCGGCCTTCATCCCGGAACGGTCGAAACCCCGCTCAGCGGGCCTTTCAGGGGTAATCCGGCACACGAACGCTTCGATCCTACCACCGCCGCAAAGCAACTGCTTGCCGTGCTCGAGAGCCTTGATCCCGACCAATCGGGTCAGCTTTTCGCTTATGACGGAACGGTAATCGCTCCCTGACCTGCGA
>CALRMO020000147.1:0-6358 GCA_943369235.1 Sphingomonas paucimobilis
CCTTGCGCCAATGATGGAAAGCAACCGCCGAATGGGCGCATGCTCTGTCGATATCGGCCAACGAAGTCGTTGGCACCGAGCCGATACGACTGCCGTCGATCGGGGAATGAACCGGCATGTCTCCGGCGACAGCTGTGCCGAGTTTTGCCAGAATATTGGTTACATCATCGGCCAGCGCCACAGTCATCTCCTGTTTCATGGCGCAGCGAATAGACGGGTTACGGGCATTTTGCCAGCTTGCCCGTCCCGCGCAAAAAGTCTAGCGAGCGCGCAACATTGGAGACAGTATATGGCCGAAATGGCAGCTTTCGATTGGTCCGATCCGTTCCGGCTGGACGACCAGCTTACTGAAGACGAACGCATGATCCGTGACACCGCTTATGCCTTTGCGCAAAGCGAATTGCAGCCGCGCGTGATCGAAGCGTACCGCCATGAAAAAGATGCGCCAGAATTATTCCCATTGATGGGCGAAATGGGTTTGCTGGGTGCAACCATTCCGGAAGAATATGGCGGCGTCGGCGCGTCCTATGTCGCTTACGGCCTGATTGCGCGCGAAATCGAGCGGGTGGATTCGGGCTACCGCTCGATGGCATCGGTGCAATCGAGCCTCGTGATGTATCCAATCCATGCTTATGGTTCGGAAGAGCAGCGCCGCAAATATCTGCCCGGTCTGGCGGCAGGCACGCTGATCGGCTGTTTCGGGCTGACCGAGCCTGATGCCGGTTCTGACCCGGCAGGCATGCGCACCTTTGCCAAGAAGGTGGATGGCGGTTACGTGCTGAACGGCTCGAAAACCTGGATTTCGAACGCACCGTTCGCCGATGTTTTTGTGGTTTGGGCGAAGAGTGAGGCGCATGGCGGCGGCATTAAAGGCTTCGTCCTTGAAAAGGGTATGAAAGGCCTTTCCGCGCCGAAGATCGAGGGCAAGCTTAGCTTGCGCGCTTCGACCACCGGCATGATCGTCATGGACAATGTCGAAGTCGGCGAGGACGCCTTGCTACCCGAAGTACAGGGCCTAAAGGGGCCATTTGGCTGCCTCAACCGCGCGCGTTACGGCATTAGCTGGGGCGCATTGGGCGCGGCCGAATTCTGCATGCACGCCGCGCGCCAATATGGCCTCGACCGGCACCAGTTCGGTAAGCCGTTGGCGGCGAATCAGCTTTATCAGAAAAAGCTGGCCGACATGATGACTGACATATCGCTCGGACTTCAGGCGTCGTTGCGTGTCGGACGGCTCATGGATGAGGGCAAATTTTCACCCGACATGATCTCGATCGTGAAGCGCAACAATGTCGGCAAAGCGCTCGACGTCGCCCGCGCCGCTCGTGACATGCACGGCGGAAACGGCATTTCGGACGAATATCAGGTGATGCGCCACATGGTGAATCTCGAAACAGTGAACACCTATGAGGGCGCGCATGATGTCCACGCGCTCATACTGGGCCGCGCGATTACCGGGATTGCGACATTCTGAAAAAAAAGGGCCGCTCGGCTTTTCAGCGAGCGGCCCAGTCATAGGCTATACAGCCTGCTAGGGAGGAAAGCGTATCTCCTAAAAGACACGACCTTCTCTTAGCAAAAAGATGGTAAACAATATGTTAACGTGGTGGCCAATGGTTGCCCTTGCGCGGCAATGTCAGCAAGCTCCCGAATACCGCGCCTCGATCGCGAAGGAAAATGGTGCATTGTTGCGAATGCCCTGTGTCTGGATTTGCAAAAGCTTTCCCGACTCTTTGCGCACCGTCGTCAGTCCCTGGCCCTGGCCCTTGCAGCTGTAGCTGACCGTTACCGAATTCGGGGTTGAACGGACAACATATTGCTCGCAACTGG
The DNA here is from genome assembly GCA_943369235.1 of Sphingomonas paucimobilis. Lineage (GTDB taxonomy): Bacteria > Pseudomonadota > Alphaproteobacteria > Sphingomonadales > Sphingomonadaceae > Sphingorhabdus_B > Sphingorhabdus_B paucimobilis_A. Next base: position 1,831 of record CALRMO020000147.1, read on the forward strand.
CATTTCCATGCTGCATCTGAATCAGCCGCGCCGGGCTGCTCAGACAGATTTTGGAGACCGGAATATTGGGCGAACCGCCAGGCACCGCTCGCAACTGCCACATTCCGCGTTCCAGAGAATCGAGCAGGGGAGCATCGGCGCCCGCTGTTACGGCTACGGCGCCAGCGCTCGCGAAAAGCACGGCAAAGGCCGCGGCTGCCAGATGGGAGATTTTGTGTTTCATATGCTTCTGTCCGTCAACTCAAACCGTTTTGGCGAAGCGACCCCTTGTTATTACCAATGCCATAGCAGCAGTGATTAGCATTTGCACGATAGAATGTGGTATATGAACGATGAATGACCGCAGCTTTGCGACAAACGCCGTTCGCTAGTTGTTGAAACCGGCCAAACTCACGGGAAAACGGCGTGAACAGAATTCGCAATCAACGACGATATCTCCGCTTTCATCAGCCATATCGGCCCTGTCTTCAGCGGGAAATTTGGATATCACGTCGCGAATATGGGCCGGGTCGCAGCGACATCCTTTCGCAAGCGGTGCGCCGGATTCTATCAGCACCTGATCTTCTTCGTGGAAAAGCCGCCAGACGATTTCTTCCAGCGGAAGCGCCGGATCGCACAATTCGTCTGCCCCGGTCGTACCGGCGAGAATGGAAACATGCTCCCATTCGGGATGGTCGAGGCGGACGTGCAGGCGCTCCCGGCCCTCTTCGCCCTCGGGCAAATGCTGAACCAGCAACCCGCCCGCGATACACCGCCCATCGCGATGGCCTACACCGACTCGGATCGTCGTTGGGATCTGTTCGGACTGGACAAAATAATGCTCGGCGGCGTCGGAGAGCGACGCGCCTTCGAGCGGGACTATACCCTGGTAGCGCCCTCCGCCTTCTCCTACCGGCAACGCCCGGTCGAAAGTAATCGCCAGATATCCGGCGCCGAACAGACCGAACAACGTGGTGTCCACGGGCAAAGCTGCGACTGCCGCCGCATCGAACTGGACATATCCGCGCAGCGCACCATCCTTGTAATCGCACACCAGAAGCCGGATTGCGCCTTTCGTCTGTGCTTGCATCGTCAACTGGCCATCCGCCTGCTTCAGCGACGCGCCAAGCAAGGCGGTCAGGACAAGCGCCTCCGCCAGCGTTTTTTCGATCAATGGCGGATAGGCATGCGCCGACAGAATTTCGGACAGCACATTATCGAGCCGGACCAGCCGTCCCCTTGCATGCCGGGCGGGAAGCGAAAATCGCAGCGGCTGATCGCTCAAAGTTTCGGTCTGCGATGCCATCACAGCTTACCGAAGCACCACAACAAAATCGACTTTTGCGCGTGAAGCCGGTTCTCCGCCTCATCCCATATTAACGACTGCGGCCCGTCTATCACCGCGTCCGTGACTTCTTCGCCGCGGTGAGCAGGCAGGCAATGCAGAAACTTTGCGTCTGGCTTCGCCGTCGCCATCAGCCGTTCGTTGACCTGATAGGGCATCATTGCGGCCATCTTGTTATGCGCATGTTCCTGCCCCATCGAAACCCACGTGTCGGTCACGACGATATCCGCGCCGTCGACCGCCTCCGCCGCGTCGCGTGTGACGGTAATGTCGGCACCAGCGACCTTCGCAGCTTCGACAAAAGAGGAATCGCAATCATAACCTTGAGGCACCGCGATACGCACGTTAAATTTGAAGATGCCCGCTGCCTCGACAATCGAATTCAGCACATTATTGCCATCGCCAAGCCAGGCGAGCTGAAGGCCGGGCAGCGGCTTGCCATGCTCGGTTATGGTCAGCAGGTCCGCGACAATCTGGCAGGGATGCGACAGGTCGGTGAGCCCATTGATAACCGGAACCGTCGCATAAGCCGCCAGCTCCTCTATCTTGGCATGATCGTCGGTGCGAATAACGATCGCATCGACATAGCGCGACAGGACCCGCGCCGTGTCAGCGACGCTCTCGCCACGTCCAAGCTGCATTTGGCCAGCCGCCATGAACATGCTGTCGCCGCCAAGCTGCTTCATCGCCATCTCGAATGATGTCCGCGTGCGCGTCGAGTTTTTCTCGAAAATCATGCCCAGCGTATGCCCGGCAAGCGGTGCGTCCGAGTCAGTCTTTCCTTTAGGCCACCCAATCCGCGCTGCCTTGCGGTCTATCGCATCGGCGAGCATCGCCGCGATGGCGTCTCCCCCTGCATCGGAGAGGTTCAGGAAGTGGCGAGTCATGCCGCCTGGGGCATCTGGTAACTCGCCGCCCCCGCCGACAGTTTTTCCATGAAAATGGAGATATGGCTATCGTCGATGTTAAGTGGCGGCAGCACGCGGAAGGTGTTGTCGCCAGCGGCAACGGTCAGCAACCCGTGGCTATCGCGCAGATGCGCCACAAACGCCCGCGCCTCATGGGTCATCATCACGCCGAGCATCAGGCCCTTGCCGCGAACGCCCGCGAACAGGTCGGGATAGTTGCCGATAAACTGTTCGAGGGCAGCGCGCAGCTTGTCGCCGGTCGAGCGGACCTGCGCCAGAAACTCGTCATTGGCGACAACATCCCAGACCGCCTGACACGCCGCCATGGCAAAAGGATTGCCGCCATAGGTCGAACCATGCGTGCCCACAACCATGCCGCGCGCAGCCTTTTCGGTGGCGAGGCATGCGCCGACCGGAAACCCGCCGCCAAGGCCCTTTGCAGACGCCATGATATCGGGCTCGATACCATATTGCTCATAGGCATAAAGTGTTCCCGAACGCGCGACGCCGCACTGCACCTCATCGAGGATCAGCATCAGGTCATGCTCGTCAGCAAGCGCACGCAGACCTTTCAGGAATTCCTCCGAAGCCGGGCGAACGCCGCCTTCGCCCTGAATTGGTTCCACAAGAAACGCCGCCGTTTTCGGCCCGATGGCGGCCTTGGCACCTTCAAGATCGTCGAAATCGACATATTTGAATCCTTCGAGCAACGGCAGGAAGCCCTTGTGCATTTTCTCCTGATTGCTCGCCGAAATCGTCGCCATCGTCCGCCCGTGGAAGGCCATCTTGAAGGTGATGATTTCGTAGCGGTCGGAGCCTTGCGACTGGTGATAGGCGCGCGCGGTCTTGATCGCGCATTCGACCGCTTCGGCGCCCGAATTGGTGAAAAATACCGTGTCGGCAAATGTCGTATCGACCAGCCGCTGGGCAAAAGCCTCGCCCTGCGGGCTGCCATACAGGTTCGACACATGCATCAACGTTGCCGCCTGATCCTGAATTGCCTTGGTCAGATGCGGGTGGCCGTGACCAAGCAGGTTCACGGCAATCCCTGCGGCAAAATCCAGTGCGCGGCTGCCGTCTTCCGAAATCAGCCAAGCGCCCTCGCCTCGCACCGGCCGGAACCCGCAGCGCGGATAGACTGGCATCAGAGGAGTGATCGACATGGCATTTTTCCTTCCCGTAAAGGCAAAAAGCGGCCCCGTAGGACCGCTCGCTGCTAAAAACCTGCTATAAGCCCCAGAAAGGGGCAAATCAACCCACCGCGCTGGCCGTCACAAGCAAAAGCGCCCTGCGGGAATTAGGCCAAAAGCGTGTTGATAATGATCTGGTTGGTCAGCGTCTGATGGAGCGGACATTTTTGGGCAATCTCGATGAGTTTGGCACGCTGCTCGGCATCGAGGGCTCCATCCAGCCGGACGATACGATCAATCATGTCAACTGGCTTGCCGTCGTTTTCGCCCGTCCGCGTTTCTTTCGAATGCTCCAGCGTGACATGCACCTTGTCAAGCGGCCAACCCTTGCGCGCAGCATACATTTCGAGCGTAATCGACGTGCAAGCCCCCAGCGCCGACAGCAAAAGCTCATAAGGTGTGGGACCGTTGTCAATGCCGCCAATGTCAACCGGCTCGCCCGCCACCCATTCATGGACTCGCGCCTTGATAAGCTGCGCGTAGACGCCATCGCTGCTCTCAACGGTTGCGGTCGGGTTATCGGTCATGGCTCAATTCCCTTTGCTCGTTTGGCCGCAGCAATCCGGCGCCGCACATAACCATAGAGCAGCAAGTGAAAGCCGAGCGACAGCAAAACGATGAGCGCGATGATTTTGGCGGTACTCAACTGTCTACTCCTGCCGGCGCTATCGCCTTGTTAAGTGCTTCGCTCGGCAGCTTAAGCGCACGCAGCATCGCCCAGATTTCTTCGCGCGCCTTGGGTTGCAGGCGACCGAGCTCCGGGATGGCATCCAGGTCAAACAGGGTCAGCCCCATCGGAAAAAGTTCACGGTATGTGACGCGCTCCCGCAATCCCGGCACCAGGCGAAACCCGGCAACGGGCGCGATCTTGGTGAGGGCATCAAGCACTTTGCGCTCGTTCTTCGTGGCGAAGTTGCGCGACCGGTTTTGCATCACCACCCAATCAAGCGCCTTCGGGCGAATGGCAAGGCCGGGTTCCTTGAGATGCTCGACCAGCCGCGCAAAATTTCCGAGCGTTTTAAGCTCGCCGGTGCGCGGGTCGATCCGCCCCAGCATATCGAGATCGATGAAACTGTCGTTGACTGGCGTTACGATGGTGTCGGCCA
>CALRMO020000148.1:0-6349 GCA_943369235.1 Sphingomonas paucimobilis
AAGGCCTGCGACGCGCTTTTTACGTGGATTTTGCTGTTAAATTGAGCGCGCCGACTAACAGTTTATGCAACTTGCTGTGCAGGATGTCGTTCGCGGCGAGAACCTGAGTATCGGCGACGTGCGGACTGCGGCCGCGATAGTCGGTCACAAAGCCGCCAGCTTCACGAACCAAAAGGCAACCGGCTGCCGTATCCCAGGGGGAAAGGCCGCTTTCCCAAAATCCGTCATAGCGGCCAGCGGCGAGCCAGGCGAGGTCTAGGCTTGCGGCACCGAACCGACGAATACCGGACACTTGAGGCCCGATTTCCGCAAATATCTTGCCCCATTCCTCAAAGTCACCATGGCCCTTGTAAGGCGTACCAGTCGCAATCAGCGCCTCGTTCAATTGCCGCCGCGCAGACACGCGCAGCCGCTTGTGGCCAAGATACGCCCCCTTGCCGCGCTCCGCCCAAAAGCTCTCGTCAGTGATCGGGTTGTAAACGAGCCCGGCAAAGATATCACCCCAGCCCGAGCCGTCGGGTTTCGGGTCCTGCACCGCGATCGAGATCGCGAAATGCGGAATGCCGTGAAGGAAATTGCTGGTGCCATCGAGCGGATCGACGATGAAACGGGGCTTGCCCTCGGCCCCTGCGATCTCGCCACCTTCTTCCAACAGGAACCCCCAATCGGGTCGGGCAATTTCAAGTTCACGGAAAATGGTGTCTTCGGCGCGCTCGTCGGCCTTCGATACGAAGTCCGCAGGGCCTTTCTGGCTGACCTGTAACTGCTCGATCTCGCCGAAATCGCGGCGCAATTTGCCACCCGCCTTACGCGCGGCTTTTTCCATGATGGTCAAAAGACCGGTTAACGCTGGCATTTTATTGCTCCCCTCCCGCTCGCGGGAGGGGCCGGGGGTGGGCCTGCTACCGGTTAACGGGGGTAATATTTCAACGGTGGGACTGCCCACCCCTAACCCCTCCCGCCTGCGGGAGGGGAATACGATCAGTCGGCCTTCTTCACATATTCCCGGGCATAAACGTCAACCACGATCCTTGTTCCGGCACCGATAAAGGGCGGCACCATGACACGAACGCCATTGTCGAGGATCGCGGGCTTGTAGCTTGAGGAAGCGGTCTGGCCTTTGACGACGGCGTCAGCTTCGACAATCATCGCCTCGATCTGGTCAGGCAAAGCGACCGAAAGCGCCTCATCTTCGTACATTTCCATGACGACGTCCATGCCATCCTGCAGGAACGCCGCCGCGTCACCCAGCAAGTCGCTCGGCAAAGTCACCTGATCATAAGTTTCCTTGTCCATGAACACGAGATTATCGCCCTCTGCATAGAGGAACTGGAAATCCTTCTGGTCGAGGCGAACCTTTTCAACACTTTCGGCCGAGCGGAAACGGATATTGTTCTTGCGGCCATCGCGCAGATTTTTAAGCTCGACCTGCATGTACGCGCCGCCCTTGCCCGGCTGCGTGTGCGCCGTCTTGACGGTTTTCCAAAGCCCGCCTTCATATTCCAGGATGTTACCCGGTTTGATTTCAACCGCGTTGATTTTCATGAGATCACTCGCTTAACAGATGGAAAGAGCATGCACGCATTAGCGCGCTGTTGGACGCGGCCTTTAGCGACGGCTGTGCGATTAGGCAAGCAGGGCGTTGAAAGCCTTTACCGCTTCGGGAGGACCTTGCGGGTGGTTCCACACGGCACTGCTAACCGCAAGAAAATCAGCGCCCGCCTCGATCACCGGCTTTGCGTTTTCCGACGTAATCCCACCAATCGCGACGCAGGGGATTTCCGTCACCATCGACCATTTTTGCAGCGTATCGAGTTCAGCTATGTGCTCGACCTGCTTCGTGCTGGTCGGATAGAACGCGCCGAAGGCCACATAATCGGCTCCTGCCTCCGCTGCCTCCATCGCCAGATGGCGGCTGTTGTGGCAGGTCACGCCAATCTGCGCGTCGCGTCCCAAAATCTCGCGCGCCTCTCGGACATCACCGTCACCCTGTCCCAGATGCACGCCGTCGGCCTTGAGCCGCTTGGCGAGCGCAACGCTGTCATTGACGATAAACGCCACATCATGCGCCGCGCAGATTGCCTGTAATGGCTCGGCCAATGCCGCTGCCTCATGCTGGTCGATATCTTTCACCCGGAACTGAAATGCCGCGACCGGTCCTGCCGATAACGCGGCTTCCAATGCTGCGGGAAAGTCGCCGCCGACTTCAAGCGGCGAAATCAGGTAAAGCTGGCAATTCTGGTCGGTCATCAAGCGTTCATAGCCGCAGCCCTAACCCGCTGCAAATGAACTGGAACAAATTTCTTTTGCCCGCCGTCTTGCTGCTGACGGCCTGCGCGACGACATCAATGCCGCGAACCGACGGCAACGATGTCGCCTTGGGACAGGAAGCGATGGTCGATGGACCCGTGGTCCGACCTATCGCTGTGCTGGAAGACAGCCGCTGTCCGATGAATGCACGATGCGTGTGGGCCGGGCAAGTTCGCCTGAAAATGCTCTGGGTCCGTCCACAGGGCGGTCAAGAATTCGAACTTACCTTGGGCGAACCCAGGCCGCTCGCCGACGGTGCCATCACGCTTACATCGGTTAGGCCGGACAAGCTGACAAATCTCGTTCTCAAACCTGCGGACTATCGCTTTTCGTTCAGCTTTACGGGCGGGCTGTAATCAGGTCGCAGAAGCAGCGTAAATTTCGTCGATTGCCTGCCCGAGCGCGCGGTCGAATTCCTCGTCGCTCATCTGGTGGCGCAAATCTTCAAGTAACGCGCGCGAGAAGCTGGCGATCATGCCTTTGTTTTTGGCAAGCTCAACGCAGGCTTCGGGTCGGGCATAGCCGCCCGACAGCGCGACAACGCGCAGCACGCGCGGATGGCTGACCAGTGCGTCAAAGGTTCCAGCTTCGGCGGGAATCGATAGCTTCAGCATAACTTTGTGGTCGCCTGACACCGTATCAAGCGCCTTCAATATCTCGTCGCGCAAAATGGTATCGCTTTGCGCACGATCGGCGCTCTTAATATTTACCTCGGGTTCGATGATCGGCATTAGGCCGTTCGCCAGAATCTGCTCGGCTACCTCGAACTGCTGTTTGACGATGGCGGCGATGCCGGTGGGCGATGCTCGATTGATGACCGAGCGTTTCTTCGTACCGAACACGCCTTTGACCTTAGCGCGTTGCAAAAGCTCGTCCAGCCCCGGCATTGGTTTCATCATCTGCACACCATCGGCTTCGTCCTCGAGACCCTTGTCGACTTTCAGAAAAGGAACCACGCCCCTCTCCCATAATGCCGCAGGAACCGGTTTGCCGCCGGCTTCGCCGTCCATCGTCCGCTCGAACAGGATTGCGCCCAGCACCTTGTCGCCGGAAAAGCTTGGCGATGTAATGATGCGCGACCGCATATCGTGGATCAGGCCGAACATTTCGTCATCGTTCCAATAAGCGCTTTCGTCGATACCATAGCCTTTGAGCGCCTTCGGCGTCGAACCACCGCTCTGGTCGAGCGCGGCGATAAAGCCGGGCGCGGTTGTTACTTTTTCAAGCATCTTTGGGTCGTGCATCTTTCTTCCTTACTTTCGTTAGTGCATACGTATGCACAATTATGCCAAAAAACGAGGCTAGGCGCCCCGTCGGGTTTAATTGATTTGAAGTGCGTCGACTCCCGGCAACGGCTTGCCTTCCATCCATTCGAGGAACGCGCCGCCAGCCGTTGATATGAAAGTGAAATCATCCGTCACACCGGCGTGAGCCAGCGCTGCAACGGTATCACCGCCCCCGGCAACCGATACCAGCGATCCTTCCTTGGTTAACGCCGCAGCAGTCCGTGCCAGCGATACCGTCGCCGCGTCAAAAGGTTCCATCTCAAACGCGCCAAGCGGCCCGTTCCAGACCAGAGTGCGGCAAGTTTTAAGGACATCTGCCAACGCCTCGACAGCTGCCGGCCCAACATCAAGGATCATCTCGTCCGCCGCCACTTCATGCACGTTGACAGTGCGAACCGGCGGATTTGCGCGGAATTCGACTGACGTCACGACGTCATAGGGCAGATGGACGGTGCAGCCGAACGCTTCGGCGGTTTCCAATATGGCATTGGCAATGTCCGCCAGATCATGTTCGCAAAGTGACTTGCCGACATCGACACCGCGTGCCGCCAGAAAGGTGTTTGCCATTCCGCCGCCGATGATCAGATGATCGACCTGCTTGACCAGATTGTTCAATACGTCGAGCTTGGTTGAAACCTTGGCTCCGCCGACCACTGCGGCAACCGGATGCTCGGGATTGCCAAGCGCTGCTTCCAGTGCCTTGAGCTCGGCCTCCATCGAACGACCGGCATAAGCAGGCAAGACATGCGCAAGACCTTCGGTCGACATATGCGCGCGGTGCGCGGCGGAAAAGGCATCATTGACATAGAAATCGCCATTGGCGGCGACAGCCTTGGCCAATTCCGGATCGTTCGCCTCGTCGCCCGGCCAGAAGCGCGTGTTTTCCAGAAGCGCAATATCGCCATCGGCCAGTATTCCGACCGATTGCGCCACAACGTCGCCCGCAATTTCGGGCACAAACATGATTTCGCGGCCCAGCACTTCCTGAAGCGCATCAAGCACCATCGACACCGACATTTCACTATGCTTGGCGCCCTTGGGACGACCGAAATGCGCAAGCAAAAGCACTTTGGCGCCCTTGTCCGAAAGTTCGAGGACGGTCGGTAGCAAGGCGCGCAGCCGCGTCTCGTCGGTCACTCGCCCATCGGCCATCGGCACATTCAGGTCAACGCGCACCAAAGCGCGTTGTCCCCTGATATCCCCCAGATCGTCGAGCGTGCGAAAAGCCATGATTAGATGAGCTTGCCGATGACGCCTGCGGTATCGACCATGCGGTTCGAGAAGCCCCATTCGTTGTCGTACCAGCTCAAAACGCGCACGAGCTTGCCGTCGATAACCGCCGTTTCCAGGCTGTCGATGGTCGAACTGGCGGGATTATGGTTGTAATCGATGGAAACCAGCGGCTCGTCGGAATAGGCCAATACGCCCTTGAGAGCGCCCTCGGAAGCCGCCTTGAGCAGAGCGTTGACCTCTTCTTTCGTCGTGTCGCGCGCTGGCGTGAACGTCAGATCGACGATGCTGACATTGGGTGTCGGTACGCGGATAGCCGAGCCATCGAGCTTACCCTTCAGTTCGGGCATCACTTCACCAACAGCGCGGGCGGCACCTGTTGTCGTCGGGATCATCGACATTGCGGCGGCACGTGCGCGGCGCATATCGTCATGGATCTGATCGAGAATTTTCTGGTCGTTGGTGTAACTGTGGATCGTGGTCATCAGCCCCCGCTCGATGCCTATTTCATCGTTCATCACCTTGGCGAGCGGTGCGAGACAGTTGGTGGTGCAGCTTGCGTTCGACACGATGAGATCGTCTGACGTCAAGACGCCGTGATTGACCCCGAAAACCACGGTTTTGTCGACATTCTTGCCCGGCGCAGAAATCAAAACACGCTTTGCACCAGCAGCCAGGTGCTTTTCTGCACTCGCGCGGTCGGTGAAGAAACCGGTGCACTCAAACGCTATATCCACGCCATTTGCCGCGTGCGGCAGGTTCGCCGGATCACGCTCTGCGGTCACATGGATGCGCTTGCCGTTAACGACGATATCATTGCCATCGGCTTCGACGCTCCCCGGAAATGCGCCGTGCACGCTGTCGCGCTTGAAGAGCAGCGCATTGGCTTTCGCCGGTGCCAGATCGTTGATGGCCACGAGTTCGAGGTCGTGGTCGTTGCGCTCAAGGATTGCGCGGGCAACGAGGCGACCGATCCGGCCAAATCCGTTAATTGCTACTTTAACCGTCATATTTGCTCCTATCAGCCAAGTTTGGCGATGATTTGAGGGGTAATTTTATCGGCGCTAAAGCCGAAATGTTCCATAAGGACCTCGCCGGGCGCCGACGCTCCAAAGCGGTCGATGCCGATATGCAGGGCGTTATCGCCGGTGATGTCCGACCAACCGAATGTCGTGCCCGCCTCTATTGAGACCCGCAGACTGCCGTCATTTGGCAGGATGTCGGCGCGATACGCAGCATCCTGGCCCTTGAACCTCGAAATGCTCGGCATCGAGACAACGTCGGCACCGACGCCCTGCTTTTCAAGCATTTCTGCGACTTCAACCGCCAGAGAAACCTCTGAACCCGTTGCAATAAGAACAACCTGCCGCGCGGAGGTGGCCGAAACAATCCGATAGCCGCCTTTTTCCGAGAAATTTTCGTCAACCGACGCCCGGATCGTGTCCAGGTCCTGCCGCGACAACGCCAGAACGGATGGCCCGTCTTTGCGAGACAACGCCAGTTGCCAGCATTCCGCGACTTCG
>CALRMO020000149.1:0-6331 GCA_943369235.1 Sphingomonas paucimobilis
TGCGGCCTATCTCGTTCGCGGCCTGATGCAGAAAATACCCGAAAGCGACCGATGGTTTATAGGTCTGGTCTGGCTTGCGGTCGCCGGATTCGCGGCGGACTGGGCGGGGCTGCATTTCATGGTCGGTGCGTTTCTTTCGGGCGCCATCCTCGACGCGAAATGGTTTGAGCAGAAGCGTATGGATGACTTCCGCGCCAATGTACTTCTTGCGATAATGCCGGTGTTTTTCCTGAGTACCGGTCTGCGTACCAATTGGGATGTCGGCGGCGTTGCCGTGTTTGCGGCAGCGGCATTGTTGCTGTTCGCGTCAGTTGCCGGAAAACTTGCAGGCATTCATATCGCTGGCCGAATTCTGAAATGGGAAAAGGGCGAGGCTTCGCTAATTGGCTGGCTTCTCCAAACCAAGGCGCTGATCATGATCATCTTTGCCAACATCTTGCTCGACAAGCAGATCATCACCAACGAAACCTTCACCGCGCTTCTGCTGATGGCGGTAGGCAGCACGATGCTCACCATTCCAGTCGTCACACCAAAATTGCGCCAGCTGAAATCGGTTATTTCAAGATCGTCCTAGAACGGCTAGCGACGCCGTCGAAAAGGACATTTTGAATATGACTGCACCAATATTGGTTACTGGCGCTGCCGGATTCATAGGACATGCCGTCGCGCACAGGTTGCTGGCGCGTGGCGAGCGCGTCATCGGGGTTGATATCGTCAATGATTATTACGACCCTGCGCTGAAAGATGCGCGGCTGGCGACATTCGACGGCATCAACAGCTTTGCCTTTGAGCGCCTTGATATTGCCGACGCGCCGGCGATCGCGGCGCTGGTTCGTGACCATAATATCACCCGCGTTGTTCACCTCGCCGCCCAGGCGGGTGTGCGATACAGTATCGAAAATCCGTTTGCCTATGAACGGTCCAATCTTGCCGGGCATCTGTCGGTGATGGAGGCGTGCCGCCATGTCAAAGATTTCGAACATCTGGTATATGCCTCGTCAAGCTCGGTGTACGGCGACAAGCCCATGGGCGGTGAAGGCTTCACCGAGGACGAACCCGCAGCCGACCCGGTCTCTTTATACGCCGCAACCAAGCGCGCTTGCGAACTGATGAGCCAGTCCTATGCAAAATTATACGGATTTCCGCAAACCGGTCTGCGTTTCTTTACGGTATATGGCCCTTGGGGCCGACCCGATATGGCGTATTTCAGCTTCACGCAAAAGATCCTGAAAGGCGAACCAATTGAGGTTTACGGCAATGGGCAGATGGCGCGCGACTTCACCTATATTGACGATATCGTTGACGGCATCATTGGCGCACTTGATAATCCACCCGAACATGGCGGGCACCGCGTGCTTAACATCGGTGACAGCCATCCGGTGGGCTTGATGGACATGATCGAAACGCTGGAAAAGGCAATCGGCCGCGAAGCCATCAAGATTATGCGGCCCATGCAACCGGGCGATGTCACCGCGACCTACGCTGATGTATCGAAGCTTAATGCGCTGACCGGTTATCGCCCGAAAGTCATGCTGGCCGAAGGACTGCAAAAGTTTGCGGACTGGTATACGCAATTTTACGGCGCAACTCGCGCTACAGATTGACGACGGCTTAGGGTCAGGACCTGCTAAATCCACCTTCGACGCGCCAAAATGGCTTCGATCTCGGAGCATTTAGCAGGTCCTGACCCTAGGCTGGCGGGTTGAGCTTGGCCTGCCATTCGTCGAACGATGCGGCCAGTTTGCGACCCGCGATTTCGCGCGCGGCCTTGCGCGGCAGGCCAAGCGAAGTAGATAGCGGCCCGCCAAGCAACGCGTCGCCAAGCGCCATCAGCACCATCTCGAGCGTAAGTTCGTGAAGCGACGTATCGGCGTGCCCGTCTTCGGCAATTTGATCTACCAGCCGGTGAATGGCTTCGACAATAGGGTTGAGCGCGTCTTCATTGCCCGAAAGTAACATCCAAGATGCAAGGGCGCCCGCGCCTTCGCGATCGAACTGATCGAATATCAGGTCGGCGAGCTCGTGCGGGGTCACGACACCGCCTCGCATCTGCATCACCGCTTCGCCGATTTTGGCGCAGATACTGTTTCCCATATAGGCGGCCAAATCGCGCTGAAGCCCAAAGGCCGAGCCGAAATGGTGAAGAAGATTGGCGTGCGTGCGTCCGATCCGCCCGGCAACCGCCTTTAACGTAACCGCGTGCGGCCCGGCCTCCAACAGCAGCTCACGCGCAGCTTCCAAGGCTGCCAGTCGGCTTGCCTCCGGTGTCAGTCGGCGCGGCATTGCCGCATCCTTAATATTCACGACCCTTGCACTTTCGCTCGACATTTCGATGCCATTTGTTTCGGAGGAGTAATCGATAGATTAACTGTCGGTGATAGCCAACAACATTGATTTGGCCGCCCCATCGCCCACTCACTCTAACATCCTCTTGGATACATAAATTTACCAGTGGGGTGCGCCAAGCGTATAAAAAATATGACATATTCTGAAAGCTTATGCGGCGTTAACCACCAGCGTTAAGCCGAATTTCATGCGCGAGACCTAGTTAAAAGCTATGAGCGCGACCAGTAATCCAGCTTCATTGCCTGCGTCCACCGTCCCCCGGCCGAGCATTGTTGCGCGCGGATTTCGAGCTGTTCCGAACGCTTCCGCCGAGCGGCACTGGGTCCGCAACGATCCTTGTGCAACCGCTTTCTTCAACGCCTTGTCCGCTGTTTTCCCGCATGGCGAAACGTTCATGGTTCGAAGCATTGTTCCTTGGGTTGACCGCGTTCCCGATTCGCTCCGCAGCGATGTGCGGGCGTTTATCGAGCAGGAAGGCGGGCATGCGCGCGAGCATGGCGTAATGAACAAAATGCTGACCGATGCAGGCTATGACATCGCGCCACTGGACCGCAAGATCCGTGCATTCGCAGCCTTTTTCGATGATGCAAGCGACACCGTCAAGTTGACGGCGACGATGTGCATCGAACATTTCACCGCCATCATCGCGGCGGAATTGCTGAAAAACCGGCGGCATTTGGACGGTGTCGACGAAGATTTGCTTGAGCTGTGGCTGTGGCATGCGGTCGAAGAAGTCGAGCACAAGGGTGTTGCCTTCGATGTCTGGGCCTATGCGACCCGCGAATGGAGCCCGGTAAGGCGATATGTAACGCGCAGTTTCTTCATGCTCGCAGTGACGACCAGCTTTTTCATCAATCGGACGTTGGGCCAGATCGAGCTGCTGCGGCAGGACGGCTTTGGCTTTATGCAATCCTTGAAGGGTGTGATTCGCGCGGGCTTCGGCCAGGGCGGAATCGGCCGCAACGTTCTTCGCCCATGGGCTGCATTCTTCAGGCCGGGCTTTCACCCGTGGGACAGCGATGATCGCCTGCATCTGGCAAAAGGCGAAGCGGACCTCGCAATCATCCCAGCCAAGCGGGCGGGTTTTGCGCATTCCCCTCTGGATGAAGTCATCGAACCGGTACGCTCGACGGTCGCGGCTTAGGCCGAGCAATCTCACACTATGATTTACTCACTAATTCTTGAGTATCGGCCATCATTGACCTAAAGACTGCCTAACTTTTTCGTTAAGCGCCATTTTTAAGTGTGAGCAGACTGTCCTTGATCGATGCCCGAACACCGTAAGCCTAAATCCGGTAAACAGCTTGTGGCGCAGATAGTATCCGCGCTTGCGTGGGTGGCGGCTCTTGATCGGCGCACGAAAAAAATCATCGCTTTTCTCGCAGACTCGGCAATCTGCATTTTTGCCATTTGGCTGGCATTTTCGCTCCGGCTTGGCGACTGGCAACTTTGGACCACGCCTGTCCGCAATGTGATGCTGGCTTCCTTTATATTCTGGCCGCCACTGTTTTTGCTCTTTGGGGTCTATCGCTCGATATTTAGGTTCGCAGGCTCGGGCACCATCAGCGAGCTGGCGCGAGCGATAGCAATTTTTCTGCTCGCAATGACCGTCACGTTCACGATCGTGGCGATTCCCGGGGTGCCGCGTACGATAGGCATCCTTGTTCCAATACTGTTTTTCCTGGGTTTGATGATCAGCCGGATCATGGTCCGTTACGTTATCAGCGACCTTTTAGGGCAGCGTGCGTTCGGCGGCGAGGCAAAGCGGGTCCTGATTTACGGCGCTGGCAATGCTGGCCAGCAGCTTGCGCTGTCCACGCGCCATTATCCCGGAATGTATCTGCTAGGTTTCGTCGATGATGACAAAAGGCTGCGCGGCCAGCGGCTGGACGGCAGTCCGGTTTTTCATTCGAGCGAGCTTGCTATGCAGGTGCAGCGGTTGGGGGTAACCGATATATTGCTGGCCGTGCCGACGATGAGCCGCAGCAAGCGCAAGAATATCGTCGATGCGCTCCAGCAGTTCAGTGTGCATGTGCAAACCCTGCCGCAGGTGCAGGATATCGTCGCCGGCAAGGTGACGATTGCGGATTTGCGCGAAGTCGAGGTTGACGATCTGCTTGGGCGCGATGCCGTTGCGCCGAACGACTTGCTTTTGGGTCGAACCATCGTCGGCAAAAGCGTGATGGTAACTGGCGCCGGTGGATCGATTGGAAGCGAACTGTGCCGACAGATTATGGCAATTGGCCCGCGCCATTTGATATTGGTCGAGATGACCGAATTTGCCTTGTATAAAATCGAACAAGAGTTGCGCGAGAACATTGCGACGGGGCGTTTCAGTTCGGAAATCGCGGTGTTTCCCGAATTGATCAACACTTCGGCGGCGCGCCCGGTTGCATCTCTGATGTCGGCCTATCGGCCGGACACTGTCTTCCATGCCGCCGCCTACAAGCATGTTCCTTTGCTTGAACATAACCCGATCTCCGGCATCGGAAACAACATCGTCTCGACGCGCAACCTCGTTCTGGCCGCAGAAAAATGCGAAGTTTCGCATTTTATCCTGATCAGCACCGACAAGGCGGTTCGCCCGACCAATGTGATGGGCGCGAGCAAGCGGGTATGCGAGCAGATTTTGCAGGCCAAAGCGAAGGCGGGTTCGAATACGCGCTTCACAATGGTTAGGTTCGGCAATGTGCTGGGCTCTAGCGGGTCGGTCGTGCCACGGTTCAAGGAGCAGATTGCCAGTGGGGGGCCCATTACCCTTACCCACAAGGATATCATTCGCTACTTCATGACCATCCCGGAGGCCGCGCAACTCGTTATCCAGGCGGGCAGTATGGCAAAGGGCGGCGAGGTGTTTGTCCTCGACATGGGCAAACCAGTGAAAATCTACGATCTGGCGTGTACGCTGATCAATCTTTCAGGCCTCACCGTGCGCACCGACGAAAATCCGGACGGCGATATCGCCATAGAAGAAATCGGACTTCGCCCCGGAGAGAAATTGTTCGAGGAACTCCTGATCGGCGAGAACCCCATGCCCACAAAGCACAAACGCATTATGCAGGCGATGGAAGGGCATATGGAATGGACCGAGCTGTCGAGCGTACTCGACTCGCTCGAGCTTCATGTCGCGGCAGGTGACCGCGACGCCGCCGTCAATTTGCTTCGCGAGCTGGTTCCCGAATATCGGCCCGAGGCAGTGGCCGCAAGCGGGGCTGCAGCGGCTTAAGCCGCCCGCAACCTGTCAAAATGCTGCCGCATGTTGAATGCGGGAGGCGCGGTCATCGCGGGTTCCGCCACGGCATCGTCGAGCAGCTTTTCATACAGAGCGCATGTCACCGCACTTCCCCTGCCCTTGCTCAGCCGCTGCTCGCTTCTGCCGGTGTTGCGGAAACCCAGCTTGCGCAAAACATTTCCTGAAGCTGGGTTATCAATGAAATGCCCCGCAACCAGTTTTTTGTGCCCGATTGCCTTGGCGATGTTCATCGCCGCCCGCCCGGCTTCGCTGGCAAAGCCCAGTCCCCAATAAGGACGCGCGATCCAGTAGCCAAGCTCCGCATCGCCGCCCTGCTCGCCAAGACCGCACGCACCGATCAAACGCGGCGCGCTGTCCGTACGCAGCATCAGCAAAAATGCAGGATAGTTTTCATTATGGTCGAGCGTGGCAAAGCGTACGGCTTCTTCAACAGTGTAAGGCCAGGGTGCGCGTGCCAAATTTCGTACAATGCCTTCGTCGGCAATCGCCGCATGCAGTTCGGCAGCATCTTCGGGCCAGCTCGGCCGCAACAATAATCTCTCGGTTCTTGCGAACATCTCTTCTCTCCGGTTCTTCGCGCCGCCCTTTGACACCGCAAAGAGACAGGCTTGTTACATTGTTCCGCCGAAGCGGGACGAACAGGGAGAAAAAGGCAAAAAGAAAGGGAGGCGGGTTGACCCGTCTCCCTTTCTGGTTCGAAATCGCTTCACGCGATTTCCGGGTCATCCTGCT
>CALRMO020000150.1:0-6318 GCA_943369235.1 Sphingomonas paucimobilis
AACCACGCAATAGAGCTATCGCGGATAGGTGTGCCGACGATGTTGGTATAGCTATTCCCAAGCTGCGCCGTCCGAATGGCATCCGCCGTTGCATTGCCGGTTGAAACAAGAGGCGTCCCATCGACAAATGTCGCGCCTTTGCTGGTAACGCTGCGCTTCTGCTCGCGCGTGTAGCGGATTCCGCCGGTAATCGTCAGGATATCGATCGGGTTCCAGTCGAGCTGCAAAAACGCCGCTTGGCTTTTGGAAACCGGATTCTGGAAGGTCGTGGTCCGCACATTGCGAAGCGAATTCTGCAGAGCAATGAAACCAGCTGGATTATTAAGCGCGTTGTATTGCGCGTTGGTCGCATAAAAAGCGCCCGCATCCGTACCAAAAAGTCCACGGCTGGTCGTTTCGGTGTCGATGCGGAAAAAATACAGTCCGCCCTGATAACCGATCGTCGAACCGATATCTCCGGTAAAGCGGAACTCTTGCGAAATCTGTTTGGTATCAACCAGCGTGCCGCCGCGGTTGATGGCGAAGCGGGTCTGCTCGCTGTCGTTGTTCGCGTCGAAATGGAAATTGCGATAGGCAGAGATCGACTTGATTTCGACCGGCCCTGTGTTCCAGGTTGCGACCACCGATGCGCCATAGTTTCGCGTGATGAGCGGCAGCGCCTGATCGATATCGATCGTGTTCAGCGAACCGATGATTGGAGTATAGCCGCCGAAATAGCTCCTGCGCAAGCGGCTGGTGTAGGTTGTGCCGCGGACCGATCCGTCATTCAGCGTTGTTGGGTCGATGATAAACGGTTTGGTATTGCTGTTCTCATCGGTTTCGGCACCGTCGAAATTCAGCCTGACGGAAAAATCGTCATTGGGCTTGAACAGCAACTGGAAACGTCCGCCCCAGCGATTGCGTTCGTGCCAGTATCCCCCAAGCGCCGGATTCACGTTCCGAATATCGCCGCGTTGCTTGTCCCAGAAAAACGATGCCCGAAACGCAAGATAATCGTCGATTAGTGCGCTCGAAAAGGAAGCACGGGCCTTGGTCGAAGGCGTCGAAACCCCGCCTTCAAATTCTGCGCTGCCCTCCGGCGTAAAGGATGGTGCCTTGCTGGTATATTTGATCACACCGAGCGAAGTATTCTTGCCAAGCAAGGTTCCTTGCGGCCCGCGCAGGATTTCGACCTGCTGAAGGTCGGTAAAATCCTGATAGGTCATGCCGACATGGCCCAAGAACACATCATCGACGATGGTCCCGACGGCGGCCTCCATATTGTCGTTGCCGCTGGTCTTGCCGATTCCGCGGAGCGACACGCCGGTGCGGCGCGCATTCGGCGTAGTTGCCGTAAGACCCGGCGTGCGCTGCGTTAGATCGGCAATCGTAAACACACGCTGTTGTGCGATGGTTTCTCCACTGATGACCGAAATCGGGATTGGGACATCGTTGATGTCTTCCTCGCGGTTGCGGGCGGTGACGACGATGGCTTCCCCGTCGAACGCCGCGTCATCGACGGCATCGGCCGGAATCGCAGTTTGGGCATGGGCTGTAGAAGCGGTGGAGAGAAGCAGTCCAGCGGCAAGGATTTTTCCAAGGCCGGAATTGGCCGCAAGGGCCGGGAGAGGATGTTTTTTCATTGTTGTTCTCGTTTTTCTGTATTGTTTGAGCGGGCCCGGTCTATTTGCCCGGGCGGGCGACCCCTTGGGTCAGTGTGGCAATGCGATAAACGCTGCCCCGTCCTACCGCGTAAAGGTGCGCGCCTTTGGGGCCGCCAAAGGCAAGGTTCTGCGGCGCTTTCGGCAGGGCAATGACGCCAAGTGCATCGCCGCTTGGCGAGAATATCTGAATGCCCACCGTGCTCGCGACATAGACGCGGCCATTGGCATCGACGACTATGCCATCTGCGCCGCTGCTAGGGCCGTTGGGCGTTTCCTTGAAGCCCGCAAGTTTCGCGAAGTCACGACGCTGTGAAACACTGCCGTCCTGACTGACGTTGAATGCAATCACGCTTTCTCCGGCAGTGTTTGCAACATAGAGCGTCTTGTCGTCTGGGCTAAGCGCAACGCCATTGGGGCGGCGGATGTCATTGGCGATAAGGTTGACCTTACCCTTCCGGTCAAGCCAATACAGCGCCGGAACCGGAGGCGTTGCACCTGCTTGAGGGGCGGCACCTGGGTCAGAAAAATAAATGTGGCCTGCTTTTGAGACCGCGAGGTCATTTGGCCGATTGAGCGGCTTGTCTGCAAACGCCTTTGCCAGCACTTTGGGTTTTGGCTGAAGCACCGCGACGCCCGACGGTGCGGTTTGGACGGCTAACAGGTCGCCAGCTGCGTTGATCGCAAGCGCGTTCGCGGAACCGGTTTTTTCCAGATAAGTTGAAACGCTGTTATCCGGTGCGATCTTCACGATGCGGTCGGCACGGTTCTCGGTAAAGATGATCGAGCCGTCCTTGAGCGCAACCGGCCCTTCAGTGCCCTCGAAGCCTTCGCGGATGACCTCCACCCGCGTATTTGCTTCCACGATACCGTCGATGGCAGGCGTAACTACCTTCTGCCCATATAGAAAACCGCCTTCCTTGGCATAATCCTGCGCACCAGCGGCGCCGCTGACATGAAATCCCCGCCCCGCCAGATATGCAGCCGCTTTCTGCGCGCGGCCGGCATGGTTCGATACGGTGACGATTTTCCGGTCTTTCGCAATATATGGCACGAAGCGATCGAGTTCGGTGATCTGGATGTTCAGGAACACTGGAAAGCTGCCGATTGCGGCAATCTCATCAGCACGGCGAACATCGATGATCTGCACCTTGTCAGGTTCAGCTAGTAAAGCATCGATCTGCGCGCGGTTGAGTACCGCGACCTTTGTTTCGGCTTGTGCAGGCGACGTAGCATTTTGCGCAGCAGCGGTCATAGGAAGAGAAACTAGCGACCCCATCAGCGTTGCCGCCATGATCGTGCCGTAGCTAAGTGTCGAAAGTTTCTGCTTCGAAGCGATGGTCATTGAGCCCTCCAGATGACGCCTTATTGCGTAAGGAGGAGCTACTGCTCTGCAGCATAGTGAGAAACTAACTTCTTATCATTTAGATATAATAAGATATGATATAAGCATAAATGCGTTGTTTGCGCATATTTGTCACCAAAAACAAAATATTTATAGCAACAAATATTATATTTAATACTTGTATTTACTAACTAAATCCGATCCAGCGTCCCGCTGCTGCTACCGTAATCCATGCAAGTGTCGAGATATAGGCAACTAGTTTTTGTGCAGATTCGTTAGTTATTGTGGTTGGCCTCAGATTCCAGAGGCCGAAACCGACCGCCGGTGCTACTGCTGCAAACATCACGCCGTTGGTCAGTCCGGCTATCCCTTCACCAGGGTTTGGCGACCATGCGTTGTCCAGGGACGTGAACCAGACAGCTAAGGCTACCGTGGAAAAGCCCGCGACCGCCACGCGCTGCGTGCGCTGGGTAGCCGCAACCAGCAGCGCACCGCCAAACAATGCGATCAGGAAGCTGCCTGAGTTGACGGTCGCCGTCGTCGCAAACAGATAAAGAGCCGAAACCCACAAAGAAACACCGACGGCTGTGGCCGCAAGGTTGGTGCGAATATTGGGAGTCCGGCCATCGCGAACATGTTTCGCAACGATACCACTCAGGATAATCGCTGCAACCAATGCGACCATCTTGATGAAAAATGCTTCGCTCGGCAGCAAAGTGCGTAGCGTAGTCAGGCCCATGATGATGCCTGTTAGCAACGCGCCTGCAACACCAATCCGGTACCACGGCTGAACAGCCCGCTCGATTGACTGAACCGGCAGCTCTTTCAGAATTAAACCGAGAATTCTCAAATTGAGCAGCAAGACCGAGCCGCCCAGAATTGCGAGGAACAGAAGATGCCCGATCTCGATCAGCGCAAAGGTCAGGTGAGATTCAGTGACTAGTTTTATAAGCGAAGATTGCGTAATCCATTCGACCGCAGGTTGAACAGCGGGAAACAGTTTCTGGAAATCGACGGTCATGGTGCAAGTTCCGGTTCGATGCTGGCGAGTGTTGTGGCGCGCTGTTTGCATTGCCCGATAGCCGCTGCGCTGCCTTGGGCAGTGTCACAGTCGTACCAGCTATAGGCCATCGCGCGCCCGGCGAAGATGACGGCGATCCAGAGTGCAATGGATGTACCAGCTGCAAAACGGACCTTGAACGGAGGCCGCGCTGCGCTGTCCCAAGCCGCCCGATTTTTCTGGATGCGGTAGTGAAAAACGAAGATGTTGATCGCAGCAACCGCGAGAAACGCCAGCTTGATGCGAAAAACGACATTGTGATAATATTCAAACGGATTGGCGAAAAATAGCGCCAACCCTGTCAAAAGCAGAATGATGAATCCCGCCACAGTGTAAGGCAATATGCTATCAGCAACCTTCGAAACCGGCCATTTGGGAAGGACCAAACCAAGAAGCCGCAGATCAACAAACAGAATCGATCCTGCAAACAACATCAGCGTAATGACATGGGTGCCTTCAAGCAGCATCCAGATACGCTCCGAGCCCTGAAGCTGCGCGCTCCACGAGGTGTCCGACAACGCTCGGCCCGCCGAGTCAAGTTGCGCCCCGAACTGATACTGCAAATAGGCTAAAAAACGTGAGATCATGACAATCACTGCCCTCAGTCCGGCGTTCAAAGTCGAGCGCACATGCACTCTCGCATGCTGTGGCTAATTCTATTCGCGGCGTTTCCGAACCAAGATTTGCTTATATCTTTCTGACGAATGGCGCTTAAGCCGGGCTACGGTCAGAACAGGTCGAAACGTAGTTCTGCGAGCAGCCGACGGCCGGTCGAGTATTGGAAGGCACCGTTGGATGCCACCTGCCAGCCATAATCGTCGAAGATGTTGGCAAGCTGTAACCGCAGCAAAGCGGCTTTCCGGGCAATATCAAAGCGGTAGCGCAACCCGATGTCGATTGTTTCGCGCGGCGGTGCCTTGAGTCCATTGCTCGCATTGCCGATCCGCGCCGAGATGCTTTCGAAACTCAGATCGAATGAAAGCGGGCTGTTACCTTTGCCGAGCCTCCAATCGATGTTCAAAATGCTTCGCCGGTCGATGCTGCCGACCGGACGCGGGCCAATTGCACCGCTGCTCACGAGTTCACCGCTAATCTTTGCATCAAGCAGGACATTGCCCGCAACCAACGTCAGCCCCGGTGCGAAGTTGCCTGCCAGCGATATCTCCACGCCTCGGACCGACGATTCACCGAGCCGTCGATATAACGCGGTTCCGTCGAGGTTAAAATAGGGCTTATCGATCGAAAACAGCCCCGCAACGAGGTTAAGTTGCGGTGTGACCGCATAACGGACCCCGATGTCCGCCTGCGAGGTGCGAATAGCGGGCGGCGCAGTTCCCCTGTTGCTTGCGTTGGCTGGCGCTGTCGCTACCTCCTCGAAGCCGCGCACATATCCTCCATAAACGGCAAGGCCCCTCGTTAGGTTCAGCGTTCCAGTCGCGCTTCCGGTAACGGGCGAATCGCTCACCGAAACGGGCATCGGTACCGATGCGAAATCGATGGTTTTTCGGTAGCGTGTTTTACTGACTGAGAGATCCACTGAAAAACGCTGCGGGCGGGTGAGCGCATAGCCAAGACCAAAGCTGGTCTGTTGCGAACGGTCGCTGTCTTCAGCAGGAAATAGGAAGGCAGGCGGGGGGCGTTCATCGGCATAGTTCAGGCTGCTTTCGCCAAGCGATATCCGCTGCGCTCCGCCGAAGCGCCGCGCACCGCGTTTGCCGCGCAAACTTAACGTTAGCCTGTGGGCAAGCGTAGCGTTGCCGAAAACGCGTGACAGGCGCAGTTCGCCCGAAAAGTTGCGGTCACGGTTGTCGGGATCGACAACGATTACCCGGTCGGCTGTGGTGCCATCGGGACGCATTCCCCCGAACAGGTCGGTAAAGTTCCAGTCTGCTTCACGCTCGGCCCGGAACAGCCCTGCCTCCAAACGCCAGTCACCAACGGGAAGTTTGGCGACCACGCCAGCGATGCTTTGTGCGATGTCGCGGTCGGACCAGCTCTGGCCTATCGTCTGTCGCCGTTCGATCTGAGGAGGCAGATAATTACCCCCGGGGAATATCGAAGGGGCCGCTTCGTCGTTGTAGTTGCGTGTAAAACCAAAAAAGCCGACGACGCTGGCACCTGCGTAGGGTCGCCAGTTCAACCCGCCTGACAGGATATGGGATTTGAAATCGCCTCCCTCATGGCGGTTCTGGTTCCGCAATGTGGCTCCGAGATTTAGCCGCACATTTTCAGCAAGTGCAAGCTGCGCGTCCACGCTGCCCAGCCGCGAACCG
>CALRMO020000151.1:0-6302 GCA_943369235.1 Sphingomonas paucimobilis
GCCACCCAAGGAGGAATAAAATGAGATCGCACAGCTGTTCCAAATGCCAAGGGACGATGACCGAAGGGTTTGTCCCAAGCCAGAATTCCGGTGTACCGACAGTCAACAACTGGTTCGAAGGTGCGCCAACCAAAGGGTGGTGGGGCAACGTCAAGCTGCCGGGCAAACCGATCCGCGTTGCAACCTGGCGCTGTCAAAGATGCGGCTTTCTAGAGAGCTATGCCAAGCCTTAAATCTGTCTAATATAGCGCTTCCTCTAGCAGCCGTGCCAACCGCAACCCGCCACGCTCGACCTGCAAGCGCAATGCCGCGCGCGATGCCGCCACATCTGCTTCATCGATGGTGACAGGACGTTCGGGCTTCGGCCCGCATGGGTTATCATCGACCGCGCGGGGATATGCAATATCGCGAGCGACAGCCCAGTTTTCCTCGCTCCAGTCGCGCGTCGTGCCTGCAGATAATGCCCTCTTTTCGACACTTGAGAATCGCCTGACAATATCAGGCGCCGCCGATATGGCGCGGTCAGCGAGAAGTCCGTCCCACACCGAATGCAGATTGTAACCCGGCATGACGCCGTAGCTCGCCTTCAGATCGTTGCCGCCGCGGTCATTATGATCGCCAGCGTGCAGGGGCTGGTGCAGGTCGCCGACAAAATGGACTAGAAACGCGAGCGCTTCCAGCCTGACATTCGCAGGCAGCGACCGGTCCTTGAGCAGTGCAAAGCTCCTGTCGATCTGCGCGGAAACGCAATTGCCGCCCGCGCAGGCGCTTTTCAGGTCGAAGGGCTTGCAGATATCGACATTCTGGTAATGCCAGCTGCTCGTATAGCCCCAGCGCACCTGGTCACCCTTTATGCAATCGGCCCAGACACTGACATCCTTGATATTTCGGAGCGGACATTTCGGTGTGCCAAGCAAGGGAGCCGCGCGCAGCAAGCGTTGCAGATTTGCACGAGCCTTAGGCGATATATTCCCCTCGGCAATCTGAGCGACGGTCTCGTGCCCATATTCCCAATAGGCTTGGACAGGCGCAAGCGGGAGAAACAGGACGAGCAACCCAGCGAAGAAACGATTCATGCCCGGCGCTTAGACGGGCTCCAGCAGTAAAGGGAAGAGATACTCTTACTCGTCGCCGTAAACTGCGACGAACCGTTCGCCTTGGCTCGTTGCGCGGCCTCGATACATTCCCGGGGTGTTGAAGCTGAAGGTCGCCGAACCATCGGGCGCGGTGACAATAACCCCGCCGGTCCCGCCGAGCAGCTCTAGTTCCTTGATTACATGATCGGCGGCGGTCTTCGCATCTTCGCCGAGCATCCGCATCCGCGCGCAGATTTCGTGCGCCACGCCAAGACGAATGAAAAATTCGCCTGCGCCGGTCGCGGAAACCCCGCAAGCCCGGTTATCGGCATAATTGCCCGCGCCGATTACAGGGGAGTCGCCGATGCGGCCCCAGCGTTTGCCGGTCAGGCCGCCCGTAGATGTACCGGCTGCGACGTTGCCCTCGCTATCGACCGCAACGGCGCCGACGGTACCATATTTCATGTCGATATCGTACCATCCGAGTTTCTTCGCCTTTAATTCCTCCAACTGTAGCCAGCGTTCTGGGGTCGCAAAATAATCGGGACTGACCTGTTCCAGCCCCTGCTCGCGGCTGAATTCGTCGGCGCCCTCGCGCGACAGCATGACGTGCGGGCTTTTCTCCATCACCGCGCGGGCGAGGAGAATCGGGTTTTTGGTGTAACGCGCGCCGGTCACTGCGCCTGCGCCGAGCGTCTTGCCGTCCATGATCGAAGCGTCGAGTTCGTTTACGCCCTTATAGGTAAATACCGCGCCGCGACCGGCGTTGAAATGTTCGTCGTCTTCAAGCACCATGATTGCCGCCGACACCGCATCCATTGAGGTGCCGCCGCCCGCAAGCACCGCCGAGCCGGCTTCCAGCGCGCGCGCCAGGCCGGCACGCGCCGCGGCGTCCTGCTCGGGTGACAGTTTCCCGCGCTCCATGCCGCCAGCGCCGCCATGAATGACCAAGGTCCAGTTTTTCTCGGCCACTTTTTTATCCTTTGCATGATGATGCGTGCCGTCGTGCGCGGCGAGTGGAGTGGCCAGCGATAGTATCACCAGCAACCATATTGAACCAAAAAGTTGCCTCATCATGTTTTCCTCCGTTCGGCCTTTTCAATGAAAAGATGGTCGCAGGCAAGCGATTGCCTTGGCCGTCCGCGCGGCCTATATCCGCTCCATGTCTTCAATACGCCCCTGGCGCGACATATCGCGTCGTCAGTCCCGCCAGATCATGGTCGGCAATGTCCCCGTCGGCGGCAATGCGCCGATTTCAGTTCAGACCATGACAAATACGCTGACCAGCGACCCCGGCGCGACGATCGATCAGATCCGTCGCTGCGAGGATGCAGGCGTCGATATCATTCGTGTATCATGCCCCGATGTAGAGAGTACCGCCGCGCTTAAGCAGATCGTGCGCGCGGCCAATGTCCCCATCGTGGCCGACATCCATTTTCACTACAAACGCGCGCTTGAGGCGGCTGATGCGGGTGCGGCGTGTTTGCGGATCAACCCCGGCAATATCGGCTCGGCCGAGCGCGTGAACGAGGTTGTCAATGCGGCCAAGGCCAATGGCTGTGCGATCCGCATCGGGGTTAACGCGGGCAGCCTTGAAAAAGACCTACTCGAGAAATATGGCGAGCCCTGTCCCGAAGCGCTGATCGAAAGCGCGCTCGACCATATCAAGCTTTTGCAGGACCGCGATTTTCACGAATACAAGGTTGCGGTGAAGGCAAGCGACGTTTTCCTTGCTGTCGCCGCCTATATGGGGCTGGCTGACGCAGTCGATTGTCCGCTGCATCTCGGTATCACCGAGGCGGGCGGGCTAATTGGCGGGACGGTCAAATCCTCGATCGGCATGGGCAATCTGCTCTGGGCCGGGATTGGCGATACGATCCGGGTGTCGCTCTCGGCTGAGCCGGAGGAAGAAGTCCGCGTCGGCTATGAGATCCTGAAATCGCTTGGCCTTCGCACGAGGGGCGTCCGCGTCGTGTCTTGCCCTTCGTGCGCGCGGCAAGGGTTCGATGTCATCCGCACTGTGCAAAAGCTTGAGGACGCACTTGGCCACATCAAAACACCGATGTCGCTCTCGGTGCTCGGCTGCGTCGTCAATGGCCCTGGCGAAGCCCGCGAGACCGATATCGGCATCACCGGCGGCGGCAATGGCAAGCATATGGTGTATCTCTCCGGCGTCACCGACCATCATGTCGAGGACGCGGACATGATCGGTCATATCGTCCGGCTGGTCGAAGCCAAGGCCGCCGAAATCGATGCCGGAGCCGGGGTCAGCATGGACACGTTGCACGGGAAGGCGGCTTGACCACTTCGATCCGGCCCGCCACCCGAAGCGATTTGCCTTTAATTGCCTGCTTCATCCGCGATCTCGCCCAATATGAAAAACTGTCGCACGAGGTCCGTTTTAACGAGGCCGTGCTTGGCGAGCGGCTGTTCGGCGAGCGACCTTATGCCGAGGTGCTGATCGGCGAGATCGATGGTGCGCCTCAGGGCTTTGCACTGTTCTTCCACAATTTCTCGACGTTCGAAGGCAAACCCGGCATCTACCTCGAAGACTTGTTCGTCCGTCCCGAAGCACGCGGTTCGGGATTGGGCAAGGCGCTGCTGGCCCGGCTCGCGGCAATTTCCATCGAACGCGATTGCGCGCGGCTGGAATGGTGGGTGCTCGACTGGAATGAGCCGGCGATAAATTTCTACAAATCGCTGGACGCGAAGATGATGGACGAATGGACCGTAATGCGCGTCGATGGCGCTGCCCTCAATTCGCTTGCCAGCAACGGATAGCTTTTCGCTGACAGGGAGAGACCAATGTCTGAGATCGACACCGACTATTTGATTATCGGCAGCGGCGCGGTCGGCATGGCTTTCGCCGATACTTTGCTCGATGAGACCGACGCGCACATCACGATCATTGACCGCCACGGCAAACCCGGCGGGCATTGGAACGATGCCTATCCCTTTGTCGCGTTGCATCAGCCATCAGCCTTTTACGGCGTCAATTCGACCCGGTTGGGAAGCGGCGAGAAGGATGTAACCGGGCTGAACAAAGGCTTTTACGAACTGGCCACCGGTTCTGAGGTCAATAGCTATTTCGAACGCGTGATGCATCAGCGGTTTATCCCCAGCGGACGCGTGCGTTATTTTCCCATGTCCGATTATCTTGGCGAAGGGCGCTTTGTGTCGCTGCTGTCGGGACAAGAGACCAGGATTAATGTGCGTCGCAAGACGGTTGATGCGACCTATTATGGCACCAGCGTGCCTTCGACGCACAAGCCCAAATTTACCGTTGGCGACGGAGTTAAAGTCATCCCCCCAAACGACTTGCCGTTGCTATCGCGAAACACAACGCAGCGCCCTGACAAGTTCGTCATATTGGGTGCAGGCAAGACCGCGATGGATGTCGGCGTCTGGCTGCTGCGATCGGGGGCCAATGCCGACGACATCATCTGGGTGACCCCGCGTGACAGCTGGCTACTCAACCGCAACAGCACGCAGCCAGGATCTGAATTCTTCCACTCCACAATGGGAGGGCAATTGGCGATCATGAAGGCGCTGGCGAGCGCTGCCGATGCCGATGAACTCTTTGAAATGCTGGAGACAGCCGGGGTGATGCTCCGCATTGATTCCGCCGCGAAACCGGAAATGTTTCATTACGCCACCATCTCGCAAGCCGAGGTCGAATTGCTGCGTCCAATTAAAAACACTGTCAGGATGGGCCGGGTTCGGGAGATTGACTTGACCGGGATGAAGTTGGAACAGGGCGACTATCCGGTATCCGGCAACCCCATCTACATCGACTGCACCGCAACCGCGGTCGAACGCCGCGCGGTCGTTCCGCAATTTCAGGATGGTTTGATAACGCTGCAGATGACCCGTGTTCCTCAGCCGGCTTTCAGTGCCGCGTTGACGGCCTTCATCGAGGCCAATTTTGACGATGACGACACAAAAAACCGTTTGGGAACGCCGGTTCCCTTGCCGGATGGCATCGCGCAGTATCCGGCGGCGAGCATGACCAATATGTTGAACCAGGTCGCTTGGACTCAAAATGAGAAAGTGCGCGACTGGATTTTGAACAGCCGCCTCGACGGATTTGGCAAGATGATCGCAAGCATCAAGCCTGATGAAGCCGACAAGATTGCGGTGATGAAGGAGTTTCGTTCGCAAGCCATGGCAGCGATGGGCAATATCCCTAAATTAATGGCGCAAGCGCGATGAGCGCCGGTATCGTCACATATTGCTGCAAACGCTTGTTCATACAACGACGCCTCAGCCCTTCTCAGGGCCCTCGCAGCCAATTGGGCACACTAGCGATCGGCACGGTTCGGTCTATTCGGCCGACCGGGATGCGCGGGCCGATGTCGACAGCGCCTTGGCAGAGGCACGGCTTCACGGCAAAACCCTGATTGTCATCATGGGCGCGAACTGGTGCCATGACAGCGTCAGCCTTGCCAACCAACTTCAGTCGCCACGCTTTTCGGACATGATGCGTGACCGGTACAGTGTCGTATATGTCGACGTCGGCACGCCGCAAGTCGGTCAGGGCAGGAACCTCGACATCGCGAAGCGCTTCGGCATTGGCAAAGTGAAGAGTACGCCGCTGGTGATGATGATTTCGGGCGATGGCAAGTTGTTGAACAGCAAAAAAGACGCGGCGGCCTGGCGCAACGCTGCGAGTCGAAGCGAAGACGATGTGTTCCGGTATTTCACGACATTTACCACCGCTTAAGCCGCGCCTGCTAGATAGCGGTGATGCGGTGGGCTAATATCATTGTTCTGGCTGGTTTGGCGGTGGTTATCGGCTGGCTCATGCCGGTTGCAAATTTTGATATTCCGGCGAACGACCAGGTAAATGTGGATGCTCCAGCCCAGACCCGGGGCGCTGGCGGTGAGAGCGAGGTGGATGCGAAGGACGATGTAGTACTCGAGCGTCAACCCGACGGGCATTTTTATGCTAATGTCGATGTCAACTATAGCGAAGTCCGATTTATCGTCGACACGGGCTCGACCGGAATTGCGCTAAGCGGTGACGATGCCCGCTCGCTTGGGCTGTCGTGGACCGACGACGAGCTCGTTGTCGTCGCGCGCGGCGCAAGCGGTCAGGTTTATGGGAAAAGGGTGACACTGGCGTCGGTCCAGTTGGGCGATGTCCAGGCCAACAATATCGAAGCGATCATTGTGCCGACCGGCTTGCACATATCATTGCTTGGGCAATCATTCCTGGCAAAGGCT
>CALRMO020000152.1:0-6277 GCA_943369235.1 Sphingomonas paucimobilis
GCCCGCTTCGGCATGAGGCGTTACCCAGACGGCAAGGTGGAACGGCTTGCCGCCAAGACGGTTGTGCAGGGCGACGTCGGCCCCTAGAAAAACGAAATGACTAAACCAGCTTCCGTTCCCCCGATCCGATTACAGCCCGATTTGATTGCAACCCGGATCCAGAATTATTGGGACGAGACCGTCGCCTGGGTGCAGGGAAATGCACTTGAGTTGGGGATCGCAGTTGCGGCTGCCGTTCTGGTGTTTTTGGCGCTAAGCTGGCTCAAGCGCGTCGCCGCCAAGATCGCACGCGAGAGCGAGCATCGCGCCGAACTCAAATCGATCATCGCGCGCACGCTTGCCCGGACCAGCAAATTTTTCCGGCTGATGGTCGCCATAGAGCTGGTCAACCGGTACGCCGACGCGCCCGGGATGCTCGCCAGAACCATCGACATTCTCTTTACCATTGCAATCGTGGTGCAGGTCGCAATCTGGCTGCGCGAAATCATTCTGGGCTTTATCGAGCGGCGCGCCGGCAACGGCAATCATGAACGCGATACCCTGGCGACCGCAATGGTGTTGATCCGGCTGCTTGTCAGCTTTGCGGTTTTCGCGATCGCCGCTATCGTCATCCTCGACAATCTTGGCGTCAATGTTACGGGCCTGATCGCGGGTCTCGGCGTCGGCGGCATTGCCATCGGCCTTGCCGCGCAAGGCATTTTCGCCGATCTGTTTGCGGCGATCTCGGTTATCTTCGACAAACCGTTCCGGCGCGGCGACGTCATATCCTATGGCACCACCACCGCCCGCGTCGAAAAAATCGGAATGAAAAGCACGCGGCTTCGCGCATTGACGGGTGAAGAGAAAATCATTTCCAACAGCAAATTGCTGGAAAATGAGATTACCAACAACACGCTTACTGTTTACCGCCGCGTGACATTTGTGCTGAGCCTGGTTTACCAGACAGCCACCGAAACTGCCGACAAGGTGCCCGCGATTTTGCGTGAAATTGTAGAAGCAAACGAATCGGTTTTCATCCGTGGCAGCTTTGTCAATTTTGCCCCCAGTTCACTCGATTTCGAATTGCTATTCGATGTCATGAGCGACGACGTCGATCTTGCGTACAAGCGGCGGCACGATATCGGTCTTCAGATCATCCGCCGTTTTGCTTCAGAGAAAATTGAATTTGCCTATCCGACACAAACGACCTTTACCGCCGCGCCGGACGGCACCATGATCATGCCCTACGCTTCGATTCCCGACCCGATTACGGTGAAGCCGACACGAAATACGCAGAAGAAGGCTTGATTCGCTCGTAGACAATCGTGGCAATCAAGCATGCCGTAACGGCAAAAGCGAAGGGTTGTAATGCGCTCCTAATCGGGCCACGATACGGCAAAACAGACTTTAGGAGGATAGCTTATGGCCACCATTACGCCCGCCGAACTCGCGACCAAAGTCGGCGAAAAAATCGGTACATCGGAGTGGCTTTTGGTCGATCAGGACATGATCAACAAGTTCGCTGACGCAACCGGCGACCATCAGTTTATCCATGTGAACGAGGAAATGGCAAAGATGACACCGTTCGGCGGTACCATAGCGCATGGTTTCCTCACATTGTCATTGTTCCCCGTGCTGAGCGCCAAATCCGATTGCCCCAAAATCGAGGGCGTCAAAATGGGCGTAAACTATGGCGGCAACAAAACCCGCTTTCTCGCGCCCGTCCGCTCGGGCAAGCGCGTGCGCGGCCATTTCAAACTTCTTGAACTCGCCGAAAAGCGCCCCGGCCAGTGGCAGCAGACGCTCGAGTTCACGGTCGAAATCGAAGGCGAAGAAAAGCCCGCCTTGCAGGCCGAGTGGATCAGCCAGTTTTTCGTATAATTTTTGGATTTAAGGAATATTCCCATGCGTGATGCAGTCATCGTTTCAACCGCCCGCACCGCCATCGGCAAAGCGTATCGCGGCGGGTTCAATGCAACCTCGGGTCCGACACTCGGCAGCTATTCGTTACAGGCTGCGGTCGAGCGCGCCGGTATCGAGGGCGGCGAAGTCGATGACGTCCTTTGGGGCTCGGCGTTGCAGCAGGGAACGCAGGCGGGCAATCTTGCGCGCCAGGTTGCGCTTCGTGCCGGGCTTCCCGTTACCACCTCGGGCATGACGATGGACCGCCAGTGCTCGTCCGGCCTGATGTCGATCGCGACCGCCGCCAAGCAGATCATTGTCGATAATGTCGATGTGATGGCAGCTGGCGGGCAGGAATCGATTTCGCTCGTCCAGACCAAGGAAATGCGCGTCGCACCCGACCGCGATCTGATCGCGATGCACGCCAATATCTACATGCCGATGCTTCAGACCGCCGAGGTTGTCGCCAAGCGCTATAATATCAGCCGCGATGCCATGGACGAATATGCTCTGCAATCGCAGCAGCGCACTGCTGCCGGACAAGCAGCTGGCTATTTCGATGCCGAGATCGTGCCGGTGACCACAACAATGAACGTGACCAACAAGGAAACCGGCGAAGTCACGCAAAAGGACGTGACGATTGCCAAGGACGAGGGCAACCGCGCCGATACGCAGCTTGCCGGGCTGCAGGCGCTGCAACCGGTGCTTGGCCCCGACATGACGATCACCGCCGGAAATGCCAGCCAGCTATCCGACGGCTCGTCGGCAAGCATATTGATGGAAGCCAAGGTTGCAGAGAAAAAGGGCTTGAATCCGCTCGGCCGCTATGTCGGCATGGCGGTTGCGGGCACCGAACCCGACGAAATGGGGATCGGCCCGGTCTTCGCAATTCCCAAACTGCTGCAACGTTTTGGCCTAAAGATGGACGATATCGGCATTTGGGAATTGAACGAGGCATTCGCAGTCCAGGTTCTCTATTGCCGCGACAAGCTCGGCATTCCGAACGAACTCCTTAACGTCAACGGCGGCTCGATTTCGATCGGACATCCTTATGGCATGACCGGCGCGCGCTGCACTGGCCACGCCCTGATTGAAGGTAAACGCCGTGGTGCCAAATATGGCGTTGTTACGATGTGCGTCGGCGGCGGCATGGGCGCAGCCGGATTGTTCGAGATTTTCTGATTTCCTGAAAGGAATAATATGTCCGCCATTGGCGTGATCGCAACGTTGACCGTTGCCGAAGGCAAGAATGCCGAGTTCGAGGCGGTGTTTGCCGAGCTCGCAAACGCCGTCCGCGCCAACGAGCCGGGGAACGAGTTTTACGCTCTGACCCGCTCGCGGGCGACCCCGCAAGTGTACAAGGTACTCGAACGTTATGTCGACCAGGCGGCGCTGGACGCGCATGGCAAGTCCGATCACTTTCGCGCGGCCGGTCCCAAGCTTGCACCCTGCCTCGCCGCCGCGCCCGAAATCGAACATCTCGACGCGGTCTGAGCCTGTATTGACCGGGCATCGGTAGACCGCTTCGGAACACCATCGGATGTCGCTTGTTTCCCTGTCGCCCCACAGGAGATACAAGATGAGCAACGAAACCGAGATCAAGGAAAAATTCTGGAAAGCCCTTAAGTCGGACATGACAATGTTCCTTGGGCTGGCCGAAGGCGAAGACGGCCATGCGCGGCCGATGACCGCACAACTCGATGACGAGGGGTTGCACGGCAATCTCTATGAAGGTCCGATCTGGTTTTTTACCTCGGTCGATAACGAACTATATCAACAAATCGGTTCAGGAAGCCGGGCAATGGCCCATTTTGCATCGAAAGGTCATGACGTGTGGGCGACGTTGCACGGCAATCTGAGCACGTCTCAGGACCGGGGCACAATTGACCGGCTTTGGAACCGCTTTGTTGCAGCCTGGTATGAAGGCAAAGACGATCCCAAGATTGCGCTTATCCGGCTCGACCCGGAAAACGCCGAAATTTGGATTGACGCATCGAGCATGGTTGCCGGCATCAAGATGCTGCTCGGGATCGATCCTAAAGAGGATTACAAGGACAAGGTCGCCGAAGTGTCGTTATAATAGGGTTTCGGACGGGACAATTTTCCCGCCCGCAAAGCCGAAACCGTCCGGCCGGTCGCTGGCCAGCAGCGCAGGCCCATCGAGATCGACCCATTCAGCCTTTTGAGCCAGCAGGAACACCGGCGCGATACCAAGGCTGGTGGAAAGCATGCAGCCAACCATGATTTTCAACCCTGCTTCTGTTGCAGCATCCGCGATTTTCAAGGCTTCGGTCAGACCCCCTGCTTTGTCCAGCTTGATATTCACGCCATCATAATAGGGCGCGAGACGACCCACGTCGGATGCGATATGACAGCTTTCATCGGCAAAAATCGGCACGTCCAGGCTCGCTCCGGCCAGTACCGAGTCCTGACCGGCCGCCACAGGCTGCTCAACCATTTCGACACCAAGAGCCGCCAGCGCTCGCGTCTCTGCGGCGATGTCGGTGTTGCCCCAACTCTCGTTCGCGTCGACAATCAGCCGCGCATCGGGCGCGCCCGCGCGCACTGCGGCAACGCGATCCCGATCGCCCTCACCGGTCAATTTGAGCTTGAGTATCTCATAGCCCTTCGCCGCCGCTGTGGCAGCATCGCGCTCCATTACAGGCGTGTCGCCGAGCGAAATCGTGAATGCGGTTCGCAACGCACGCGGCATATCCATCCCAACAAGCTGCCATAACGGAATTCCGGCAACTTTGGCTTCCAAATCCCACAATGCACAGTCCAGTGCGTTCCGCCCCGCGCCCGGCGGCAGAATGACCTGAGCCAGCGCGCGCGCCTCGGCAACAGGCAAAGCCTCAAGCGCCTCCATGACCCGCTCAACCTGTCCCAAGCAGCTTTCGGCTGTTTCGCCGCGATAATAGATGGCGGTTCCCTCGCCATAACCGATGTGCGAACCATCGCTGACCGCCACCACCAGCACATCGACAAAGGTCTTTGCGCCGC
Organism: Sphingomonas paucimobilis; assembly: GCA_943369235.1. Classification (GTDB taxonomy): domain Bacteria; phylum Pseudomonadota; class Alphaproteobacteria; order Sphingomonadales; family Sphingomonadaceae; genus Sphingorhabdus_B; species Sphingorhabdus_B paucimobilis_A. The sequence goes on from CALRMO020000152.1 coordinate 4,885, forward strand.
GCGCGATAATGAACTGCCCGGCGACCGGCCAGCGTTCGACGGTAGCTGTTATCCGCAAACTCATATAGCTGACATGCCATGAAATTCTTGAGCGAAATAGCCCATAATCTTCGCGTTAACGGACACGCTATCTGGCTCTGTGCTCGTGATCCGGCGCTTGGCTGGCCGCGGCGCATATTGGCCCTGTTCGTCGCTGGCTATGCGCTCTCGCCAATCGATCTTATCCCGGACTTTATTCCGGTGATTGGCCTCCTCGATGACGCGATTTTAATCCCGCTCGGCATCTGGCTGCTTCGCCGGATGATACCGGACGACATTTACGCACGCCATTTGAGTTATGCCGAGACCGCAAGCCGCAGGCCTGTCAGCAAGGCTACGGCGGCGGTGATAGTCTCCATCTGGCTGGTCAGCATCATCGCAATATGGCGGCTTTTGACCTAGCCCCACCGCACAATTCACCACCGCCCAATTCAATTGTGGCTAAGGATCCAGTCCTCGACAACCGGCGCGATTTTTTCGCGCCATTTGCTGCCGTTAAAGATACCATAATGTCCGACTTCGGGCGCCATATGATATTTCTTCATGCTATCGGGAAGGCCAGTCGAGATTTTGAGCGATGCCTTTGTCTGGCCCAGTCCGCTGATATCGTCGCGCTCGCCTTCGATGGCGAGAATGGCGATATCCTTGATTGCGCCCGGGTCGACCAGCTTTCCGCGATAGTTGAACTCGCCTTTAGGCAACAAATGCCGCTGGAACACGGTATCAACGGTCTGCAGATAAAATTCCGCCGTCATGTCGCACACGGCGCGATATTCGTCGTAAAATTCCTTGTGCCGGTCAGCGCCTTCGCCATCGCCTTCGACGAGGTCCGAAAACATCGACCAGTGGCTGATCATGTGATTGCCGAGATTCATCGACATGAAACCCGAAAGCTGGAGGAAGCCCGGATAAACACGGCGGCCCGAGCCTTTGTAATAAGGTGGCACGGTCGCAATGACATTCTGCACGAACCAGTCGTGCGGACGCTTTGTTGCATGATTGTTGACGGCAGTCGGTGCTTCGCGCGTGTCGATCGGCCCACCCATCATCGTCAGTGTGCGCGGACGCAGCGGATGGTCGTTCGCACTCATGATCGCTGCAGCGGCGTAAGCCGGCACCGACGGCTGGCACACCGCCAGCATATGTGCGCCCCTTACTGAACCATTGTGTACGCCTGCGTCTGGACCGATAAATTCAAGCCATTCGATCAGATAATCGATGTAGCTTTCAAGGTCGAAGCCGCCGCCGGTGAGCGGCACATCGCGTGCATCTTTCCAGTCGGTAATATAGACATCATGCGTCGGCAGCATCCGCTCCACGGTGCCGCGAAGAAGCGTAGCGAAATGCCCGGACA
>CALRMO020000153.1:0-6262 GCA_943369235.1 Sphingomonas paucimobilis
ACCGATGCAGAGCGCTGGCGCAGCGTCTTTTCAGGATGGCTGTTCAAAGAAAATCCGGCGGCCAATGTCGTCGAGCATCCCATTTACGATGTCTGGGTCAAGGCTTGCAAAATGAGCTTTCCTGGCGAAGAAGACGAGGCGGAAGCTCCGGACGAGGATAGCGCCCCGGCAGCCAAAGCACCGTCCAAAGCTCCCCAAACGCCAGCACCAGCCGCGCCTGCGGACGATGCAGGCGACGGTGACGAGACGACCGAAGCCTGATATTCCCGGCCGACGGCGGCTTCCAGCCGGAGCAGATAATCCGCCTGACTCATTTCGATTGCCCCCAGGCTCGCCAGATGGTCGGTCATGAACTGGCAGTCGAGCAGTTCGAATCCGCCAATTTTCATCCTTGCAACCAGCCACGCCAGCGCAACTTTCGAGGCATCGGTTGCGCGCGAGAACATGCTTTCGCCAAAGAACGCACGGCCCATTGCCATCCCGTACAGGCCGCCCACCAGCTCCCCGTCGAGCCAGCATTCGACACTGTGCGCGTGACCCATCTTGTGGAGGGCATTAAACGCGGCCTCGATGTCGGGGTTGATCCATGTGTCGCGGCGGTCGTCGCGCGACTCGGCACAGGTTGATATGACTTGCGCGAACGCCGTGTCGGCCGTGACATCGAACCGGTCCTGACGGATCGTCTTGGCCAGCGATTTCGACACGTTAAAGCCATCCAACGGTAAAATTGCACGGTTTTCTGGCTCGATCCAGAAGGTGTCGGGATCGTCCCGCGCGTCGGACATGGGAAAAATGCCGTTCGCATAAGCGCGCATGAGCAGGTCGAGGTCGATGGCCATTCCAGACGACCTATCTCGAATTGCACGCACGCTTGCAATGGCCTATAGCCCGATGAACCGCCCCGGCAGCTCTCCGCTCCGCCGGGGATATTTTTTTCAAGCCAGGTCAGGGACGAGATATGACGCGCCGCCGCAAAATTTACGAAGGCAAGGCCAAGATTTTGTACGAGGGCCCGGAGCCCGGCACGCTGATTCAATATTTCAAGGACGACGCAACCGCGTTCAATGCCCAGAAAAAGGGAACTATTGCGGGCAAGGGCGTGATCAACAACCGTGTTTCGGAGCATGTGTTCACGCGTCTGTCGCATATCGGAATTCCGACCCATTTCATCCGACGCCTCAACATGCGCGAACAGTTGATCCGGCAGGTCGAAATCGTTCCCATCGAGGTCATTGTCCGCAACGTGGCGGCCGGTACGTTGTCGAAACGGCTCGGTATCGAGGAAGGCACACCGCTGCCGCACACTTTGCTCGAATATTGCTATAAGGATGATGCGCTCGGTGATCCACTGGTTGCCGAAGAACATATCGCCTGCTTCGGCTGGGCGAGCCAGGAAGAGATGCAGGATATTTCCTCGATGGCGATCCGCATCAATGATTTCATGTGTGGCATGTTTGCCGCAATCGGCATTCGTCTGGTGGATTTCAAACTTGAATTCGGGCGTTTGTTCGATGGCGATTTCTCGCGCATCATTCTCGCCGACGAAATCAGCCCCGATGGCTGCCGTCTGTGGGATATCGAAACCGGCGAAAAGCTCGACAAGGACCGCTTCCGCCGCGATCTGGGGGGCGAGGCGGAAGCCTATCAGGAGGTCGCACGCCGGCTGGGCCTGATGCCTGACGAAAACGAAGGCGCCGTTCTCGACATGGTCAGCCACCGGTTGCGCAAAGGCAAATAGCGGCCCGTGAAGCCGGGTTGGTTCATAAGCGCATGGGGTGCGGCGGCGCTGGCCTTTGCCTGCCCCGCTGCGGCCTCTCCGAAAGATGCGCCTCCAGGGGCTGAGCGCACCGCGCCTTGGAATGCCGAGACATCCGACCTCGAGCCGGATTCGAGCATAATATATGGCAAGCTCGCCAATGGGCTCCGCTACGCAATCAGGCCAAACCATCGCCCGCAGAATCAGGTGGTGGTCAGGATGGCCATCGACGTTGGCTCGGCCGTCGAGGCCGATGACGAACAGGGCCTCGCGCATTTCATCGAACACATGGCATTCAACGGTTCGACCCATGTACCCGAAGGCGAGATGATCAGGAATCTGGAGCGGCTCGGGCTGTCGTTCGGCGCCGACACCAATGCATCTACCGGCTATACACAGACCCAGTACAAGCTCGACTTGCCGAGGTCAGACCCTTCGCTAATCGCCCAATCGCTGTTTCTGATGCGCGAAACGGCGAGCGAATTGCTGTTCACTCCGGCTGCCGTCGACCGCGAGCGCGGTGTGGTCATCTCCGAAATGCGCGAGAAGGAGAATTACGCAACGCAAAGTTCGCGCGCTGCGAATGCTCTATTCTATCCAGACACATTTTATTCGACGCGGTACCCGATCGGCAAGCTCGGCGTCCTTCAGACGGCTCCTGCGGAACGAATGCGCGCGCTGTACAGGAAATGGTACCGTCCCGACCGGACTATTTTAATTGTTGTCGGTCCAGTAGAACCTACTGAAATAGAAAAACAAATTGTCGCAAAGTTCGCAGATTGGACCAACCCCGGCCCGGCCTTGGGCGATATTGACACGTGCAAAATCAACACGGGGCGCAAACAGGCAGCCAGCATTTTTACGCATCCCGAAATTAACGAAGCCATCGGCGTTCAGCAGATCGTGCCCGACATGCCGCGGCCGGACACTGTCGAGCGCGCGATGGTCGAACTCAAAATGCAAATTGCGTCGGCGATCGTTACCCAGCGGACGAGCCGACGGTCGCGTGATGGCGATGTGCCGTTTCTGGGCGGCGGCCTAACCTTCGATATCGGTTTTTGCGATCAATATGCGCGTATCGGCTTCAATGCCTCGGGCAAGGACGGCAGCTGGCGCGAGCTTTTGCCCTTTAGCGAACAGATCGTCCGTCAAGCCGCAGTATTCGGATTTAGCGACGCCGAAATCGCCGAGCAGGTACGGCGGCTCGATTCCGCTTACCGCAACGCTGCCAACGGCGAAGCAACAAAAACCAGCGCTGCCATTGCCAATGATCTCGTCAGTATCGACGATGACGTCCTGAACTCTGCTGAATACCGGCAGTTGCTATGGCTTCAACTGCGGCCGTTCATGACAAAAGCGGCGATTGATGCGGAATTTTCGAAATGGTTCGATCAGCTCGAATCCCCGATGTTGTTCCTCACCACCAAGCAGCAAGCGGGGATTGAGCGCGAAACAATTACCAGTGCATATGCGGCGAGCAGGGCGGTGCCGGCGGAGCCACCATCGGCTCGCGACCTCAGCGATTTCGCCTATACCGATTTCGGTGCTGCCGGTTCAGTAATTGAAGACAAAAGAATTCGGGATCTAGGTATCCGTACCATCCGTTTTGCCAATAATGTTTTACTCAATCTCAAGAAAACCGATTTTGAGGATAACAGAGTGCGGTTCTCGGTGCGGATCGACGGAGGTGAACTCCATTTCGGCAAGGAGAACGCGGCGCTCGCGCGCCTGATGGCCGGAACATATATCTCGGCCGGGCTTAAGGCGCATGACATCGAAGATTTACGCTCGCTGCTTGCCGGAACCAGCGTATCGGCATCCTTTGCCGTCGCCGACGACTCTTTCGGCAGCTCCGGCGCGGTCGCGCCGGTCGATCTGGAACGGCAAATGCAGGTCATCGCGGCCTATACCGAATATCCCGGTTATCGTGAGGAGGCGCTCAAGCTTTTCCGGCGGCCGCTACCCGAGGCCTATGCGCGGCTGGACGCAACCCCTGGCTCTGCACTTGGAATAGCCTCAACCAAAATCATGACCGATAACGATCCGCGTTTTGCGCTTTTGCCTCTCGAGACGATGCAATCGGTCGATTTTCAAATGCTTCAAAACGCGCTTGGCAAGGCACTTACCGAAAACCACATCGAGATTGCGCTTGTCGGAGACATTGACGAAGATGCCGCAATCGCCATCGTTGCACGGACCTTTGGCGCGATGCCAAAACGCAACGTCGAGGAATATCCGTACACCGATGAACGCAAGACGCAATGGAGTGGGAAGTCGGGTAATTTCGATATTCCCCATCGCGGCGAAGCCAACCAGATGAGCTGGCGGCGGATATGGACCACAACCGATGACAGCGATCAGAAACGCACGCAGTCAATGGACCTGCTTGCACGGATCATTACGTTGCGGCTCACCGACGAACTGCGCGAAAAGCTTGGCGCGACATATGGCGGTGGCGCGAGCTCGAATATGTCGAGCGTCTATCCTGACCGGGGAACGTTTTCGATTGCTACCACCGCCGATCCAAAAGATCTTGCCGCCATCGAAGCCGCCGTCGACCGAATCGTTGCGGAACTGGTGGACGCCCCGGCGGACAGGGATTTGTTCGAACGGGCGCGCAAACCTGTGTTGGAAAGCTATGCCGACTGGCGCAGGCGCAACGACACCTGGCTTAATGTAGCTTCAATAGCGCAATCGGATTTCACGCGCGTTGAACGGTTTCGCCGAAGCGAAAATGTGTTCCGGTCGATAACCCCGCAAGATGTTTGGGAGGCAGCGAAAAATTGGCTGAACAAGCCCGCGCAATTTACGTTCCGGGCGCTGCCCGACGAACTTCTGAACCGATAACATGGCTGGCGCAGCAGCGCGGATCAGCCTTTGGTTTTATATCCGCACACAATGCCCAAAATGAACGCGAGAAAAAGTCCGAGCTGGACCTCGTCATTGGGAATTCCGCCCCAGCCGAATAGCTGGTGGCCGAAGGCGAATAGCCCGATAAACATCGCGATTGCCAATCCAACCATAAGTCCCTCCAACCAGCACATTTGCCACAATGAACCGGATTGTGGTGAACGGACATAACCGGTCCCGTCAAGGCGGCCTTGCCGAAGATGGTTAATTTTCCGTTCCCGATCCCTGCCACTTGCTTCAAATTTCCTGCCATCTATAGGGGACGCAACAGCAATCAGGATGTGTGCGCCATGAAAACCCGTGTCTTTGTAACCCTCAAAAACGGTGTTCTCGATCCGCAGGGCAAGGCGGTTCATCATGCGCTGGAGGGCATGGGTTTTGCCGGCGTAAACGATGTCCGCATGGGCAGGCTGATTGAAATCGACCATGAACCGGAAGTCTCGCAGGCCGACCTTGAGGGGATGTGCAGCAAGCTGCTCGCGAACATGGTCATCGAGAATTTCGAGATCGAGCAGGTCGGATGAAAGCCGCCGTCATCCAGTTTCCCGGCTCCAACTGTGACCGCGACATGGCGGTGGCAATTCGCGATATTACCGGCGCAGACACCAGCCTTATCTGGCATCGCGCGAGCGAGCTGCCCGCTGGTGTCGATCTGATTGCGGTGCCTGGCGGTTTTTCCTACGGCGATTATCTCCGCTCTGGCGCGATGGCCTCAAGGTCGCCCGTGATGCAGGCGGTTATCGAGGCCGCGGGACGCGGCGTTCCGGTTTTGGGCGTCTGCAACGGTTTCCAGATACTGACCGAGGCAGGATTGTTGCCCGGCGCGCTGATGCGAAACGCAGGAATCCGCTTTGTCTGCCGCACAGTGAAACTGACCGTTGAAAACAGCCAGTCGATTTTCACCAGCCATTATGACGCGGGCGAAGCGATACACATCCCGGTCGCGCATCACGACGGCAATTATTTTGCCGATGATGCAACGCTGGACCGGCTTGAAGGCGAAGGCCGCGTGGCGTTCCGCTATGCAGAAAACGTCAATGGCTCGGCGCGCAATATTGCAGGGATTATCAACGACGCAGGCAATGTACTTGGCATGATGCCGCACCCGGAACGCATGATCGAGGCGGTACATGGAGGCTCAGATGGCCGTCGGCTTTTCGAAGGCCTGATCCGCGAAATCGCCTGATTGTCGGCGTTCCGGCGTGCGCTTTTGCGCTCGCGGAAACAGAAAACGGCCCGCTACTAATAATATCGTGGGCCACAACATGGTGTTATAAAGATCATGAAGGCTGGCATCGATGCTGGCCTCGCCAGGTGCCTGACCTTTCAGATCGGCATATTCGTTGAACAGTTCTGCCGCAAAAACGATCAACCAGCACCAAATGCTGTCCGGCCTTCGCCTCAGGATGATGGCGGACACGAACAGGATCAAGATGGAACCGTGCACATGCATTGCGTCGTTGGTCAGGCCTACAAAACCCACAAGCTGCGTTTTATAGCCGATCCAAAGTTCGGCCAGCTGCTGCAACCATTCGCTCATCGCGCACTAAACTTTCGTTTTGAACTGGGAGAAATCTGTCCCCTCATCGAAAATAT
>CALRMO020000154.1:0-6218 GCA_943369235.1 Sphingomonas paucimobilis
TGCTCGTGCGGCTTGCCTTGCTCTGCGGTCAGCAGCCGTATTAGTTCGTCCTTGTTATCCTTGATCGCCGTCGCCATCGCTGCAAAACAGGCCCGGCGTTCTTCAACGCTGGTTTTCTTCCATTTTGGAAACGCCGCGCGCGCGGCAGCCACCGCCTTATCAAGCTCGGCCTGCCCACAATCGGGGACCTGTCCTATGACCTGCTCGGTCGCGGGATTGACGACATCGATCCACGCGTCACCGCCGACCAGTTCGCCGTTGATCAGATTTTTATACTGCGTCGTCATAGAAGTTCTCCTTGTGAGTCTTTTGAGGCTTATAGCCTAAGGCTTGTCTTTCGCCCAATATTCATCGCGCAGCAGGCGCTTGTAGAGTTTGCCGGTATCATGGCGCGGTAATTCGTCGCGGAAATCGATTCGGCGCGGGATCTTTATGCCCGACAGCTTTTCGCGCGCATAAGCGGTGAGTTCGTCGCGCAATGCCTCACCCGCATCGGCCATGTCGAGCGGCTGCACCACTGCAATAACCTCTTCGCCCATTTCATCATGCGGCCCGCCGATCACCGCGACATCCTGCACCTTGGGATGCGTGACCAGATGATTCTCGATTTCCTGCGGGTAAATGTTCACCCCGCCCGAAATGATCATGAAGCTTTTGCGGTCGGTGAGGTAGAGATAGCCTTCCTCGTCGAGCCGACCGACATCGCCCAAGGTAGTCCAGCCATGCTTGTTGGTCGCGGATTTCGTCTTTTCTGGGTCGTTGTGATAGCTGAAGGTTGCGGCGCTTTCGAAGAACACCGTGCCCTCCTGCCCCACCGGCACATCATCGCCATTTTCATCGCAGATGTGCATCACGGCGTTGAGCGGCCGCCCGACCGAGCCCTTGTGCGTCAGCCATTCTTCGCTGGAAATGAAGGTGATGCCATTGCCCTCGGTCCCGGCATAATATTCGCGCAACACCGGGCCCCACCATTCGATCATCGCCTGCTTGATGGGCACCGGACAGGGCGCTGCGGCGTGGACGGCGGTTTCGAGGCTGGAGACATCGTATTTATTGCGGACATCCTCGGACAATTTTAGCATTCGTGCAAAATGTGTGGGCACCCACTGGCTGGCGTTGATCCTGTATTTCTCGATCGCGGCCAGCGCCAGTTCGGGATCGAATTTCTCCATGACGACGACGGTGCCGCCGAGCCGGTGAACCGCGATGCACCAGCGCAAGGGGGCGGCATGATAGAGCGGCGCGGGGGACAGATAGATACTCTCGCCAGAGAATTTGAACGCCATTGCGGCGAGCCCCGACAGCGCGTTTGGCGATGCAATATCGGGATCGTCGGGCAACGGAAAGCGAACGCCCTTGGGCTTGCCAGTGGTGCCCGAGCTATACAGCATATCGGTGCCTGCGCGCTGGTCGGCAATGGGCGTAATCGGCATGTGCGCGACCGCCGCCTCGTACGATTCCCAACCGGCATGTTCACCGCCGAGAATCAAGCGCTTCACAGGGCTTTGTAGCTGGTCGAGCGTTGCGCCGAGATAGGGAGAGGCGAACAAGGCCTTGGCGCCGCTGTCGTTCAGGATATAATCCATCTCGCTCGGCGTCAGGCGGCAGCTGATCGCGACATAAATAAGTCCCGCCCGCTGCGCGCCCCAGACGAGGTCGAAAAACTCCGCTCGGTTTTCGAGACAAAAGGCCACGACATCGCCGTGCTGCAATCCCAGCGAGCGGAACAGATGTGCACATCGGTTCGAGCGTTCGTCGAGTTGGCGATAGGTAACGGTCTCGCCCGAACCCGCCATGATGACGGCTGGCTTGTCCGGGTTCGCTGCGGCGTGGACGACGGGATGGCCCATTATTCGCCCAACCAGTTAGGCTTGCGTTTTTCGGCAAAGGCCATCGCGCCTTCGCGGCTGTCTTTCGAGGTAAAAACCGGCGCGCAGATTTCGTTCTGCTTCTTCCACATTTCGGCAGAGTTCCAGTCGGGTCGCTCGTTGATGACGCGCTTGGTGGCGATTAACGCAAGCGGGCCATTGGCCGCGACCTTGGCCGCCAGTTCGAGCGCATCTTCAATGGCAGCACCGTCGGTAACTCGATTGACGAAGCCTATTTCATACGCGCGCTGAGCCGATATGAAATCGCCTGTCAGCGCGAGCTCCATTGCCATGCGCTTACCGATGATTGAGGGAAGCGTCAGCAACCCGCCCGCTGCCGCGACAAGGCTGCGCTTGACCTCGGGAATGCCGAACTGCGCCTTGTCGTTCGCCACCAACAGGTCGCAGGCAATCGCGATTTCCATCCCGCCCGCCAGCGCATAGCCCTCGACCGCGCCGATTAGTGGCTTGGCAGGCGGCGATTCGATGAACCCGGCAAAGCCCTTGCCCTTGATACTTGGCAATTCGCCGCGCAGGAATGCCTTCAAATCCATGCCCGAACAGAAAGTTCCGCCCGCCCCGGTGATGATGCCGGCGTTCAGGCTCTTGTCGCTGTCGAGCTGCTCCATCGCCGCAGCAACGCCCTGCGCCACCGACTGATTGACTGCGTTCTTGGCTTCTGGCCGGTTGATCGTAATGATCAGCACGCCATCTTGCGCTTGCGTCAGCACTTCACTCATTTTGTCACTCTCCAATAATACTGGCAGGCTCTTTAGCGGCCTTTAGGTAGTCCCAGCACATGCTCGCCAATGATATTCTTCTGGATCTGGCTTGTCCCGCCGCCGATGGTGGCAGAGAAGCTGTTGAGATAGGCGCGGTGCCAGTAGCCATCGTCTACGGCGTTCTCGTCGCCGACATAATAGCCAGCACGCGAGCCCTGAAACTGCAGCGAGAATTCGGTCAATTCGCGGATCAGCTCGGTACGCGCAAGCTTGTTCATCAACGCCAGCCCCATCGGCCGGTCGCTAGTCAGCGGGGCCATACGGCGGCGCTGGTTGTTGAGGTTCAGCGCCTGAATCTCGATCATATAATCGACCAATTTGTCGCGCATCACCGGATCGTCGAGCACGGGTTTGCCGCCGCGTTTGGCGGTGCGCGCCATGTCAACGACGCTCATCACGTCCATTTCCTTGACGAAATAGCCCCCGACCGGATTGACCTTCGCGCCACGCTCATATTCGAGTGTTTTCATCGCGACCATCCAGCCCTGCCCCTCTTCGCCGACAAGGCCCGAGGCGGGAATCCGCGCATCGGTAAAGAAGCATTGGGTGAAGCCATATTCGCCGGTGAGTTTCTTCAAACGCCGTGTTTCGACGCCGGGAATTTTCATCGGCGCGAGGAAGAAGGACAGCCCCGCATACTTACTAGGCCCGTCGTTCGAGGTGCGGGCGAGCAGGATCATATAATCGGCGCGGTCGCCTAAAGACGTCCAGATTTTCGAGCCGTTGATGACATATTCATCGCCGTCGCGAACCGCCTTGGTCTGCGCGCTGCCGAGATCGGAACCATGCTCCGGTTCCGAAAAGCCCTGACACCAGATTTCCTCGGCGCTGAGCATCGGCTTGATATAGCGGCGCTTGTCCTCTTCACGTCCGATGTCGAGCAGCAACGGCCCGGTCCAGCCATTCCCGATTGCGTTTATCATGATCGGCGCATCATGGCTTTTCATGATCCGCGTGGCGATGCGCTGATATTCGGGGTGCATCCCGTACCCGCCATATTCGGTCAGCCATGACATCCCGAAATAACCCGCTTCGTACACCTTGCGCTGCCAGTCACGCAGGAAATCGAACTGTTGGTCTGTGGACACTTCCATGAAGGTCAGCGGCAACATGAAGCCGGGATCGCGCACCGAATTTTCGGCGAACCACGCATCGCACTGCTTTTCGAAATCGGCTAATTCTTGGGGGCTCGGTTTGCTCATGGCTGATTCCTCTCTTCTCGTTTAATTGCGCGATTAACTCGCAGATTGCAATACCCGCGCGCAGCGCGGAAAAATGTTTGGCGCGCCGCCTTGCAGGCGACGCAAGGCGCGAAGACACAATGAAAAAAAGAAGTTTGACTCTTTGTGGCTTCACTTACTTCGCGCCTTGCAAGTCCGAAGGGCTTGCCCAAATTTGCTTCGCTATTCGTTTTTGCGAAACGGTGCCATTTCGCCGAGAAATTCGATCTCGCGCTCCATGGCCTGCGTCTCGCGTTCGAGGAAATCCGCTACCGCCACGCGGAACCCCGGATTGGCGATATAATGCGCCGAGTAAGTCGGCACCGCTTCATAACCGCGCGCCAATTTGTGTTCGCCTTGCGCGCCCGCCTCGACGCGGGGGAGGCCATGCTGAATCGCGTAATCGATGGCCTGATAGTAACACAATTCGAAATGGAGGAACGGCACATCGCGGGTGCAGCCCCAGTAGCGGCCATAAAGGCAATCGGGGCTAACGAAATTGAGCGCGCCTGCGATGGGGCGGTCGCCGTCATAGGCCAGAAACAGCACGATGCTGTCCTTCATGCTCTCGCCGATAATGTCGAAAAATTCACGGGTCAGATACGGCCTCCCCCACTTACGCGCGCCGGTGTCCTGATAGAAAATCCAGAAGGCGTCCCACATGTCGGGCGTGATATCGTTTCCGGTGATCTGCTCGATACGGACCGCAGACTGCGCCGCGGCGCGTTCCTTGCGGATGGCCTTGCGTTTGCGCGAAGATAGTGCCGCAAGGAATCCGTCAAAGTCGGCATAATCGCGGTTCTGCCAGTGAAATTGCGTGCCGATGCGCGTCAGCCAACCGGCGGCGCGGAATTGGTCGAGCTCGGCCTCTTCGACGAAAGTCGCGTGGGCGGATGACAGGCCATTCCGGTTCAATATGGTCTCAACTGCGGCGAGCAAGGCTGGCGCCAGCGTCGGGTCGCGCAACAACAATCGTGGTCCCGGCACCGGTGAAAATGGCGCGGCGATTTGCAGCTTGGGATAATAGCGCCCGCCCGCCCGCTCGAACGCATCGGCCCAATGATGGTCGAACACATATTCGCCCTGGCTGTGCGATTTCAGATAGGCGGGAAGCGCGGCGGCAGGCACGCCGCCCGCGTCGCGGATCACGATAGGCGAAGGCGACCAGCCGGTTCCAAGTCCGACGCTGCCCGATTCCTCCAGCGCGGCCAGAAACGCATGACTTACAAAAGGATTGCGTCGCTGGTTGAGCGCATCCCACTGGTCGGCGGCAATGTCGCTGACCTTGCTCAAAAGTTCGGCGGTTACTTCAGGCATCTAGTAAATACCGTAGCCCTGAGCAGCAGTTGCATAGCATCTGCGTCCGTCGAGCCAAAGGCCACCGAAGGTGAACGACGCCTATCGGTTTCGACTGCGGCATTTGGCCAACTCCGACACTATATCCCAATCGCCCGTAGCCAAGGCTTCCTTTTTGGCTCTGCTCCAGCCTTTGATCTGTTTTTCCGCTGCCTTCGCGTCATCGCGGGTTTGGAACGCGTCGTTCCAGAGCAATTCAACGGGTCGCCGCTTGAAAGTGTAGCCCGGATAAACCCCGGATTGATGCTCGGACAAACGCTTCTCCATGTCATCAGTGTGTCCGACATAATAGGAGCCGTCGGCACATTTCAAAATGTAGCAATGGAACATCCAGTCGCTGGTCATAATTGCAGCTTGCCTCAATAACCGTAGCCCTGAGCAGCAGTCGAAGGGCGGCTCTCGGCGGAGAAGCGCCCTTCGACTTTCGCCAGCACTAACGCGCTGACGGCTCAGGACTACGGTGAGTTTTCAACATCAGTTTTTAGCTCCGGATTTTGACAACGGCATCAATCTCAACGGTCGCGTCGCGTGGCAGCACCGGCACCGAAACCGCGGCACGCGCATGTTTGCCGGCATCGCCGAACACGGCCTCCATCAGGTCCGATGCGCCATTGGCGGCTTCTGGCTGGTCGGTGAAGTCGGGTTCGGATGCGATGAACACGCCCAGTTTGACGATCCGTTCGACGCGTTCCAAATCGCCGCCAAGTGCCGCCTTCATTTGCGCGATCAGCATGATGGCGCAAGCGCGCGCAGCGACCTTGGCGTCTTCCAGATTGCGTGTGTCGTTTACGCGGCCGGTTAGCACCTTACCGTCAACGAACGGCAACTGCCCCGAAATGAACAGCATACCGTTGGCTTCAACCGCTGGCACATAGGACGCCACGGGTGCAGCGGGTGCGGGTAATTCGATGCCCAGTTCGGCCAATTTTGCTTCGATCATTTTTTGTCCTCTATCAACCCATCCTGAAATACCGTAGCCCTGAGCAGCAGTC
>CALRMO020000155.1:0-6163 GCA_943369235.1 Sphingomonas paucimobilis
GAAGCGATCAAAGCCGAGGAACGAAGCGCCAAAGCCGATGATAGCGCGCTAGCCGGAGTCGCGCTGGCGCTTCCGGCCTTGTTGCGTGCACAGAAAATACAGAAGCGCGCGGCGCGTACCGGGTTTGACTGGCCGGATGCGAGCGGAGCGCGTGACAAGATATTTGAAGAAATTGCGGAAGTTGATGCCGCCACTTCGCACGACGAACTAACGGACGAAATTGGCGATCTGCTGTTCGCGGTTGTCAATTTGGCACGTTTTCACAATGTCGACGCGGAAACCGCTCTGAAATCGGCCAATGCCAAATTCGAGCGCCGGTTCCGGGCGATCGAAACCATTGCCGGCGACGATTTTCCTGCGCTGTCGCTCGACGAGAAAGAAGCGCTTTGGCAGCAGGCCAAGGCCGCCGAGCGGCTTTAGGCTATGACAGCCCCATAGTCGAACTGCTTTTCGAACTGACCCCATAACTGGCGGCTTAACGATGCTTCGATATCGACGAAATCGTCAGTTTCGCTTTGTCGGTTGACCTTGCCGCGATTGTGCAGCCACGCGAGCGCTGCGCCGTCATCGGATTTCAGCCTGATAAAGCGCGTCTCATTGCCTTTCGCGATAAGGCTCGACAGATGAACCTTTAACTCATCGACCCCCTCACCCGTTTCGGCAGAGATCATGATGACATCGGTGCTGCGCGTCGAGATTGCTGTGAGCTCTTCGCGACGTTCGTTGTCGAGCAAGTCGATCTTGTTCCAAATCTCGACCATATGCGGTTGATGCTCCGACTCGTCCGCCGCGCCGATCCCCAGATCGCGCAAAATCGCAACGACATCGTCGCGCTGGGCGTCGCTTTCGGGATGCGAGATATCGCGCACATGGACAATGATATCAGCCGATATAACCTCTTCGAGCGTAGCGCGGAACGCAGCGACTAGCTGGGTCGGCAGATCAGACACAAATCCCACCGTGTCCGACAAGATTGCTTTTTCGACACCAGGCAGTGAAATCTGCCGCATCGTCGGGTCGAGCGTCGCGAAAAGCATATCCTCGGCAAGCACGGCGGCCTTTGTTAGACGGTTAAACAGTGTCGATTTGCCGGCATTGGTATAGCCGACAAGCGCAATCACTGGCCACGGCGCGCGTTTGCGCCGCGCCCTGTGAAGTGACCGCGTGCGTTTGACCTCTTCAAGCTCGCGCCTTAACCGCGCCATCCGGTCGCGGATCATCCGGCGGTCGGCCTCGATCTGGGTTTCACCCGGACCGCCTAGAAATCCAAAGCCGCCGCGTTGACGTTCCAGATGGGTCCAGTTCCGCACAAGCCGCCCTGCCTGATAATCGAGATGCGCCAGTTCCACCTGTAACCGCCCTTCGGCCGTTGCCGCGCGCTCACCGAAGATTTCGAGGATCAGGCCCGTACGATCAATGGTCTTAAGGCCGGTTTTTTCTTCCAGATTTCGCTGCTGAATCGCGGTCAGCGACGTATCGACGATCAGCAAATCAGCTTCCAGATCGCGGCCCATGTCGCCAATCTCGTCCACCTGCCCGCCCCCGAGCAGCGTTACCGCGCGTGGATTGCGCACGCGATAATGTTTTTTGCGCACGACGTTAAGGCCGATGGCCAATGCTAAGCCTTCGGCTTCATCCAGACGCGAGTCTGGACCGACCGATGCCCTGCCCGGCAGTTCGGGATATACGATTAACGCACGCGCACCGCGAGCGAACTCGTCGGTTTCGCTTCGTTCAAAACCGCTCAAATATCGGCCTCGTCGACGCCGACATTATATTCGGCGAGATTAACAGGATGTGCTGGCTGGATAGTGGATATCGCATGCTTGTATACAAGCTGCGTTGTCCCGTCGCGTTCCAGGAGGACCGAAAATAAATCATAAGCCGCGATTGCGCCCTGCAACATGACACCGTTTACGAGAAACGTCGTTACCGATTCTCCTTTGTCGCACATGGCATGAAGAAACACATCCTGAAGCGCACCCGTTTTCGGGACCACCCGCGACATCATGTCGTCGAACAGCTTACGGTCCGGAGATGTCGAGGGCATGATCGTCGAGATGCTGTGCTTGTAAACCAGTTGCGACATCCCGTCCCGGCGCAGAAGCACGGAAAAATTGTCGAACCACGTCACAACCCCTTGTAACTTCACGCCTTTTACTAAAAACATTGTGACCGGGGTTTTCGATTTTCTGAGGGAGTTCAGAAACAGGTCCTGAAGACCGTTATTCTTTTCAGTCATTGTCATTATCCGATTATATTTTTGTTATTACCGACCGACGTTTCGAAAAACTGCTGGGAGGCGAAACACCGCGCGGAGCATGTCTTTTACAACATTGACAATCGTTTCGCAATTACCCGATTCAATCATCGAGTTCGATAATTTCTAGCCCGTTTTTCCGCACCGAAATGCCGAGCAATTTCAGCTTTCGATGCAAGGCCGACCGCTCCATGCCAACGAATGCAGCGGTTTTGGAGATGTTGCCCGAAAAGCGCTTGATCTGCACCTGAAGATACTCGCGTTCGAACGCCTCGCGCGCTTCCCGCAGGGGCGCACCCATCAACGAGGTAACGTTGCTCTCAGTGCCCTCATAACTGTTGATGATTTCGGATGGCAACATATCCGCCTCGATCGTGTGGATCCGGTTTGACGGGGCCAAAATAATGGTGCGTTCAATTATGTTGCGCAGCTGGCGCACGTTACCCGGCCATTCACATGCTTGCAACGCTGCCATCGCGTCCTCGGAAATGTACGGCGGGGGGATTCGATGTTCGGATGCGAAGCGGGCCGCATAATGATTGGCAAGATCGGGAATATCTTCGCGCCGGCCCGCAAGTGACGGAATTTCGACAGGAACCACGTTCAATCGGTAGAACAGGTCCTCGCGGAAGCGGCCCTCGGCGATTTCGACCGACAGGTCGCGCGCCGTCGCCGACACAAAGCGAACATCCACGCGTATCTGGCGATCCCCACCCACCCGGACAAAGCTCTGGTCGGTCAGGACTCGCAGGATTTTTCCCTGAGTTGTGCGCGGCATATCGGCCACTTCGTCAAGGAACAATGTACCGCCATGGGCGCGTTCGAGCATTCCGGCCTGAACCAGTCTGCCATCCTGCTCGATTCCGAACAATTCTTCATCGAAGCGCTCGGGCGACAAGCGCGCCGCGCTTACCGAAACAAACGGCGCGTCTGCGCGCGGGCTCCAGCTGTGGAGGAGCCGCGCGGCAACTTCCTTGCCGACACCCGCAGGCCCGGTGATCAGCATCCGGCTGCCGGTACCGGCAACCTTTTTCAGAGTGGCGCGCACATTGTTGATGGCGGCGGACGAACCGGTCAGTTCTTCGGAGTGCCCTACCCTCGCCCGCAAAGATGCGTTTTCCGCCCGAAGCCTCTCCGTTTCAGTCGCCTTGGCAACAAGGTGAAGCAACTTGCCTGACTGGAACGGCTTCTCGATGAAATCGACCGCTCCCTGTGCGATAGCGGCGACGGCGGTGTCGATATTGCCGTGACCTGAAAACACGATGACCGGAATTTGCGGATCGCGGATCTTGATCGCCTTCAAAAGCTCGATGCCATCCATCGAAGAGCCACGCAGCCAGACGTCAAGAAGGATAAGCGAAGGCAGACGTTCATCGAGCGCGCTAAGTGCCTCATCCGCCGTGGCCGCCGTACGCGTCCCATAGCCCTCATCCTCCAGCACTCCGGATACGAGTTCGCGGATGTCCTGTTCGTCGTCTACAACCAGTATGTCTAATGCCATTTAACTTACGACCTCCGCAGTGTCGGCAGAATGAGAGGGCGGCACCACGTCGCTCACTTTTTCGGCAATCAGCTTGGGGGAAAAGGATATCGTCACGGTTGCACCCGCATCGATATTGTCTGTGAGTGCGATGTCTGCAAAATGTTCCTCGACGATCTTCTTGACGATGGCGAGGCCAAGCCCGGATCCTGTTGCCCGATTGGTAATGTAGGGTTCCATTATGCGTTCGCGATCTTCGGGCAGCCCGATACCATTATCGCTGATTTTCAAAACCAGGCGCGCGCCGTCATGCGCCAGCTCGACGGAAATTGCGCCTTTTTCATCGCCTGTCTTCTGCCGTTCCGCGACAGATTCGGCAGCATTTTTGAGAATATTGGTAATCGCCTGTCCCAATTGCCGCCGATCGCAAATCAGCATCGGAGATCCTTTATCTTGGCGATAACTGAAGGCGATATTGGGGTGGGCCACTTCGAACATGAATACGGCATGGCCGACAATGTCGTTCAGATTTTCGAGCCGGAACACAGGCTTTGGCATTCGTGCAAAAGACGAGAATTCATCGACAATATTACGCAAATCGCCCACCTGCCGGATAATCGTTCCAGTCAGCTGTTCGAATATCGACCCGTCATGATCGATCTGCTTGCCAAAGCGACGCTGAAGCCGTTCGGCGGCAAGCTGGATCGGGGTTAGCGGATTCTTGATTTCATGCGCAATCCGCCGCGCTACATCGGACCAGGCCGCACTTCGTTGGTCGGCGAGCTGCTGGCTGATGTCTTCGAATGTCACCACGCTCCCCAGCGCGCGCGGCGATACTTTTACCGCAACGGTGAGCGGCTCGGGCCCATCACCCAGTTGCACAACGCCCCTTGGCTGCTTCTTGGCAAGCCCCGAAAGCGCCGGGGCAACCACATCGAAGCTTTGGCCGACAATCGACTGGCGCTTGTTTCTCAGCATTTTTTCCGCAGTCGAATTGGCAAGCTCGATAACGCCATTGTCGTCCACCGAAATGACCCCGGCAGAGACCGATTCCAACACTGTTTCGATGAACACCCGGCGCTCGCCCAGTTGCTGGTTGGTCGCGATCAAGGCTCCCGTTTGCACCTCCAGCCGCTCGGTCATGCGGTTGAACGATTGCGAGAGAAACCCAACCTCGTCATCGCGATACTGGTCGTCGCTGACCCGCGCCGAAAGGTCGCCATCAGCAATTTTCTGCGCCGCATCGACCAGACTGTTGACCGGCCTGACAAGCCGGTCGGCAACACGGAGCGCCACCCATAAGGTGATCGCGATAATCATCAGCGATACAATGTACAGCGCACCGTTGAACTGCAGTTGCAGCGCGCGCGATCGGGTCACCATCTTGTCATAGTCTTCGAGCACCGATTTCGCCTTGCCGACGAGCGCAAAGGACGGAACCGACACAGCGCGGCTTGCGTATAAATAGCTTCGCGGCTTATCGAACAGCGTTGCCACAACTTCGATGCGGTCAGGCAGGTTCTTGACGACGACGCCCTCGCCCGCCGTCAGCTTCTTCATGATATCGGGCGAAATCCAATCCTGCTTGCGGTTTTCGTCCAATGCAAACACGGCCTCGGTAAGCTGCGCGTTATCTGGCCCGACCGAAATAATCGCCGACTCGCTCAACCGCCGGCGCGCCATTTGCTCGATATAATAGCTGAGAAACCGGGGGTCGTCGGGATTGGTCTGGTTCAGCGCCTTGCGAAAATCGCCCGCCATCGTCTGGGTTTCGCCGGCGACGTCGGCGGCTGTGACTTCATAATAGCCCTTCGCCAGCTCGCCTGCATTTTCGAGCATACCTCGGGCAGACCCCGAGAACCAGAACTGAACACCGCTTTGGAACAACAATGACGCAAAAATGACCAGCAAAAGCGTCGGTATCGCGGTAATTGCGGAGAATATTGCAACGAGCCTGACATGAAGCTGTTGCTTGCTGCCGATATTGCTTTGCTCTGCCCGCTTCAACGCGACGCGGCGGCCAAACAATATGAGCAGCATCGTTGCCGGGAGCAAGTTCGCCACAAGCATGGTTGCGGAAGCTGCGGGTGCGAGCGGTTCGGATTGTGGCCCCTGCTCGGTCAGAATCAGAATTGTGACAATCGCGACCACGATCAACATAATCGCGCTGACAATTTCCAGGAACTTTATCGAGTGGCTGTTTCCAAAGGCATCGACGACAACCGACAGCCAGCGGCGAACGAGCGCTTCGCCCCGCTGTTCCTCGGCGATGTTAGTTGTTGCCATAATGCCACTGTGACATCAGCGACGTGACATGAAAAGCACAATATGCGTATTTTATCACAAATTGTCCTGCGCAATACCCGGACTATCCGCCGCCAGCAGGACCAATTCCGTATTCGGTCAGCTTTTTACGTAATGTA
>CALRMO020000156.1:0-6157 GCA_943369235.1 Sphingomonas paucimobilis
CGTAAGCTGTTCGTTTAACGCGATGGCCCGAACAGCGCGTGAGGTAAAGGATAAAGGCGATGAGTGAACGGGAATCGATGCCCTATGATGTCGTGATTGTCGGTGCGGGCCCTGCCGGGCTTTCCGCTGCAATCCGCATCAAACAGAAATCGCCGGAGACCAGCGTTTGCATTCTTGAAAAAGGCTCGGAGGTCGGCGCACATATCCTGTCGGGTGCGGTTATCGATCCCAGGGCACTGGACGAGCTTATCCCCGATTGGAAAGAGCAGGGATGTCCGCTCGCAGACACACCGGTCACCGATAACCAGCATTGGGTAATGACAAAAAAGGGCAAGTTCAATCTGCCTCACATCCTATCCCCGGGCTTCATGCACAACAAGGAGACATACACAGGCTCGCTCGGGAACCTGTGTCGATGGCTCGCGGGGCAGGCTGAAAATCTTGGCGTTGAGATTTTCCCGGGCTTTGCCGCCGCTGAAATCCTTTATAATCCAGATGGCTCGGTCAAGGGCGTTGCCACTGGAGATATGGGCGTCGCGCGCGACGGCAGCCACAAAAGCGACTATGTGCAAGGTCTCGAATTGCACGCAAAATATACCTTTTTTGCGGAGGGTGTGCGCGGGCATTTGACCAAATTACTGAAACCCCAATTCGCCCTTGAAAAGGATGCGGAACCTCAAGTTTATGGGATTGGTATCAAGGAATTATGGGACATACCTGCCGAGCAGCATTCGGCGGGCCGAGTTATTCACAGCCAGGGCTGGCCTTTGACCGATGCCAATGGCGGCGCGTTTCTCTACCATCAAGCGAATAATCAAGTCGCCCTCGGCTTTGTCGTCTGGCTCAATTATTCCAACCCCTATCTGTCACCGTTTGAAGAAATGCAGCGGTGGAAAACGCACCCTGAAATCCAGAAAATCCTGAAAGGCGGTCGCCGTGTGTCTTATGGCGCGCGCGCAATCAGTGATGGCGGCTGGCAATCGGTTCCGAAGCTGGCATTTGCCGGCGGTGCGCTGATCGGATGCAGCGCCGGTTTCCTGAACGTCCCGCGCATCAAGGGCACCCATACCGCCATGAAGTCAGGCATGCTGGCGGCCGAAGCTGTCGTCGACGCACTCGCCGCTGGACGCCAGCATGACGACTTGACCGCCTATCAGTCCGGTTATGAAAATAGCTGGGTTTACACGGAATTGCGTGCTGTTCGTAACGTGCTGCCGCTGGTCGAGAAATTCGGCAATCTTTGGGGCACGATGTTTGCCGGTGCCAATATGTGGCTTGAAAGCTGGGGCATCCGGATGCCGTTTACGATGAAACACCATCCTGATCACAAGCAGCTCAAGCGCAAGACGGCGGCGACGCCAATCGCCTATCCAAAACCTGACGGTGTTTTCAGTTTCGACCGGCTTTCGTCGGTGTTCCTGTCCAACACCAACCACGCCGAAGATCAGCCGATCCATTTGCAGGTCAAGGACATGGACTTGCAGAAGACCAGCGAGTTTATGGAGTTTGCGGGCCCTTCGGCGCGCTATTGCCCCGCTGGCGTTTACGAGTGGATCGAAGAGGAAGGCCGCGAACCCCGTTATCAGATCAACGCGCAAAACTGCGTCCATTGCAAAACCTGCGACATCAAGGACCCGAACCAGAATATAAATTGGGTAACTCCGGAGGGTGGCGGTGGGCCGAATTATCCGAATATGTGAATTCGGCCTTTGTGCCGCGTTGCTTGCGTGGCCAGCCAGTGCAAATGCACCGTCCGAAGCTCTCGTTTCACGCTACGCTTCTGCGCGACTGGCGGAAATCAGCGAGCAGGACAGGGCGGCACTCGACGGATATGTGAAGCTGTACCGACAAGCACCGGAAAGCGGAATTCTGGCCGACCGGATGTTCGACACGGCCATCCGGGCCGGGGACACGGTGACCGCCGTACGCGCTGCCCGGGCAAAGGAACTGAAAAACGGCTTGAGCAGCGAAACAGCGTTGCTGCTGTTTGCCGATGCATGGCGATCAAAGAACTGGCAAATGGCGGAGCTGGCGGCTGACGAGCTTTCGTCCAGCGGCAATCTTGGTTTCATGGCTCCAATCCTCAAAAGCTGGGTTCGTGTTGCGCAGGGTAAAAGCCCTGATTTGCCTGATGCGGACGCCGAAGCCGACGGATTTTACGCCTATTATTCAGCCGACCAGCGTATTTATCTCGACCTTGCCTCAGGCAAGTTCGCAAGCGCTAAGCTCGGCCTGCGCGTAATAGCGCGGCAGCCGGGCGATCACGTGCGCGACGTCATGATAGCAGGGGCCGAAACGCTGGCCGGCAATAATGCGGATATGATATTTGCCGAGGCCTTGATGCGGTCCGCGACAGGCTCGACGGAGGCTCTGTCGCCACGCAGCGGGAAAATGCCTGCCGATCGCGGGTTGTCGGCTCTGTATGCGCGCGTCGCATCGGCTTTGATTGAACAGGAAATGCCAAGAGAGGGCTTGGTGCTTGCGCGCATTGCAAGCTGGCTTTCGCCATCGCAGCCGAATGTCCGGCTGTCGCTGGCAAGCGCGCTTCACGCCAGCGGGCTGACGGGAGAAGCCTTGCGATTGCTTGAAAATGCACCCGTAAAGTCGCCTTATGGTGTGGCGCTGCTCGAAAGCCGCATCGACATCCTGATTGCAGCGGGTGATAACGCTAAGGCGCAGACGGTGATTACCGAGGCGGCAAAAGCGGCACCCCGGTCGGTCGCAACAAAGCTCCTGTTCGCGCGCGTGCAGCAGGCGGCGAACAATATGGCTTTGGTAATATCGACCTATCGGGAGATTGTCGGGTCGGGGGATTTTGTCGACTTGCCGCCACGTCAGCAGGCAAATTATCGGCTCTTGCTTGCGTCGGCTCTCGACCAGAGTAATGATTGGCCATCCGCGCGAACCGAGCTGGAAGCTGCCCTGCGCGTCGATCCTGACAATGCGCAGGCGTTGAACCATCTCGGTTATTCCTTGCTCGAGCGTGGGCTGGAAACCGAATATGCGGCAAAGCTTGTTCAACGCGCGCACGATCTCGTGCCAACCTCAACTGCGATTTCAGATTCGCTTGGCTGGGCCTATTTTCTTCAGGGCAAAGCCCAGGATGCGCTGCCCTATCTCGAAAAAGCCGCGAAGGATGCTGGCGCGGATAGCACGATTAACGAACATCTGGGTGATGTGTATTGGTCCTTAGGCCGCCGCCGCGATGCACGCTATGCGTGGAACGTCGCCAGCCAGAGCAGCGATGGCGTAGCTTCCGCCCGGTTGCGCGAGAAAGTCGAGATCGGCCTTCCGGTTAGCGTTCGTTAATGACCGCATTAAGCGAAACGGCATATGCTAAAATCAATCTTGCGCTTCATGTCAGGCGGCGGCGCGATGATGGCTATCACGATCTCGAAACGCTGTTCGCCTTTGCAGAACACGGCGACAGACTTACGGCAGAGCTGGCCGACGAATTGAGTCTTACGATCAGCGGTCCCTTCGGTAGTGGGCTAAGCTTAACTGACAATCTGGTCGTTCAAACCGCCGAACGCATGCAAACGCATTTTGGTGTACAGCAAGGCGTGGCAATTCATCTCAAAAAGCGACTGCCGATTGCGTCGGGGATCGGCGGCGGTTCGGCTGATGCAGCGGCTACCGCACGGCTGCTGAACCGGCTGTGGGATATTGGCGCTGAAGACGTGGAATTGGAGCGGCTGCTTGGACCATTGGGGGCAGATATTCCTGCCTGTGTGCAAAGCCGCACGGTGTATGGTGAAGGAACTGGCGCTGAGCTTTGCGCCGTTACTGATGAGAATATACAATCCCGCCCCATTTTGCTGGTCAATCCGCTCCTGCAGCTTTCAACGGCACCTGTTTTCAAGGCTTGGGACGGCATTGATCGCGGCGGGTTGGATGTAAACGATCCTTGGAAAGCAGCGCTGGGTGGTCGTAATGATCTTCAAGCGCCTGCCATTTCGATATGCCCTGAAATTGGCGACGTGCTCGACCGATTGGCAAGTACCGACGCAGACCTTGTCCGCATGTCAGGATCGGGCGCGACCTGCTTTGCAATTTTTGGCTCGATAGGCGCTCGCGATGCCGCTCTGGCCGAGATTAACAAGGCTTGCCCGAAGTATTGGACAATGGCATCCTCGCTCCGATGAGCGATCCGTGGACAATTTTGGGCAAACCCGCAAAGGGCGGGATATTGGTCGTGTGCGACCATGCGTCCAATAGTGTTCCGTCCGATATCGATCTCGGCATCGATCCTGTAATGTTCTCTCAGCACATCGCCTACGACATCGGCGTGGCCGAGGTCGCGAAGTTCATAGTCGATCTGTCCGGCTGCGCAGCGTATCTGCCCTCCTATTCGCGGTTGGTAGTAGACCTGAACCGCTACCCGGGCGACTCGAGTGTCATCCCATTACAAAGTGATGGAATCGTTATCCCGGGCAACCAGGTGGACGCCGCAACGCGTGAGGCGCGGCTGAATATGTATTTCCATCCCTATCATCGGCAACTGGAAGATTTGCTTCATCATAGCCGCCCTGATCTTATCCTGTCGGTGCACAGCTTTACCCCTCGGCTCGAAAGCCAACCTCACGACCACCGCCCATGGGAAGTGGGCGTGCTGTATAATGAATATGAAACCGCGTCCAATCTCGCAATCGACAGGCTCGAAGGCGAGGGTTTGATTGTCGGCGACCAGCTTCCTTATTCGGGCAAACTGCTTAACGCGACGATGAACAGACATGCCGAGGCGAACGAAATCCCTTATATCGGAATCGAAATTCGGCAAGATTTGGTCGGCGACGCTGCCGGACAGGAAAGATTCGCAGCTATTCTGGCTGAAATGGGGCAATATGTTGCAGAAGTGCTTGCGTCGGATTGCTCAAACTGAATAGAGGCTCAAGCGAAAGTGAGCCTGTCATGACCAATATCTTCGACAAATCCAAACTGCCCAGCCGCCATGTGTCCGTCGGTCCCGAACGCGCGCCACACCGCAGTTATTATTACGCGATGGGCCTGACTGCGGAAGAAATTGCGCGGCCATTTGTCGGGGTGGTATCCGCAGGCAATGATAGTGCGCCGTGCAATACGACGCTCGATGCTCAGGCGGATATCGCCCGCAAAGGGGTGGAGCAGGGCGGTGGAATGCCGCGACGGTTCAATACGATTACGGTGACCGACGGCATCGCGATGGGACATCAGGGGATGAAGTCATCGCTCATCAGTCGTGAAGTCATTGCCGATTCGGTGGAGCTTTCGGTGCGCGGGCATTGCTATGACGCATTGGTGGGCTTCGCCGGCTGTGACAAGTCCCTTCCAGGCATGATGATGGCGATGCTTCGCCTTAACGTGCCCTCGATTTTCGTCTATGGCGGGTCGATCCTACCCGGTCGTTATAAAGACAAGGACGTTACCGTTAAGGACGTATTCGAAGTCGTGGGCAAATATGCTGCCGGCGCGTGCCCGTTGTCTGAACTTGAGGAACTTGAACGTGTTGCGTGTCCCGGCCATGGCGCATGCGGGGGCCAATATACGGCGAACACAATGGCCTGTGTCGGCGAAGCGATCGGCCTGTCGTTACCCAACAGCAACATGGCGCCTGCACCTTATTCAACCCGCGACCAAATCGCACATGCGGCGGGTGTTCAGGTGATGGAATTGCTCGCAATGAACATCAGACCGCGTGATATCTGTACGCGCGAAGCCTTTATAAACGCGGCGCGAATTGTGGCCGCTACCGGCGGCTCTACCAACGGCGCGTTGCATTTGCCCGCGATGGCGCATGAGGCCGGGATCGAATTTGACCTGTTCGATGTCGCCGATGTGTTCAAAACGACGCCTTACATGGCCGATCTTCAGCCCGGCGGGCAGTTTGTGGCGCGCGACATGTATGATGCTGGCGGCGTCTACATGCTGATGAAGTCGCTGCTCGGCGAGGGGCTACTGCACGGCGAGTGTATGACGGTAACTGGCAAAACGCTTGGCGAGAATATCGAGCAAATCACCTGGAACCCAGATCAGAAGGTCATTTACCCGGCAACTGCGCCGATTACGCCCACCGGCGGTGTCGTTGGCCTGCGCGGTTCGCTGGCGCCCGAAGGAGCAATCGTAAAGGTCGCAGGCATGGAGCGGCTGAAATTTACCGGCCCAGCTCAGGTGTTCGATT
>CALRMO020000157.1:0-6119 GCA_943369235.1 Sphingomonas paucimobilis
CATCGAGCTAAAAGCCAACAGCGAGCGCGGCCGCGACGGTATTACAGGCGCGCGCATCAACGGTGCCATCGGTTTTGCCTCGTTACGCGGCGGTAGCGTCGCCGGCGACCACAGCGTGATTTTCGCCTCGGACAATGAACGTATTGAACTCGTCCACCGCGCGGAAAACCGCGCGGTCTTTGCGAAGGGAGCGGTAAGGGCAGCCATGTGGCTGACGCGCCAGACACCAGGCCGATACCGCATGGAGGAGGTACTCGGTCTTTGAAAAAGGCCGATATTTTCGAATTTTACCGCCGTCTTGCCGAGGCCAATCCTTCGCCGGAAACCGAGCTTGCTTATGGAAATGTCTTTCAGCTTCTGGTTGCGGTGACTTGTTCGGCGCAATCGACCGATGTGGGGGTGAACAAGGCCACTCGCGCGCTGTTTGAACGGGTGAAAACCCCGGCACAAATGGTGGAACTTGGGCTTGAGGGCTTGAAAGAGCATATCAAGACAATCGGCCTGTATAACAACAAGGCGAAAAACGTGATCGCGCTGTCCGAAATTCTGGTGCGCGATTATGGCGGCGAAGTTCCCAATGATCGTGCGGCGCTTGAGTCGCTTCCGGGGGTTGGGCGCAAGACCGCCAATGTCGTCCTCAACACCGCGTTTGGCGCGGAAACATTTGCTGTCGACACGCATATCTTTCGGGTGGGCAACCGGACGGGCCTTGCACCGGGGAAGACCGTGCTTGGCGTCGAACGGGCGCTGGAAAAGCGCACGCCGCAGCCCTTCAGAGTCGGCGCGCATCACTGGCTGATCCTGCACGGGCGCTATATCTGCAAGGCGCGCACACCCGAATGCTGGCGCTGCCCGGTGGCGGACCTGTGCCGCTATAAACCGAAGACGCCGCCGCCAAAGGCGAAGTCA
The DNA here is from genome assembly GCA_943369235.1 of Sphingomonas paucimobilis. Taxonomy (GTDB): domain Bacteria; phylum Pseudomonadota; class Alphaproteobacteria; order Sphingomonadales; family Sphingomonadaceae; genus Sphingorhabdus_B; species Sphingorhabdus_B paucimobilis_A. The sequence continues at coordinate 910 of CALRMO020000157.1, forward strand.
GGCCCGGTTCAGGCAGGTTGAGCTATCCGGGCATGTCATTTTTCGGGAGAGATTCGATGCGAAAGCCACTTCTGTTTGTATCTGCGCTCGCCGCGCTGTCGTTTGGCGCGACCGCCGGCATGTCGGCAAAAAAAGAACCCGCGCCGGTGCGTGCGGTGGGTGAGCCGGTCAATTGCGTGTCGCTAACACAAATCCGCTCTACCAAAATCATCGACAACAGCACGATCGATTTCAAAATGGTTGGCGGCAAGACCTATCGAAACTCGCTTCCTTATAGCTGTCCGGGTCTCAAATCCGAGGACCGCTTTTCCTACAAGACGTCGCTGAACCGGCTGTGCAACGTCGATGTGGTGCGTGTGCTTCACGATTATGGCGGGCGGTTGCAGGAAGGCGCAGGCTGCGGCTTGGGCAAATTCCAGCCCGTTGAGAGGGTCAGCGTGGCGAACTAAAAATTACTTTCCTGTCCAGTTGCCGGGCCTTTTCTCGACGAATGCTGCCATGCCTTCCTTCTGATCTTCGCTGCCGAATAGCCCATGAAACAGGCGGCGTTCGAATATCACGCCCTGCTGAAGGGTGGTCTCATATGCGGTGTTGACCATTTCCTTGCAGGCAATGGCCGCGAGCGGGGCCATACCGGCAATGGCCTCCGCCGCTTTGACCGCTTCCTCGACAAGTTCCGTGGCGGGAACAACACGCGCGACAAGTCCCGACCTCTCGGCTTCAGCGGCGTCCATCATTCGCCCGGTAAGGCACATTTCCATCGCCTTGGCTTTGCCGATCGCACGCGTTAGCCTTTGCGAGCCCCCCATGCCAGGCGTCACGGCAAGCTTGATTTCCGGTTGGCCGAATTTCGCGTTATCGCCCGCAATGATGAAGTCTGCCATCATCGCCAGCTCGCATCCACCGCCCAATGCAAAGCCGTTTACTGCTGCGATCCATGGTTTGCGCGTTGCGGTAACGCGGTCGTACCCTGCAAAGAAGTTTCCGCCGTACATCTCGGCGAACGACTGCGATTGCATTTCCTTGATGTCCGCGCCAGCCGCGAACGCCTTATCGCTTCCGGTGAGGACGGCACAACGCTGGCTGTCATTGGCATCGAAGGCGGCAAACGCGTCTATCAGGTCGGCGAGAACCTGGCTGTTGAGCGCGTTCAAAGCCTGCGGGCGATTGAGCGTGATCAGCGAAACCGCACCGCGCTGTTCGACCAATATTGTTTCGTAGCTCATAAAGGCTTCCATTCCTCCGTCGCCGGTAACGGCGCAAATATTGCGTCGATCAACTCCGCGCTCACCCCCTCGGGGGTTGCCGGATCCCATTTGGGGGCGTTATCCTTATCGACGATCACCGCGCGCACACCTTCGGCAAAATCGGGGCGAACGATCACGCGGCTGGCGATGCGATATTCCATCGCCATATTCTCTGCGAAGTCGACCAGCTTTGCGCTTTCCGCGAGTTGCCGAAGCGCGACCTTGCAGGTTTGCGGACTCTTTGTCCGAAGCGTCGCCAGCTCGCGCATCGCCCAGTCGCCGTCGTCGCTCTCAAGGCTGCCGAGAATATCCTCAAAACGGTCGGACGCGAAATGACGGTTGATCTGGAAAAGCGTCTGGACGATTTTCGATACGGGAGGAGTGGTAGAAACCGTGCCCAATATGCCATCGATACGCTCGACATCTTCGCTCGCGATGCGTGCCTTCGCTTCTGCCAAGGCTTCGGAGGGAACATAATGCGTTGCAAGTCCCAATGCGAGGCACCCCGATCCCGCAATCCGCGCGCCAGTTAGCGCAAGAAATTGCCCGACGCGCCCCTCAAGCCGCGACAGGTACCAACCGCCGCCGACATCAGGAAACAGGCCGATGCCGGTCTCAGGCATCGCAAAGCGCGTGTTTTCCGTGGCGACGCGAAAGCGCGCGGGCTGCGAGATACCGACGCCGCCGCCCATGCAAATGCCGTCCATGAACGCAACAACGGGCTTGGGATAGGTGAACAGCAGATGGTTCAGCTGATACTCGTCGTGAAAAAACTTCCGTCCTGAGGTTCCGCCGTCATTCAACGCCGAATTGCGCAGAAAAACGATGTCGCCACCTGCGCAAAACCCCCTGCCTTCGGCATGGTCGATGATGACGCATTTCACCTTGCGCGACTTCTTCCAGGCCAGCAGCGCCTCGGTCATGGCATGGACCATATCGAGCGTCAGCGCGTGAAGCGCGGATGGCCGGTTCAGACTAATGATACCCGCATGACCTTCAACGCGGACCAGCACATTCTGATCATCCTGAGCTTGTCGAAGGAGTGTCATTGGCGCAGCAAGTCCCGGCCGATAATCATGCGCATAACTTGGTTCGTACCCTCAAGGATCGAATGCACCCGCAGGTCGCGCCAGAAACGCTCGATCGGGTAATCGCGCAAATAGCCGTAGCCGCCGAACAGCTGAAGCGCCTTGTTGACAATTTCGCTGCCGCTGTCGGTCGATAACCGCTTGGCCATAGCCGAAAAGCGCGACTTGTCGGGCGCGTTCGCGGTTACCTTCGCGGCCGCCATATACAGCAAGGCGCGCGCCGCCTCCAGGTCGGTTGCCATATCGGCAAGCATGAACTGTGTGTTCTGAAAATCGGCTACCGGCTGCCCGAACTGCTGCCGCTCTTTGGTATAGGCGACGGCTTCATCGAGACAGCGCTGCGCACCGCCAAGTGAACACGCGCCGATGTTGAGCCGCCCGCCATCAAGTCCCATCATCGCAAAGCGAAAGCCATCGCCTTCCGCGCCAACGCGATTGGCAACAGGCACGCGGCAATCCTCGAAGATCACTTGTGCGGTCGGCGATGCGTTCCAGCCCAGTTTCTTTTCCGGCGGGCCAAAGCCGAGGCCCGGCGTATCCTTTTCAACGACAAGGCAACTAATGCCTTTCGCGCCGGCGTCCCCGGTACGGACCATGCAGACATAAATATCGTTATAGCCAGCACCGGAGATAAATTGCTTTGTACCGTTCAGCACATAATGATCGCCATCGAGCCGCGCACTCGTTTTGAGCGCCGCTGCGTCCGATCCGCTGCCCGGTTCGGTCAGGCAATAGCTGGCGATTTTTTCCATCCCGATCAAATCGGGTAGGAAGCGTGCTTTCAACTCAGCGCTGCCGAAGCAGTCGATCATCCATGCCGCCATGTTGTGGATCGAAATGAACGCGCTGGTGGCAGGGCAGCCATAGGCCATCGCCTCCATAATCAACGCGGCCTCAAGCCGTCCAAGCCCAGTGCCGCCCGATTCTTCTGATACATAAATCGCCCCAAAGCCAAGCTCGCCCGCGGCCTTCCAGACATCGACAGGGTAATGGCACTTTTCATCCCATTCACCCGCAAACGGCGTAATAGCGTCGGCGGTGAACTTCTTTGCCATATCTTGAATGGCGACCTGGTCTTCGGTCAATTCGAACTGATTTTGCATGGCGCCGCCGTAGCATCGCGATTCTGACTTATCCAGCCATTAGCTTGGGGCACTGGACATATCGATAGGACGTTCCGTCGTCGGCGTCGGTCCGGGTGAGATTTTTGCGGTCTTCGCTCATCTCGAACGCCATGCGCTTGTTCCATTTTTCGCCCTCGCCAACGAATTCGAAGTCGGCTTCCATTGAGCGCGACGTTTTGCGCATCCCTTGAGTCATTGTGCCGATCGATTCATGGAATTTGACCAATCTGCCCTGCAACGACATCGATTGCGTGCTGTTTTCAGGGTCATCCGCGCATCCGGCCGCAGTCGTCGCCCATCGGCCCTGATAGCCATTCGGAAACTGGCTAATGGCGATATCGAGCGGCGCATCTTTTGCCATAGCCGCCACATCCGGCGTGGTTTCAGTTGTTTCGCTTTCTGATCCTGTCGGCAGGCATGCTCCAACCAGCCCACCCAACAAGGCGGCTGAAACACAAAATAATCTGGCGGACATAGGCTTTCCTCGTTTCACCGCACAAAACCCCCGCCGCGCCGTTCGGTTCCATAAAGGCCCGACGCCGGATCCTCAAAAAAGGCTTGGCTATCCCCTGCTAACCGCGCAGCCATTGCACTCATAGCTCAGCCGGATAGAGCGCTGCCCTCCGAAGGCATAAGTCAACTCTAACGGTGACAATTTTCACATTTTTATTGGTTGATTTTTCAGCGATTTATCGAAGCGGTAAAATTGGCTTCACAGCGCAAAATTTCTCGCGTAAGCGTCGCGTAAGCATGAAGCACCCGTAGCTCAGCTGGATAGAGTGTCGCCCTCCGAAGGCGAAGGCCGCTGGTTCGAATCCAGCCGGGTGCGCCATTTTCCCGATTGTACTTGCCTGAAATGTCTCAGGCGAAAGGCGCGGTGTTCAAAAGGTCTTGGGTCTGGACAAAAACCGTGCATCTATGCTGGGCGCGAGCAATGGCATTATAAAGCAGGCGGCGCTTATAGTCGTCCGTGCCAGGAACTCCCGGGCCCCCATAAGACAACGACGTTGCGAAACTGGCGATTTTTAGCACCATGAATACTCAAAACCGGTATGCTCCGGGAATGGCCATGGCCATAGGCACGGTGAGCGCTCGCTCTTCGTTCGCATAGATCGTGGACTTGTTCCCGCGACCAATTCTGCAAACCTAACGCTCGACGTCCATGATCGACCGAACCCACAACAGCATTCAGCCAAGCTGGACGTTCCAATAGGCCAGCTAAATTGGCAATAAGGTCGGACGTCGCAACATCATCGTTCGGGCAAATGGCAGCGGATACCCGTCCTGCCTCTTCTTTCGACCCTGTCTCCCATCCTACGCGCATCGCAGGAACTTGTTGAGCGGGTGTTTGCATGCCTTGTGTCAATCGCCCGATCATCGTTGAGGCCCAATTGGTCGCTCCCGGTGCAACGATTAAAGCAGCTCCCCGCCTAGACGCCACGCGCTACCGGACTACCGCGCGTGTGAATTGCGAGACGCCTAATTCTATCCATTCATAACGATGTGACAATAACTTGTTTCGCCCCGCTCGACCCGGCCCCTATCGGTTCGCCGCACCCCCGGGCCGGTGCAAACTCATGACGGGGCAGCTCATGCTGCTCAACCTATTCGCTCGTTGTCCAAGGCTCGCAAGTTATCGGATACCATGGCCCGCAATTTTCCAATAACCCTTGCAATCCTGGCTTTTCCTGCAGCCGTCCACGCTCAAGCCGTTGACGATAATGTAGTAGCAAGCGCGAGCGATGCTTTTG
>CALRMO020000158.1:0-6095 GCA_943369235.1 Sphingomonas paucimobilis
GCGGAAGCTGCCCTCGCCCAGATCGGCGATGCCATCAGCCGTCACCGACAGCGCCGCAGAATCGACGGTGCCTTCGATGTCGGCGACCCGGTCAGTGAAGGTCGCGGCCAGGTCGATTGCGGTCGATGGCGACAAAGCGCGGGCGACCAGGCCGTCGGCCATCATTAGCCCGGGCTGGATGCTGCCCTTCGCCGTAAACCGCCCGTTGCGCGCGGTCATCGCGACATCGGCCAGCGGTTCGCCACCCACTTGCCCGCGAAGCGCGCCGTCCCATTTCTGCCAGCTGCCGCGCCCCGCCAGCGTCATCGCGATCGGCGCTTCCTTGCCCGCCAATCCCGCGACCAGCCCGTCCGCCGGTGCATTCAGCCGCATATCGACATCGAAGCGGTTGTCGTCGGGCACGGCATCGAGCTTCAGCACCAGCCGGTCGCCCTGCAACGTGCCGGCCGTCGCATCTACCACCGCCCGACGGTCGGCAATCCGCGCCTTGCCCTCGAGCGACGCGATCTGCTGCTCGCCGGTGATCGCGGGCGCAAAGACGATGCGGTCGATCTTCAGCCGGTCGATGCTGATGTCGATATCGGGCAGCAAGGGCTCGCCGCGATCGGGCACCGGGCTGAATGCGGGCAACCTCAAGACATTCAGCTGCGCTGCGGTCAACGCATCGATATCGACTTCATTGCCCAGATAATCGAACGGGCGCCAGTCGAGCCTGATCTCCGGCGAGCGCGCGAAATCGCCCTTGGGGTCGCGGAAGCGGACGTCGCGCAGCACTGTCTTGCCATAGATCGAACCCTCGATCCGTCCGATGCGGATGTTGAGGCCGTTTTCCATCGTATAGCCCGCAACCTGCCGCGCCACGAACGCCCGCCCCGATTGCGTATCAAGCCAGATGTAGCCGCCGATTAACACCACGAGCAACAGCGCGACCACCGCACCGACCCCGATTGCAACCCTGCGCCACAGCATCAGAAGGCTTGCCCGATCGACACATAGACCGCGACCTTGGATTCGCCCGGCTGGCGGTTCAGCGGCGTTGCGACGTCGAACCGGATCGGACCGAAATTGGTGTAAAAGCGCCCGCCGATACCGACGCCGAAACGCATATTGTCGAACTTGGGAATGCTGCTTTCATAGACCTGCCCCGCATCGACAAAGCCGACCACGCCGAAATTGCCGAAGCGATAGCGCGCCTCGATCGCCGCCTCGTTGGTGCTTCGTCCGCCGATGGGGTCGTTGTTAATGTCCTTTGGCCCAAGCTCCTGATAGCCGAAGCCGCGCACCGATCCGCCGCCACCGCCATAAAACCTGCGCGACGGCGCCAAGTCGATTCGGTCGATGCCGGAAATCGTTCCCACCCGCGCCCGCGCCGCGAGCACCAGGCTGTCATTGACCGAATAATAATAGGACCCGTCGAGGATCGCGCGCGCGTAAAATTGCGTGCCGCTGCCAAGCGACGCCTCGGGCGAGAGCCGCAACGTCAGGCGATAGCCTTTGGTCGGGTTGAGCAGATCATTCGAGCGGTCGAAGCCGACCTGCCCCGGCAACGCCGCGACATAATAGATCCGCCGGTCGCGCACGCTCCGCGCAAAATCGAAACTGTCCTCCGACGTCGCGAGCAGTTCGACTCCCGCCGACCAGGTAAATTTCTTTTGCCAGATCGGCGTCGAGACATAGCTGTAGGTCGCCGCCAGCCGCCCGGTATAGGCCTCGAACGCGTCGAAATCGCCGCGCAGCGCCGACAGCGATATTTCGAGATTGCGGTCGCGCTTTCCGGCGTTGGCGCGGGCGAAGGCGACGCGGAATTCCTGCTCCTGCGTGCCCGCCACTGCGGCTACCGTCAGCGAACCTTCCGGCGGAAACAGGTTGCGGTGAGTCCAGCTGCCCTCGATGCGGAAGCCCTGCCCCGTGCCATAGCCTGCACTTGCCGCCAGCGACCGGGGCGGCCCCGCCTCCTGCCGCACCAGCAAGTCGGCATAGGCCGTGCCGTCGGGCGCAGCGCCCGTGCCCGGCACCGGCTCGACCGACACCGTGGAGAGCAAACCTGTCGCGACCAACGCCGCGCGCAGATCGTCCACCTTGCGGCTGTCATAAAGGTCGCCTGTCTTGAACCGCCGCAGGATCGCGACATGATCGGCGCCGAACGCCTCCTTGCCCTCGCTGCGGATCTGCCCGAAATAGCTGCGCGCGCCGGTCTCCACGGGAAGCGTATAGTCGCCTGTCCCAACCTCACCGTCGAGCAGGATGTCGCGCTGGCCGACCTTGGCAAAGGGATAGCCGTTCTGCGGCAGCACGACCGCGATATTCGCCTCCGCCGCCAATATCGTATCGGCGACAATCGCATCGCCGGTCTTGGGCACGAAGTTGCTGCGGATCAGGTCGGACGGCGTGACCGTGGGCGCCTGAAAGGCAATCTGCCCCAGATAATAACGCCGCCCCGGCACCACCGCGAGCGCAACGGTAATCGGCCCGCCTTCGGCTGCGGACGGCTCTGTCTGCACGCGGACATCGGCGTCGAAAAAGCCTTGCCCGTTCAATATGTCCAGCAGCAACTGCCGGTCGGTGCGCGCGCGTTGCCCGACCTCGGCGCGGTTGTCCGCGCGCCCGTCGCCATCATCGAGCGCCGAGAGATCGTCGAAGCGCCTGCGCACATCGCGCCAGGCATCGCGCGTTGCCCGCACATCGTCGGGGTCGGTGCCGGTGGCCTTGTCGGGGTCGAGCCCGTCGAGCCGGACGACATAGCGCACCGCGCGCGCGACTTCGGCCTCTTGCGTGGGCGTCGGCGGCGGCTCGGCATCGAAACTGTCAATGGACGGCAGCGGATCATCGAGCAGCGGATCGGTCACCGGCGGATCGGGAAGCACCTCGACCGCATCATTGTCCTGCACCGCCTTGATCGCGGGATCGGCGGCGGTCTGCTCGATCTGCTGCTGCGCCGCCGCGCCGGTGGTCGCGCCCGTCGCCGAGGCATCGCGCGCATCCTGCGCCTTTTGCCAGTCCTCGACACTTTCGAGCGGCGGGGCATCGAGGCTGGGGATCGCCGCGTCGAATTCGGCATCGGGAATGATCGGCGCGCGCGGGTCGACGGGGGGCGGTTCGACGGGGCGGATAGTGACCTGCGGTACCGGCGGAAGTGCCGTCGGTTCGGTAAGAACTTCCGGCGTTTGCGCAGAAGTCGGGGGCACAGAAGTCCCGCCTGCCGGAGGAGCCTGCTCCTGCGCCATCAACGGCGCTGCCGCGCACCCTAGCAATAAAAAGGCAGTGAACCGGATCAAACAAACTCCCCACGCCGCAACGCGCCCGATTCCAAAATGTTCCGCCGGGAATCGCGCTCATAGCAGCCGAGCGGGGTCAGTCGCCCTTTTTCTCGGTGAATTTCTTCACTTTCACCGGCAAGTCCTTGCCTTTCGTCCGGCGCGAGGGGATCTGCATCGGATTCTTCTTCTTCCACTCGGCCCAGGTCATCGGGCCGTCGGGAGTGTCGATGATGGTGTCGTCGATGCTCATAGCGGGAGGTTTGGCCTAAGCCGCCTTTAGCCGCCCAATCGGCAGGCCCTCGGTTTCCAGCGTTGCAAGGTCGAGCGTTTCGGACGCATGCTCGATATCCAGCCCGACCACCGCGCCGTCCGCGCCGATATCGGCGTTCAGCCCGTCGGCAATCTCGCGGGTTTCGACGCCGGGCGCTGGCTTGAGCTCGATGTAGAGACTGTCGGTCTCGGGATAATAATGCAGCTTCATTTTACCGCCCAAGCAGATCGGTTAAAAACATTTCTAGTCTAGAATCGCGCTTATTTGGCTGGAATACCGAACCAGCTTAATATCAGTATCGTGGGCCGCTTTGGCTGCACGTAATTTGTCATCAATACTTTGAGCAACTATGACGCCGGCGACGGGATTACCTGATGCCAAATTAGTTCTGATCCAACCCATGTATCTTGAAACTTGCCCAAATACCCGATCCGCCGACCTACCTTTTTTAAGTTCAATAACAACATACTGATTTGTAGCTGTATCTTGCGCTAAAATGTCTATTGGGCCGACTGTAGTTTGATACTGACGACCGACCATCTTTAACGTGCGACCAATTGCATTGCCGACTATGCTCAAATTCGCGTCAATATTGTCCTCTAAAGTCTTTTCGCTTATCAGCATTTTTTTAAATTTATTAATTTCTTTCGGTGCCACGCCCAAAGATTTTTGCGTTAGGATTGAGGATTCAAGGTCTCCTCGATCAATATAAATTTCGAGGGCTGTTGATTTTATTGGAAAAAGAGTAGTATCACTCATCCAAGCAAAAAACTCTTTTTGTGAAGCGAAATCAATATAAGTGGCATCTGAAGAATACCTTTCTAAATAACTTCGAGCCATTCCCCTATAATTGCGAGATACCAGTTTTAGCCCATACTCATCGTGTTCTACCATATCTGACAACGACCACATGCGGTAAGCGTACGTCCTGTTAAGCGAAACCGTGTTATAGATCGATTTTCTTTTAGCGCCACCAAGCATGTAATTAAGGCATTTACCGATAATTGCTTTCTGAACGTCTACGTCTAGCGACCGGTATGCGTAAATTTGATCTGCGACTAACTCCACGTCGTCGATTGACTTCGCTCGCGAGACAAATAAATTGTACTCGTCGTTGCTAATAGCTTGGCCTTCAACTGTAAAAAATAATCGGACCAAAAAGGGTATGGGATGGATGCGGATGCTGCCGTGCGCTCTTCTCGTACCAACAGATGGGTTCCAGAATTGATATCGCAGCGCTTGAAGCGACAATAATTCATCTGGAACCGAGCTTTTTAGAAAAAGGTGGCCCGCATTTGAGATTTCGACATTATCGTCCCCATCAATCCATGCGAACCCTAACGTAACAAAAACTTGTTTTAACATTCGCGCGAGCGGAGCCCCCCCTTCGACCCACGAGGATTCAGCTTCCGATATTCCCTCTTCCCGTAGTCGTGCGACGTAGTTGGCTTGGCAACTACGCCAGGGCATCCCCTGAAACTCTTCCAAAACCTTTAACCGATCCCTTACCGCACTCGACGTTATTGCAAGACCTTTGGGCTGATACCAGTATGCAAGATCCGACGCATAACGGTTCGCAAAACGAGCCCAAAAGGGCGGTAAGGAAATTCGAGTTGTTCCAGACATTACAGCAAACGTGGGGAATCTAAATCCCTGCCTATCACGGCACGGCCATAGGTTTTACGTTTATGCTTTGCTTCAGCATCCTTGCCTTTCGACCCTGCCTCCTCAATCAGCATTTGAAGTAGCTCATCCTTACCTGGATATTTAGCGCGCCCAACGAGCATCAATGGCTCGTAGGGCCTCGCATCCCTAATTCGATCTGAAGCAATATCCAAATAGCTTTGAGCGATGTCGATACCGATGTAGCGTCGCCCCATGCTTTTGGCTGCCACGCAAGTAGTGCCGGTACCGACGAAAGGATCAAGAACAATCTCTCCATCGAATTGGGCAAATGCGCCATAAGTGTAAAGTTTAAGAAGACGTGACGGCAATTTGATTGGATAGGGGGCAGGATGGTCTCCATCCCGCTTAATGTCTTCCGGAGACATGAACCAAACTTGTTGCGCCAAATCCATCCATTCGGTTCGACTGAGCTTATTGGCTTCTTTCAAATCAGGATCGAATTTCGGCGGCTTCCCGGGCTTTACATAGACATTGATAAACTCAATCGTGTTGTTTTCTATAATATTTCCAGGGAAAGGGTAACTGCCGAACATCATTTTCGATGTCTGTTTTTGCCATATGAATAGACTATATCGCTCAAGGTCCGTCTCGGCCAAAATTGAATGCTCGAGATCAAACGCAATGTTTTTTAAGTGTCGAGTATGTTGCTCTATAATAGCCTTAGGGATGGGCATAATCGGCGCGTTTATACAGAGCTTACCGTTAGGTCGGAGCACCCTTGCGCATTGCTTCCATACGGACAGCATGTCTGCTAGGTACGCTTCATAGCTTGGCCAAGCATCTGCTTGGCCATCATACTCGACCGCCGACCAATACGGTGGGGACGTCACTATCAAATCTATCGAATTATCCGGCATCTCGCACATAATTTCGGCGGCATG
>CALRMO020000159.1:0-6067 GCA_943369235.1 Sphingomonas paucimobilis
ATAGCGCTGACGGCAATTTCATCCAGCGCGTTCCATTGCGAGCCCGATGCGGGCGCGGACCTCTGCGGAAATCGCCTTGCGGTCGGGGTAATCGACTGGATCGAATGGCTCGAGGAAATGCAGTGTCGCGGTGATCGGCTTCAGATAGGACAGCAGGCGCCAGAAGTTCGCGGTAACCGGCTCGTCGCCGATCCACGTGACGCGATGCGTGTGGCGCCCGTAGCTAAGATGGACAGGCTGGACGAGCATGCCCGGCGGCGGGGGCACAAGGGCGGCGAAGAGCGACGCCTTGAACGGCAGCAAGCCGGAACCATCATGCGTCGTGCCTTCTGGGAAGATCGCCACCGGCTGGTCGCCGGTCATCGCGTCGCGCAGATCGTCGATCTGGTCGCCGACGCTCAGCCGGTTTTCGCGGGAGACGAAGATCGTATTGTTTATCTTGCACAGCCAGCCGATCAGCGGCCAGCTTTCGATGCCGTCATTGGCGACGAAAGTGCAGCCGGTCACGCCCGACATTACCGGAATATCGACCCAGCTATGATGATTGGCGGCGTAAAAGACATTGCGGCGGATTCGCGTGCCGGTGGTCGCCGTGGCGATGCCGCTTGTCCAGCTTACGGATAGCAGGAACAGGCGCGGCCAGGGCGATGCCTGCCCGAACAGCCGCCAGATATTGTGGAGAATGATGCCGACAACCAGACTGCATATAACCACCAGCAACCGCGCCACAAAAACGAACTGGCCGGCAACGAACGCTGCCGGATTGCGCCGCTCAATCCTTGCGGTCGATGGCAACGCCATAAAGCTCCATACGGTGGTCGACGAGGCGGTAGCCTAATTTTTCGGCAATGATCTTTTGCAAGGCCTCAAGCTCGGGATCGACAAATTCGACGACTTTGCCGGTTTCGACATCGATCAGATGGTCGTGATGCGCCTCTGGCGACGCTTCATAACGCGCGCGGCCATCGCCGAAATCGTGGCGGTCCAATATGCCCGCTTCTTCGAAAAGCCGCACAGTGCGGTAAACGGTAGCAATCGAAATCTTGGGATCGATGGCCGACGAGCGGCGGTACAGTTCCTCGACATCGGGATGGTCGGTAGCATCGGAAATGACGCGCGCAATGACGCGGCGTTGATCGGTAATCCGCAAGCCCCGCTCGTGGCAAAGCGCTTCAATGTCGATCTTCATTTCCATCTGGCTGGACATTAGTGTCACCCCGTGATTCGTCAAAGAAAAAGGCCAGGAGGTCGCTCCCGGCCCTTTTCATAACATCCCGTCTCTGGAATTATTTGACGACTTTCTTTTTGCGGCCGGAACCCGGTGCACGCCCAAGTCCAATCGCCTTGGCAAGAACCCGGCGCTGTTCGGCATAAGCCGGGGCGACCATCGGATAGTCGGCGGGAAGGCCCCATTTCGCGCGATAGTCATCGGGGGTCATGCCATAATGGGTCATCAAGTGCCGCTTGAGCATTTTTAGCTTCTTGCCATCATCGAGGCAGACAATGAACTCGCGTTTGACTGAATTGCGGATTGGAACGGCCGGCTCAAGAACGGCGGCAGGAGGCGTGGCAGGGGTACCAAGACCTGATAAAGCGGCGTGAACATTGCCAATCAAAGTTGGTACGTCGGAAACGGCGACGCTATTGTTGCTGACATGCGCTGCGACAATATCGGCGGTCAATGTGATGAGCAATTCTGCTGCATCATTACTTTCTTCAGACATATATTAGACTCCTGGACCCTATTTTTTGGTTTGCGACCGGCGATGAAGCTAAGCCTATTGTTGCAGGCGGTCAACAACAGTGACGGTTCGGCCAGACTAGAGGGTAAGCCCCATGGTAATGGCGTCGCTGAACTGCCCGTCCGTGCCTTTATAATATTGTTTGCGGTGACCAATCGGCCTGAACCCGATTGACGAATAAAAGAGAAAAGCGGCGTTTCCGTCGCGAACTTCAAGAAATAACTGCTCGCGATTTTCCTGACGGGCGAGCCGGACCATCTCGTTGAGCAAAGCAGAGCCAACGCCTTGCCGCTGGTAATTAAGGCCAACCCCGATCATCAGCAATTCTTCGCTTTCAAGCACCAAGCGGCTAAGCGCAAAGCCGGCGATATCGTTGCCCTGTTTCGCCAGAAGCAATCGTGATCCGGGAATGGCAAGTGCGGAAAGGCATTGTGCAGCCGTCCATGCCTCGCTGAAATCGGGATCGAAAGCGGTTTGCATGATCGGCATGATAGCGGCGACATCGCGTGCATCGCCTTCGATAACCTCGACCGTCACGCCCGCGCCTTTGGCAATTTGGCATCGGGTGCACGGCCGTAGACCGGGCTCGGCAACAAGGCCGGGATGTTTGCTATCAAATGCCATTTGCGGGCATCGGGCAATAGCCGCAAATGTTGCGCGCCGTCGATGCCGTCGATGTCGCCAGCAATTATGTCAGCGGTTCGAAGGGTCTCCAGCAATTCCGGCGACGCCGATACGGCTTCCGCCGCGAGCGTTCCTGTTTCGCCGAAATGCTGAAAGAAATATTCGCCGTGACCGCCGGTCATGACGACATCGATTTCCCGGTTGCCGTCCAGCCGTTCCGCAGCCATCGCTGCGACAAGTTGCAGACAGCCATAGCCTGCGACTTCCGCCTTCCAGGCAAATCCGAGAGCACGGGCGGCAGCGACACCGACACGAATACCGGTAAAGCTGCCCGGGCCGACATTGACCATGATGCGGTCGGCGCAGCCGCGATCGGGCAGGTCGGAAATGAATGGAAGCAAACGTTCGGCGTGGCCGCGACCGATGACTTCATGGTTCGCGGCGACAAGGTCAGCGCCATCGAACAACGCGACAGAGCAAGCCTTTGTGGCAGTATCGATTACGAGCGTTCGCACAGAACGCCGCTAGCGGATTATACTATGCTGTTAAAGCGGCCAAATTCAGGACGCGGACTGCGCCCGAAAATGCTGGCCGGGTCGCCATAGCCCAGCGTCGAAATGAAATTCGACTTTACCTTTGTTCCGGCAAAAAACGCTTCGTCGACGGCGGCGTTGTTGAACCCCGACATCGGCCCGGTATCGAGCCCCAGGGCCCGCGCCGCAAGGATGAAATAGGCGCCCTGCAGGCTGCTGTTGCGAAAGGCAGTCTTTTCGATCAGTTCGTCATTGCCGACAAACCAGCTGCGCGCGTCGGTGTGCGGGAACAAGTCGGGCAGCTGTTCGTAAAATTCGAGATCCATGCCGATGATCGCGGTCACGGGCGCGCTGAGGATTTTCTCTGCGTTTGACGGCATCGACAGCGAGGCGAGTTTTTCCTTCGCTTGCGTGCTGGTGCACCAGATAATTCGTGCAGGAAGACAATTGGCCGATGTCGGCCCGAATTTCATCAGTTCCCAGATATCGTTCAACTGCGCATTGCTGACGGGCTTGTCCAGATATCCGTTATAGGTCCGCGCTTCGCGGAATAATTGGTCCAGGGCGGCGTCGTTCAGGGGCGCATTCATTGACGAAGACTTTCGTGTGACGGGTAGGTTTATGCAGCGCGGACTTCGGTAACTTCGGGCACATAATGCTTGAGCAACTGCTCGATACCGTTTTTCAGCGTTGCAGAGGAAGAGGGGCAACCCGAACAGGCGCCTTGCATCTGCAGGAAGACCACGCCCTTCTGGAAACCGCGATAAATGATGTCGCCGCCGTCATTGGCCACGGCAGGGCGAACGCGGGTTTCGATGAGTTCCTTTATCTGGTCGACAATATCCTCGTCGGCAGGGTCATCGAGTGGATAATCGGCATCGGCAGACGGAACCGCAAAACCGGCGGACGGAGCGTGGAACAACGGCATGTTGGCGCTGAAATGGTCGAGCAATATACCAAGAACATCGGGCTTCAGCGACGCCCATTCGACACCGGGCGCTGCGGTCACCGAAATGAACGAATGGCCGAAAAATACGCCGGTCACGTCGCCAAGGTTAAACAACGCCTCCGCCAGCGGCGACCCGCTGGCTTCTTCGGGATCGGCAAAATCGCGCGTTCCGCTTTCCATGACCACGCGGCCGGGGATGAATTTGATGGTCGCCGGGTTGGGCGTCAGTTCGGTTTCTATCAGCATGTTTCGCATGTGGTGCGACAGCGTCCAAAGCGCAAGGCAGAATGTCTTGACAGCGGGCAAGCTGGCGTTGAGCAGTGATGCAACACGGGAGAGAAAATATGGTGGATCAATCGGGCAAGACCGCATGGATAACGGGCGCATCGTCGGGAATTGGTGAAGCGCTCGCCAAGGTCTTTGTCGGCGCCGGCGGCACGGCAGTTTTGTCGGGACGAAATGTTGCCGAGCTGGAGCGCGTCGCGGCGGAGAGCGGAGCGCCTGACCGTTGCCTGATCCTGCCCTTCGACACCTTGGACCATAATAGCCTGCCCGATATGGTCGAGGCCGCCATTGCGTTTCGCGGCGGGGTCGATGTGCTCGTCAACAATGCGGGCATTTCGCAGCGGTCGCTCGCGGTCGATACCGAATTTTCGGTCTACCAGAAAATTGTCGATGTCGATCTGCTCGCGCCGATTGCGCTCACTCAGGCGTTGTTGCCGCATCTGCTGACGCTCGGCTCGGGGCAGCTGGTGATGATTTCCAGCGTTGCCGGCAAGGCTGGCGTGCCGATGCGCACCGCGTATTGCGCCGCGAAGCACGGCCTGATCGGCTATGCCGACGCGCTGCGCAGCGAGGTCGCGGGGCAGGGGGTCCGGGTGCTGGTGGTTGCCCCGGGATCGGTTCGAACCAACGTTTCGCGTAATGCCCTCAACGCAGACGGCTCGGTTCGCGGCGTCAGCGATGCTGCCATCGACAATGGTATCGATCCGGGCGCCGTAGCCGAGATAATCTGGGCTGCGGTCGCCGATGGTAAGCGGGAAATCGTCATTGCCGAAGGCATGGAGGCGAACATTCCGACATTGCGCGCGCAGGATCCCGAAAAGCTGTTCGATCTGTTCGAGACGATGGTCGCCAATGGCTACGCGCAGAAGATGGAGAGCGTAGCTTCAGATCAGGCCGAGCAACCTTAACCCGTTCGTCCTGAGTAGCTGCTGACCCCGGACATCGTCCGGGGGAAATGGCGTATCGAAGGATGGCGGCACGCTGCATGTGCTTCGATACGGCACCTCTCCTTCGACAAGCTCAGGGTCGGCAGCTACTCAGCACGAACGGATTTTTGAGGCAGGCTGAACGGGTATTTAGATAGGTATCAGCCGAGCGGGCCGTCGACCTCTTTCGGTTCGGCGGCCTGCGCCTCGCGCTGGATTTTGGTCGCGCGCTCGGTCAACGCCTCACTCTCGGGCGTTGATTTTATCCTGTTGCGCACGGTTACGTAAATAATCGCGATAATGAACAAGATGGGGCCGACAACGGTGACGATAGGCCAGATGGCTTGCATGATACACTCCTGCGTTTGCCAGGGCCTAACGGGTCAGGCGGTATTTTGGTTCCTAGACGCGGCCCGCCCGCAGCGCTGCTCCCGCCGCGAAGGGCGAAAGCGCGGTAATCGCCAGCGACGTAGCTGCCAGTAACTGCATCGCGTTGCCAGGGCTTTCGGCAAGCGTCCCTGCGCCGAAGATCAGCAAGGGAATGGCTATCGGCACCAGCAATAGCCCGCCCAAAGCGCTTGCACCGTTGAGGCCGGCGGTCAAGGCGGCAATCGTGACCGAAAGTCCGGCGAGCGCGGGCAGGGCAATCGCGAGGCCAAGCAACAAGGTCGCAAGCTTGGCCTCGGGCAAGCCAATAAGCGCTGACGCGATTATGGTCGCCAACAACAAGGGCAGCGCAAAGGCAAAAAGCTGGCCGACAATCTTGGCGCTGGCAACCAGCTCATCCGACCATCCGCGCAGAGCCAGCTGATCAAGTATGCCGCTCTGGCGGTCAGGCAGGACGAGCCGCTCGATGGGCAACAACGTCGCCAGCAACGCTGCGATCCACAATATGCCACCGCCCGTGCGCGCCAGCAGCGCCTTGTCGGGCCCAGTGACGAACGGGAACAAGGTTGCGACCGCGAGATAGAAAACAACCGGCAACCACAGCCCGCCGCCAGTCCACGC
>CALRMO020000160.1:0-6045 GCA_943369235.1 Sphingomonas paucimobilis
TCTTCTGCCGGGATGGCGCCAGCCTCGCGCAGTCTGGCGCAGATGGATCAATATATTCCGCTTGAGCAACGCCAGGCGGGAACTGTGCTTGCGGGAGAGCTCGAACAACGTGCAGGCAAGGCTCGCGCTGCGCAGGTGGCAGGTTTCCCCATCAACACAACACCGCCGCCAAAAACGGCCAAGCCCGTTGCGGTGCCGCCATCGCAGACTCAAGCCCCAGTCACTCCCGGTTTCCCTGCCGATATTCCTGCAGTGGGTGAGCCCGTCCGGCCAGCGGCACCAGCGCCCAAGCCAGCGACTGCCAAACCCGCTGCCATCAAACCAGCGCCGGTGAAATCTGCATCAAACGACGGTGCATGGCGGGTCCAGCTCGGTGCATTCGGCGAGGAAGCCAATGCCAAGAAGTTATGGACCTCGCTTGAAGGTAAAATAGACGGCCTGACGTCGTTGCAGCCTTATCTGAAGGCGTCTGGCGGCATTACCCGGCTCCAGGCTGGTCCGTTTTCCAGCAAAGCGGCGGCCGATGCGATGTGCGTAAAGATCAAGGCAACAGGGCAAGCCTGCATCGCCGTCCCGCGTTAACCGCAAAGCAGCGTCAGTCACAAAGTCTGGCAATCTCGCGGCCAAGCGTTGTGCGTGCTGCTGCGTCGCCGGGCTGGATCATGAAATAATGCGTGCCTGACATGCTTGCCCTGGGCGAGCAGTAACTCGCGCACCCGCTCTCGACTGCACCCGGAAAGCGAAGCTCGATGCCGTCATAATGCGCGTCGAACGTGCAACGGCCTTTGCCGGTCAGGGTCACGCGGACTTTTTCGCCGTCGACGACCGCTGTACCCTGTCCCTCGCATTTGCTTTCGGGCCCATAAGCCGCAAGAAAGCCGATATCGAACTGCTTTGCCCCGCGACCGACCGCACAAAATTTATCGGTGCCGATTTCACTTCGCATTTCATAGCGTCCGGCAAATTCCACTCCCGCCGGATCGGGCATGATACCCGACGCAATGGCTTGTTTGTCCAGCGCCGAACCCGCGTCGGAGCCGCCGCCCACAATCGCGGGCGCATTCTCTCCGCATGCTGCGAGCAGGCTAAGTAAAGAGACCCAGACAGCTATCCGTCTCAAACCGGTTCAAGCCCGTCATTGGCAATACGCCGGTAAAAACAGCTTGCCTCGCCTGTATGGCATGTGGGGCCCTTCGGCTCGGCGATAATCCAGATTGCGTCCTGGTCGCAATCGATCCGCATTTCGACAATGTGTAGGAAATGACCGCTGCTCTCGCCCTTTTGCCATAGCCTTTGACGGCTGCGCGAAAAAAACACGGCGGTTCCGGTTTCCCGGCTTTTCACCAGTGCTTCGGCGTTCATATGCCCGACCATCAGCAGCGCGCCATCCGATACGTCGGTCACGACCGCTGTCACCAACCCGTCGGCGTCATATTTGGGGTCGAGCACCAGCCCCGTCTCGCGTTCGTCGTTCATTCAGACGGCCTAACCCAAGGCGAAATCGCCCGCCAACATTTTCTTTGTTACAGATCGACGACAACAGGGAAGACAATTGGGGCAAGCATGCCTATATGCCAGCCAACGAAGCGCAGCGGGATTCGATTAATGCTGACCACCGACCCTTTCGATGACGATAAACTACGCGAGGAATGCGGGATATTCGGCGTCTGCGATACCGAAGGCGCATCGGCAATGGTGGCGCTCGGGCTGCACGCGTTGCAGCATCGCGGCCAGGAAGCCGCTGGCATCACTAGCTTTGACGACCATGATTTCCATACCCATCGTGCCATGGGCCATGTTGCGGGCAATTTCGACCGCGAGGAAATCATCGGCGGATTGGTAGGCCGAAGCGCCATCGGTCACGTCCGCTATTCGACCACCGGCGAAACCTCGCTGCGCAACGTGCAGCCACTTTATGCCGATTTGGCGACGGGCGGATTTGCCGTGGCGCATAATGGCAATATCTCGAACGCGATGACCGTTCGCCGCGATCTGGTGCGGCGCGGGTCAATCTTCCAGTCAACATCGGACACCGAAGTCATCATCCATCTGGTTGCGACCTCGGGCTACCGGACGTTGCTCGACCGGCTCATTGATGCCCTGAAGCGAGTCGAAGGTGCCTATTCGTTGCTGTGCCTGACAACGGAGGGCATGATCGCCTGCCGCGACCCGCTGGGCATTCGCCCGCTGGTGATGGGCAAGCTGGGCGATTCGATTATCTTTGCCTCGGAAACCGTTGCGCTCGATATCGTCGGCGCGGAATTTATCCGGGCAGTCGATCCTGGCGAAATAGTCGTAGTGCGAAACGGGCAGATTACCTCGCACAAACCGTTCATTCCGGTTTCGCGACGCCCCTGCATTTTCGAGCATGTCTATTTTTCGCGCCCCGACTCCATCGTCGAAGGCATCAGCGTTTATTCGGTGCGCAAAGCGATAGGTGCCGAACTGGCGCGCGAAAACGGCGTCGATGTCGATTATGTGATTCCCGTTCCTGACAGCGGCACACCGGCAGCCATCGGCTACGCCGAGGCCGCTAAAATACCGTTCGAGCTTGGCATCATCCGGTCGCATTATGTCGGGCGGACCTTCATCCAGCCCGGGGACGGCGTTCGCCATTTGGGCGTCAAGCTGAAGCACAACGCGAACCGGAACCTCGTCGTGGGCAAGAAAATCGTGCTCATCGACGACTCGATTGTGCGCGGCACGACCAGCTTGAAAATCGTCCAGATGATGCGCGAGGCGGGAGCTGCCGAAGTCCATATGCGAATCGCCAGCCCGCCGACGGTGAACAGTTGCTTTTACGGCGTCGATACACCCGAGCGCTCGAAATTGCTCGCCAGCCGGATGGATGTCGAGGAAATGCGCGCCTTCATTCAGGCCGACAGCCTTGCTTTCCTGTCGATTGACGGCCTTTACCGCGCGCTTGGCGAAGAGTCGCGCAACAATGGCCGTCCACAATATTGCGATGCCTGTTTCACCGGCGACTATCCAACCAGTCTCACCGACCATGAAGAGCAGGAATCGGACCAGTTGGTCATGCTCGCCGCGCGGAAGCTTGCCTGATTTATGACGAAGGTTTTTGAAGGCAAGGTTGCTTTGGTCACCGGGGCAAGCCGCGGCATCGGCGCGGCGACGGCGCAGGCGCTCGCAGCGCAGGGGGCGCATGTGATCATCACCTCGCGCACCGCCAAGGATCTGGAAGCGGTCGAAGATGCCATTTTCGCGAGCGGCGGCAGCGCGACGATCGCACCGCTCGATTTGACCGACGGCGACAGCATCGGACGGCTGGCGGCGGCGGTCACCGAGCGCTGGGGCAAGCTCGATATATTGGTGCTAAACGCCGCGATGCTAGGGACGCTCTCGCCGGTTCCAGCCATCGATGGAGCAGAGTTCGCACGGCTGTTCACGCTGAACGTCACCGCACAACAGGTCCTGATCGCCTCGTTCGATGCGCTGTTGCGCAAGAGCGATGCCGGCCGCCTGATTGCCCTCACCTCCTCGGTCGGCGCCACTCCGCGCGCTTTCTGGGGAGCTTATGGCGCATCGAAGGCGGCTTTGGAAAATCTCGTTTTAAGCTATGGCGAGGAAGTCAAAAACCTGTCTGCGGTCCGCACCGCCATCATCGATCCCGGCAAGACCCGCACCAGAATGCGCGCGGCCGCCTATCCAGGCGAAGACCCCGCGACGGTCAAGGAGCCTTCGGTTGTGGGGGATGCGATTGTCGCGTTGCTGCAATCCGGGTTTGAGACAAGCCACAGGTTGGTTATAGAGGGCTGACCTTCCAAAAATTACCGTAGTCCTGAGCAGCAGTCGCATCGCGACTGCGCCGTCGAAGGACGCCTATCAGCAAAGAACTGCGCTAGACCGAAAAACGCCCTTCGACTTTCGCCAGCGCTTAAGCGCTGACGGCTCAGGGCTACGGTTTATGTTTTCATCGCCTCATGCGCTTTCAACGCCCGCTCCCGCGCGGCCTTGTGCCCGATAATCTTGCGCGGATAACTTGAAGGCCGCGCTCCATGCTCTTCGGGATCATGAATCACCGCATCGCTTAGCCCGGCCAGCTCGGGTACCCACTGCCGGATATATCCCGCCGCATCGAACTTCTCCGACTGCGATAACGGCGCCATGATCCGGACAAACATGTTGCTGTCGACGCCCGACCCCGCCGTCCACTGCCAGTTGACGCTGTTGCTGCCATAATCGGCATCGACCAGCGTGTCCCAAAACCATTTCTCGCCCTCGCGCCAGTCGATCAGGAGATGCTTGATGAGGAAGGACGCGGCAATCATCCGTACCCGGTTGTGCATCCAGCCGGTCGCCCATAATTGTCGCATCCCGGCATCGGCGATCGGATAGCCGGTCAGGCCCTTTTGCCAGGCGCGCAGGTTGGCGTCCGCTTCGCTGCCGGAGCGCCAGGGCAATCTGTCGAATGCCTCGCGCGCGTTTTTCGCTCCATATTCGGGAAACTGGCAGATTAAATTCTGCGCATAATCGCGCCAGACCAGTTCCTTCAGGAATATATCGACCGAGCCGCCTGCTTTCATCGTTGCATGCCAGCAAGTCGCAGGTGATATCTCACCAAAATGCAGATGCGGCGATAAAAATGACGAACCGGCGACCGAAGGCATGTTGCGTTTTTCGTCGTAATATTTCGCCTTGTCGATGAAGTCTTCCAGCCGTGCCTTTGCGCCCGCCTCTCCCGGTGTCCACATCTTCCTCATCCCGCCTGCCCAATCGGGCTTCGTCGGGAGCAGCTTCCAGTCGGCCAGCGGATCGCTCTGCGGCCAAGCATCTGGCGACGCAATTTTTGTCGGCGCGGCAAGTGGCTCGTGCGGCGGCATATGCTGCCACAACGCGCGCATGAACGGCGTGTAAATCTTATACTGACCGCCGCTACCTGTGGTCACACTTCCGGGCGGCAAAAGGTATTTGCCGTCATGGCAGACGAGTTCGCAACCCTCTGGCAAAACTTTAGTCACCGCCTTTTCGGCATTGCGCCACCAGGGCTCGTAATGACGGATACAATGAATGGCGGACGCGCTGGTTTCCTCGGCAAGGGCTGCCAGAATTTCGTCCGACCTGCCCTGCCGCAGAACGAGGCGCGACCCCAATTTGCGCAAATCGGCGTCGAGCGACATCAGGCTATGATGCAACCACCACCGCGAAGCCCCGCCCATCCTCCGATGCTTGGGCGTTTCGTCGTCGAGGATGAATACTGGGATAACCGGCGCACCGCTCGCCACCGCCGCTGCCAGCGCAGGCTGGTCGGCAAGCCGAAGATCGCGGCGGAACCAGACAATGACGGGGGCGGTCATTCTTCGTCCTTCAGCGGGACTGACACTGTGAAACGATCACTGACCATCGGGTTGCCGAACCGCTGATCCGAAATGACAAGCTGCCTTTTACCGCCTTCGCTGCTTACGCGCACCACCGGCATTCGCGACCAGAAAAGATAGGCCGCCCCGTCCACGTCACCTTTGACCATGGCCTTGGTCTTTTCGCCGCGCATCTGGTGAATACCGATATTTTGATCGACGACCACTGCGCTTGGCGCGCTGAAGGTCCCTTGCCCGAAGTGCGTGCGATCACGCCACAGCATCTCGCGCTTCCAGAACTGGACCGGAACGGGATTGGCGACGACAAGCGTCGGGACAAGGTCATGCTTGCGTTCGACTGCCTCCGCCATTACCCGTTCGGCGCGACCCGTGATCAGGCCATTGGCGAGAATATAGGCGCAAATCGCAAGGAAGCTTGCGACCGCAGGGGCACGCCACTTCGCCGCGCCGTTGCGTTCGCGGCGAAGCGAGAGCCAGACGCCCGCGATCAATGCTCCCCACAACCAGACATCGATGATGAAGATGGTATCGCCGTAAAACCATTGCGACGAAAACGGCTCAAGCAGCCGTATCCCGTAACTGTTGAACCAGTCGAACAACGGATGGCTGAGGCAACCGATATAGGCCAGCGCCAGCAGCCAGCCCTTTTGCACCGGCAACCTTTTCTCAGGCCGCTTGCCCCGCTTTGTCTGCCATCGGTCGAACCACA
>CALRMO020000161.1:0-6024 GCA_943369235.1 Sphingomonas paucimobilis
CAACGCCTGCGCGCCAGTTGGCATAATCGATGCCAATGTTGGTCGACGCAAACCGCGATGCCCATTTGTCGTCGGACACGTCAATCGTACCCATATTGGCTTTCCACGCCTTGCCCGCATTGTAGCGGAGCATGCCATCGCGCAACGCCTGCGTTGTCAATATCTGATATTCGGGGTTCATCGACGTGCGCACCCAAAGCCCCCCGGCATAGACGCTGTAGGGGCCGTCCTTGTCGGTCTCGCCGAACCGTTCGATCAACTGTCGGCGCACCTCTTCGGTATAATAGCCGCCGATATTCTTGAAGCCGGTTCCCCGCTGGGTCACGAGTCCAAGCGGCTGCGCCCGTGCTTCGGCAAGCTGCGCATCGGTAATCCAGCCATTGGAGCGCATCTCGCCCAATACCCAGTTCCGCCGCGCAATCGCAAGGTTCGCATTTTTGGCACGACCATAGCGTTCGGGTGCCTTGGGCAATATCGCAAGAAACGCCATTTCGTGCAGCGCGAGCTGGTCTACGCTTTTGCCGAAATAGGCCTGCGCTGCGGCTTCAACGCCGAACGACTGTCGCCCGAGCGCAATCTCGTTCAGATACAGCGACAAAATCTGTTGTTTGGTAAGCGCGCTTTCGATGCGCTTGGCAAGGATCGCCTCCTTGACCTTGCGGGTATAGCTATACTCATTCGTCAAAAGCAGGTTTTTGGCGACCTGCTGGGTAATGGTCGAGGCACCGCGCGAGCGCTTGCTGCTGAAAATATTGTCGAAGATTGCGGACGCAATCCCGGGATAATCGATGCCGCCGTGGCTGAAAAAGGTCTTGTCCTCGGCTGCGAGATACGAGCGAACCAGCAGCTTCGGAAAATCGGCATATTCAAGCTGGACGCGGCGTTCGCGGGCGTAGCTGTGAAAAGGCTGGCCATTGATGTCCCGAACCACGGTGGGCAGCGGCGATTCATATTCGACCAAGGCCTCGGCATCGGGCAGATTGCGGGCGAAGAGCGCCCAGAAAAGCAGCAAAAACAGCAGGAGAGCACCGAACGCGTAGATCGCCCAGCGAAACCGCTTTTTAACCCACCAGCCCTGCCAGCGCCCGACAAAGCCATCGGCATCGCGCTTCAGGCGATAGCTGACATTTTCAGGTTCTTCGGGGGGATTTGCGACGTCGCTCATTACCGGCTCGCTTTAACCGATTTGCAGAACAGGTCCACACTGTTGTGCGCGGTCCGCCGCGATTTTACGCTCAACGTGTAGCGAGACGTCGCGCGAAATGAACCTGGATCGCGTTCGCCACGCTTCGGGCGACCTTTTGCCGCCCCTCGGCCGATGCCAGAAAATCGACATCGCTTTTATTGCTCAAATAGCCGGTTTCAAACAAAACCGACGGCAGATCGGGCGCCTTTAGCACTATGAACGACGCAAAGCGGTGCGAATTCGTTCTGATGCGCATATTCGGTCCCGCTTCGCGCAACAGCAACTTTGCGAAGCCTGCCGAGACGTTCATCGATTCCCGCTGGGTCAGATCGATAAGGATGGAAGAGACATTGCCGTCGGCACCGCCAAGATTGACGCCATTTATGATGTTTGCCTTGTTTTCACGAGCCGCAAGCCGTTGCGCTTCGCGGTCCGATGCCACCTCTGACAGGGTATAAACCGTCCCGCCGCTTGCTTCGGGATTTTCGGCGCTATCGGCGTGAATCGAGATAAACAGGTCCGCATTCATCTTGCGGGCAATTTCGTAGCGGTCCTCGAGCACAAGAAATTTGTCGGTATCGCGTGTGAGGGCAACCCGAACGCGCCCGCTTTTCAGCATTTCGCCGCGTATCGCCTTAGCGATTGCGAGCGTCACATCTTTTTCCCGCTGTCCACCATGCGGACTGATTGCGCCCGGGTCATGACCCCCATGACCGGCATCGATGACCACCAGCGGCAATGCCGGGTCGCGAGGCCCGCTAATATTGGGCAGTCCCTTGGCCGGCCGGGTACGGATCGGCGCCGTTACTTCATAGCGCCGTTTCGGCGGCTCCGAGCGGAACGTCCAGACCATCGTCTTCGGTGAAGGGGCGGTACATGATATCGCCGGGACGCATGCGCTTGCGCTGTTCAGCCCAAATGAGCCCAGCGACATTGCAGCAAGGGTGGCAGCGAACAGCATGAATACTTATGCAATTCCGGCAGCATATTCGTCCAGAAGTTATTTTGACCGCCCGCGAGAAGTCTAACGACGATTCAATTGCCGCCCTTGCCGATGCGTGGTGGTAGTGCTAGCACACTTACATGGGCGGATATTTACAGCGCCCGTATTTCGTTGCCGGTCGCAATCTCGCCCGGCATTTTAACAGGTTGACGCTACATGAGGCATGATATTTCCACCCCCGCCGCCCGATATGGGAATGGCGCATGGGCCGGAAATCAAGCGCGCGCGATATTCGCCCGCCATGCGCAAGCAGCAGACGCAATTTCTATCCAACAACAATCTTGCCTTGCCGACACCGACGCCTCGCGTCCGATGCGGCTTGGCACCAACAATAGAGCGAGCGGCCTTCGGCTGACAACCGGACGGCCCGCCCGCTGGAGTATTATCAATGACAACGCGTATGCTAATCGACGCGCGTCACCGGGAAGAGACCCGGGTCGCAGTCGTCACAGGAAACCAGATCGAGGAGTTTGATTTCGAGTCTGCCGAGCACAAGCAGCTCAAAGGCAACATTTATCTAGCCAAAGTAACCCGTGTCGAACCCTCGCTTCAGGCGGCGTTTATCGACTATGGCGGCAACCGCCACGGATTCTTGGCCTTTGCCGAAATCCATCCCGATTATTATCAGATTCCGCGCGAAGACCGCGAACGTCTGCTCGCCGAAGAGGCTGAGGCTGCTGCCGAAGAGGCCGCGCTTCGCGAGCAGGAAGAAGATGACTACGACGAGCCGTCGGACATCATGCAAGGCTCGGAAGAGCGCGAAGACGAAGTTACCGACCTCATTGAAGTCGACAGCGACGACAGCGTCGATACCATCGACATGAGCGAAGGCGAGGAGCCTGAGCTCGACGACAATAATGAAGAATCGTCGGAAGAAAATGCCGAAGAAAACGGGCGTAACGGCAATGACCGCAACAACCGTCGCCGTCGTGGCCGCGGTGGCCGCAATGGCGGGGGCGAAACCCGCGCGCCCAAGGCGAGCGACGAAGTCCGCGCCAAGCGGATGAACCTGCGCCGCCGCTACAAGATTCAGGACGTCATCCACCGCCGTCAGGTGCTTTTGGTTCAGGTCGTCAAGGAAGAGCGCGGCAACAAGGGCGCGGCGCTTACTACCTATCTCAGCCTTGCCGGCCGCTATTGCGTCCTTATGCCGAACACCTCGCATGGCGGCGGCATCAGCCGGAAAATCCACAGCGCCGCCGACCGCAAGCGGTTAAAGTCCATAATGTCGGATCTGACTTTGCCTGCAACGATGGGCTGCATCATCCGCACAGCCGGACTTGCCCGCACCAAGCCCGAGATCAAACGCGATTTCGATTATCTCGCGCGGCTTTGGGATGGCATTCGCGAAAACACGCTCAAGGGATCGGCCCCGATGCTGATCCACACCGACAGCGACCTTATCAAGCGCGCGATCCGCGACATCTATAACAAGGATATCGACGAGGTCTTTGTCGAGGGTGCCGATGGCTACAAAGCGGCCAAGGACTTCATGAAGCTGCTGATGCCGAGCCACGCGAAGCGCGTCCAGCATTATGCCGACCCGGTTCCGCTGTTCCAGCGTTACCATGTCGAGGATCAGCTGAACGCCATGTATCAGCCGATCGTCCAGCTGAAATCGGGTGGCTATATCGTCATCAACCCGACCGAAGCATTGGTGTCGATCGACATCAACTCCGGCCGCTCGACCAAGGAACATGGCATCGAGCAGACCGCACTTGCCACCAACCTTGAAGCTGCGCGCGAGATCGCGCGTCAGTTGCGCCTTCGCGATATGGCTGGCCTCGTCGTCATCGACTTCATCGACATGGAGCATCATGGCAACGCCCGCAAGGTCGAGCGCGCGATGAAGGAAGCGTTGAAGCACGACCGCGCCCGCATCCAGGTTGGCCGGATTTCCAGCTTCGGCCTTATGGAAATGAGCCGACAGCGGCTGCGCACCGGCGTGCTGGAAGCGTCCACGCGCGAATGTCCGCATTGCGAAGGCACTGGCCTGGTGCGGACGGCCTCGTCGTCGGCCTTGTCGGCGCTTCGCCTGATCGAGGAAGAAGCCGCAAAGGGCAATGGCAGCCAGATTGTGCTTCAGGCGAGCCAGGAAGCGACGATTTACTGCCTCAACAACAAGCGCGCCGAACTTGCCGATATTGAGGAACGCTATCATGTTCGCGTGCTGATCGTCCCCAATGGCGAGACCGAAGGCGCAAAGCTTGCGGTATCGAGCTCGGGTCCACGGCCCGAGGCACCTGTTGCCCTTCCCCCGATCATCGATCTGGATGACGACATCGAGGATGAAGTCGAGGATTTTGACGTAGACGAAGAGGAAGAAGCGCAAGAGCCCGTCCGTTCAAGGGGATCCCGGGCGCGTGAAGACCGTCCTCGCGAGGAAGGCGAGAGCGCGGAAGGCCGCAAGCGCAAACGTCGGCGCGGTCGCCGTGGCGGCAAGGGCCGCGAGCGCGACGGCCGTCCTGAAAATGGCGAAGCTGGTGTTGAAGCTCAGGAAACCGACGTTTCGGTCGAGTCCACAAACGAGGCTACCGAGACAAGCGAAGCCGCATCGGATGATAAACCCAAAGCCCGCCGTGGCCGACGCGGTGGTCGTGGTCGTGACCGGAACGAGGCTGAACCGATGACCGATTCGGTTGAAGCAGCAGCCGAACCCGAGCAGCCTACCTCCGACGAGCCAGCCGAAAAGCCGAAACGCCGCAGCCGCGCGAAAGCGAAGCCCGAGGCTGAAGCCGCTGGCGCTGCCAGCGCCGACACGGCTCCGGACGTCACGGTCGAGCCCGAAAAGCCAGCGCCCAAGACCCGCAGCCGGGCGAAGGCAAAGGTCGAGGACGCGCCCGCCGAAGCATCCGCTGAAACTGAAGCTGCCGAAGCGAAGCCGAAAGCTCCGCGGAAAAAAGCTGCCGCCAAGGCAACTTCGGCAGAGCCTTCCGAAAGTGAGTCCACAGAAAACACTGAGCCGCCCCGTTCGGGATGGTGGCAACGTACATTCGGCTAATCACCGTATCCGAAATGAGAAACCCACCGTTTAAAAGAACGGTGGGTTTTTCTTTGTCCAACTTCTTCATTGCGCGTTCAGGCGGTTCGGGCCATTTATCGCTGATGGCCGCAATTACCTTCCGCCGCGCACGCGCGGCCTTTATTGTGTTTCTGGCAGCGGTGCTGGCCGCTCAGCCAGCTATGGCGCAATCGATATTGCGCGACGCCGAAACCGAAGCCTTTTTCGACGAAATCTCCGCGCCATTGATCGAGGCGGCTGGGCTCGACCCCAAAAATGTCGATATCGTCCTGATCAATGACAAATCGATCAACGCGTTCGTCGCAGGCGGTCAGGCCGTTTATCTCCACAGCGGGCTGATCGACGCTGCGACCACGGCGAATGAGGTCCAGGGCGTTATCGCTCATGAGCTTGGCCACGTCGCGGGCGGCCATGCGGTCCGATATAATGAAGGCGTTTCAGCCGCGAGCGGCATCAGCATCGCGAGCCTGATTCTTGCCGCTGCGGCCATTGCTGCCGGCGCGGGCGAGGCCGGGATGGGGATCCTGTCGGCTGGACAGCAGGCGGCGCTGGGCAAGTTTCTGGCTTACAGCCGCGGGCAGGAAGGCACCGCCGATGCCTCTGGCGCACAATATCTGTCGAAGGCCGGGATCACCGGCAAAGGCTCGATCAGCTTCTTCAAGAAACTGCAGAATTTTGAGTTCCGCTTGGGCATCCCGCAAGAGGACAGCTACGGGCGGACCCACCCGCTTTCCGGCGAGCGTATTGCCGTGCTTGAAGATACGTACAAGGTCGACCCGGCCTGGGACAAGCCGTTGAACCCGAAATGGGAGG
>CALRMO020000162.1:0-6007 GCA_943369235.1 Sphingomonas paucimobilis
GAGGTAAAATGCGCATAACTGCCCAATGACAGCCCGAAATGGCCCACATTGGTCGGGCCGTAATAAGCCTGGGTCTGGCTTCGAAGCACCGCTTCCATGATTTGCGGACGGATTTCCTCGTCGATGATCTGCGCGAGGATGGCGTTGAAGGTCTCGGGCTTGATCACCTGCCCCAGCGCGAAATCGATGTCGAAGGTCTTAAGATAATCCTTGAGCGCAACGAGCTTCTCGCGGCTCGGCGGTTCGTGCGCGCGGTAGATCAAAGAGGATTTCTTCGCTTCAAGTGCCTTGGCGGCGGCGACGTTGGCGGCGATCATGAAATCCTCGACCAGCCGGTGCGCCTCGAGCTGCTCGCGCTCGGCGACGCCGGTGACTCGCCCCTGTTCGTCTAACGTGATGCGCTTTTCAGGCAGGTCCAACTCGAGCGGCGCACGCTTGTGCCGCGCCCGCGCCAGCAACCGCCAGCACGCCCAAAGCGGTTTGAGCGCGGTCTCGAGTAATGGATTTTCCATCTTACCGTCGATGGCCGCCTGCGCGTCGGGATAGGGAATATTGGCAGCAATCCGGGCCACAGCGCGGGTAAAACGCCATGACGTCACTTGTCCCATCTTGCTGATCGCGAGGTGGCAGGCGATTACGGCCCGGTCCTCCCCCGCCCTCAACGAGCATTTGTCCGATGACAAGGCGTGGGGCAGCATCGGCACGACAAGGTCGGGGAAATAGACGCTATTGCCGCGCTTTTCGGCCTCGCGGTCGAGCGCGCTGCCGGGGCGGACATAGTAACTGACATCGGCGATAGCTACGATGGCGTCGAAGCCGCCGGTGTCGGCATTGGGGGCGGACCAGATCGCATCGTCGAAATCGCGTGCATCACGAGGGTCGATGGCGATGATGGGAAGGTGGCGCAGATCCTCGCGGTGATCGGCGGTGACGGGCAGCTTGCTGACAGTCGCGGCTTCGCGCTCCGCCGCCTCGGGCATTTCGAATGGAATACCATATTTGTGGATCGCAATCAGGCTGAAGCTTTTCGGCGCGAACGGATCGCCGAGCACCTGCGTCACCCGCGCCGATTTGCGTTGCGCATTGCCGGTGAGTTCGGCGAGCACCAGGTCGCCCGCCTTGGCCTCGCCAACATCGCCGATTGGCGTATCGAAACGCGCTTTCTTGTCGACCGATTTCAGGAAGAACCGGCCATTCTCGCCGCTCTCGACCACGCCCAATATCTGCGCCTCGCCCTTGGCGAGTTTCTTCATGACATGGGCAACGATGCCCTGCCCGCGCTCCTCGGTGCGTGCCAGGATGCGGTCGCCGATACCAAGCGCGCCGCGTTTGCCCTTGCCTTCGATGATACGGATTTTGGGGATGGGAATGCCCTCTGCCTCCCATTTTTCGGGCACCGCGACTGGCTGATTGCCGTCAATGCCGACAATTTTCAGCACCGTGACCTTGGGCACGCCGCCCATTTTGTGAAATGCCCTTCCCGGGGCCATGTCGACCAGACCTTCGTCGGTCATGTCCTTGAGCAACGCCTTCAGCGCAATCTTCTCATTGCCGCGCAGTCCGAATTCGCGGGCGATTTCGCGCTTGCCGGCGGGTTCGCTGGATGACTGAATAAAAGCGAGTATCTGGTCGCGAGATGGCAGGCCCTCAAATTGCGCTTTTTTGGTCATGATATGGCAGCAATATTTTGGTTCGCGCGAAGACGCGAAGACGCGAAGGTCTGGTGGTTGTTGACCAAACGCCGCACTCCATCTTTAAAGGTTGGAGTGCCGAAATTAATCAGCAGCCCCAACGAAAGGTTCATCAGGCGAAGGTAAGTTATCATTTGTTTTGAATGGACTGGTAAAGTCTGTTCAGTCGATTTGATTTCAATCAGAAGCTGTTTGGAAACAAGCAAATCAATGCGAAACGCATTTTCGATTTTGAGGCCATCATATTGGATATGGATCGGCATTTGCCGGTCGACCTCCAATCCGAGAGACACCAGTTTTTGAATTAGAATTAACTCATACGCGTTTTCGAGCAAGCCGGGTCCCAAGTCTCGATGAAGCTTAAATCCAACATCGACAACGATAGCCGAAAGCTCTTCAACGTCCGGCATTTTGGCATCTCCTTCGCGTCTTCGCGTCTTCGCGCGAAACAAATTCGGTTCAATAAGTCCGACCTATCAGTATCCGTTCCACGGCGGGTTCGCCTGTGAAGAAACAATTGCCATCGGCGGGGGCCGCATTGAGCGGGCTGTTGCGCATGGTTAGTTTTATCGCCTTTAGTTGGTCGACAATCTTGGCCAGCGCCGCGCCTGTTGGCTTGGCCCATTGCACTTCTACCCAGCCGGCAAAACCAGCCTCGTCGCCTGCAAAATGCGCGGCGAGGTCGGTGACGTCGCGGCGGATATTGGCTTCCATCCGTTCCTTGGCTTGCGTGTAAAGGCCCGCCTGAATGTCTTCGAGCATCGCGGAAGCCGCCGCAACAAAATCGCCGCGCGGCGTGAAGGCCGTCGCGAGTTTTCCGTCGTCCTTGTATAATCGGTCTCGGCGCAGCACGGCTGCCTTGCCCTCGCTCATGTCGCGGGGACCGACTTCAACGATGATTGGCGCACCTTTCTTGACCCAGGCCCAGCGCTTGTTCGACGCCTTGATCGCCTTGGTGTCGAGCAAGACGCGCAGCGGCTCGCCAAACGCTGTCTGCGCAAGCAATTCCAGACGCAAGCTGCGGCAATATTCCAGGACCGCCGCGTCCTCGTCATTGTCGCGCAGCATCGGCACGATCACGATCTGGTGCGGCGCGATTTGCGGCGGGCAACGAAGCCCGTCATCGTCGCCATGAGTCATGATAACGCCGCCAATCATGCGCGTAGATACACCCCAGCTGGTGGTATGCGCGAACTGCTGGGTGCCGTCTTTGTCCTGATATCTAATGCCCGAGGCCTCGGCAAAGCCGGTACCAAGATAGTGCGACGTTCCGGCTTGTAGCGCCTTGCCGTCCTGCATCATGGCCTCAATGCTGTACGTCGCCACCGCGCCGGGGAAGCGCTCGTTTTCGGGCTTTTCGCCAGCGACCACGGGCATAGCGAGAGGCCCCTCGGCAAAGGCGCGGTACATTTCGAGAGCGCGCATCGTCTCGGCCATCGCGTCGGCCTTGCCGGCGTGTGCGGTGTGGCCTTCCTGCCAGAGAAATTCGCTGGTGCGCAGGAACATCCGCGTCCGCATTTCCCAACGGACGACATTGGCCCATTGGTTAACCAGCAACGGCAGATCACGCCAGCTTTGCACCCAGCGGCTCATCGCGGCGCCAATGACGGTTTCAGAGGTGGGGCGAACCACCAGCGGCTCTTCCAGTCTGGAATCGGGATCAGGAATGAGCTTGCCCTTGCCGTCACCGATCAGGCGGTGATGCGTGACAACCGCCATTTCCTTGGCAAATCCTTCGACATGGTCGGCTTCCTTTTCGAAAAACGACAGAGGAATGAACAGCGGGAAATAGCAGTTCTCGACGCCAGCCGCCTTGATTTCGGCATCCATCAGCTTCTGGATGCGTTCCCATATGCCATAGCCCCAGGGCCGAATGACCATGCAACCGCGCACACCCGATTCCTCGGCCAGATCGGCCTCCGAAATGACTTCCTGATACCAGCCCGCAAAATTCTGCGCACGGGTGACACTTAAAGCATGTTTTATCAATTTATTATCCGCGAAATCTTATTATTGTTATTAACTTTATTCAGCCGAAAGCCGGTCGATTTTCGCCTGTAACGCAGCAAGCTGCTGTTTCAGATCATCGAGGCTTTCCTCCTTATCCGATTTCTTGCCCGTCAAATTGCCAAGATTAGGCATCAACGCCTCACGCGCCGTTCGCATGAATTCGATATTCTGTTTGGCAATATGTCCGAACGGCCCCGAGGTTATTGCGGTTTCAATGACTTCCTGCACCTGTTTCTGGTTCTTGCGGAAGTTGTCCATTGAACTTTCGAGGAATTGGGGAACCATGCCTTGCATCGAGTTGCCGTACATCGAAATCAGTTGCTTGAGAAAGCCGACGGGAAGCATTTGCTGTCCGTTATTTTCTTCATCCATGATGATTTGCGTCAGCACGCCGTGCGTGATGTCGTCATTGGTTTTGGCGTCGAGCACTTTGAAGTCGATTTCCTTGCGCGTCAGTTCGGCGAGAAAATCGAGCGTGATATATTTCGACGACTGCGTGTTATACAAACGACGGTTGGCGTATTTTTTGATGATAATCGGGCCATCATCAGTCTTAGCTGCGCGTGCCATAAGGCAATTTCCTTTCGGGATATTGCTACAGTCAATAGCACCAGTTTATCATGCACTGCAACATGGATGGCGGTGCAGCATCGAAGTCGCCTATTTCCAGCTCCGCTTGAACCGGCTTCCCAGCAGAACCAGCAATTCATATTGCGACAATCCGCTGGCGGCCGAAGACTTTGGCAGATCGAACGCGATATCGACCCAGTCACCTTCGTCAAGGTCGGGCGCGCTGCTGATATCCACTGTAATCAAATCCATGGAAACACGGCCAAGAACGGGCAAAAGCGTGCCGTCAGCCAGCGCATGGCCTTTGCCCGAAAATCCCCGGAGATAGCCATCGGCGTAGCCGATCGACACAGTCGCGACTTTCATGGGACCAGTGCAGGTGAATGTCGCATTGTAGCCAATCGTGTCACCCGGGCCGAGCCGCCGTGTTTGCAGGATTCGTGATGACGGCCTCACGACAGGAGCGATACCTCCCGCCATTTCCGGCCGTGCAACGCCGCCATAAAGGGCAAGGCCGGGGCGCGTGATGTCGAAATGATAGTCGGGTCCGAGCAGGATTCCAGCGCTGTTGGCGAGGCTGCGCCGTTTCGCGGCTATGCTCTCGGCGCGCGATGCGAAATGACTGAGCTGACGATTATTCTGCGGATCATCCGCGTCAGCCGAAGCAAGGTGCGACATGAGGATGTCGATGTCGACGCCGTCAAACAGGCCGGGGGTAATCTGCTCGGGTCCAACACCGAGTCGGTTAATGCCCGTATCGAGCATGACATGGCACCTGCCACCGCCTGAGGCCTTCCACAAGGCGATTTGCGAAGGCGTATTAAGCACCGGGATGGCGCCAAGCTCGCGAACGC
Source organism: Sphingomonas paucimobilis (assembly GCA_943369235.1). Classification (GTDB taxonomy): domain Bacteria; phylum Pseudomonadota; class Alphaproteobacteria; order Sphingomonadales; family Sphingomonadaceae; genus Sphingorhabdus_B; species Sphingorhabdus_B paucimobilis_A. The sequence goes on from CALRMO020000162.1 coordinate 5,126, forward strand.
GTGGGATGTCGGCTGAGTGGATGCCGTTGAGTACCGAGATCCAGGCAGGCGGCACCAGATCGGCGATCGCCGCAGCTTCGCCCCAATGCGCGACGAAAAAGTCGCGGCATCCGGCGTCGCGCAGCCGCGTTACGACCTCTCGTGCTCCCAATCCGTAACCGTCCGCCTTAACCGCCGCGCCGCACGCCGCGCGGCCTTGCGCCGCAAGATACCGCCAATTGGCAAGGAGCGCATCGCCATCGAGGTGCAGACGCAGCGGCGGCTCGAATTCAGTCATAGCCGCCCCTTGCGCGCAACTGGCGGGCTGTCAATCCAGCTTTGTCTCGCCATTGGTTTCGGGCAACCAGATGAGCGCCACGATGAACGCCATCGCGGTGACACCCACGGTGTACCAAAGCCCCGAAAACGGCTGCCCGGTCTGGGCCACGATATATTGCGAAATATAGGGCAGGAATCCGCCGAAATAGCCCGCACCGATATGATAGGGGATCGACATCGACGTATAGCGGATCTTGGCCGGGAACATCTCGACGAGAATCGCTGCGACCTGGCCGTAGGTCATGCCCGACAAGGCGACCATCAGAAACACGGCGAGGATGATTTTCCACGGGCTTCGTTGCGCAGGATCGGATTTGTCGGGATAGCCCGCTTGTTCGAGCGCGGCGATATAGGCTTTCTCGTCAAAGCCCTGCAGGCTCGCGTTGCCGACCTGAAGCGTCACGGTCTCGGCAGGCTGCTTGCTATAGGCAATGCCGCGCTTGGTCAGGAAGTTCAGCGCTTTGGCGCACTCGCTTTCATGGACGCGATTGAGCGCGTTGAAGTCGCATTCGGGCATCGAGAGCGTCACCGGGTTGCTGACCGTTGCTTTTGCGAGCGCAGGGT
>CALRMO020000163.1:0-5984 GCA_943369235.1 Sphingomonas paucimobilis
CTATGGCCGCTTCAACGCGATTAACGCCCAAGGCGCCGTCGGCGGACCATTGGGTGAAAAGGTAAGCATCCGCCTGTCGGGGCTGTACCAGCGTCAGGACGATTATGTCGACAACGTGACGCCTGCCGGCACTACCAAGGACGCTTTCGAAGGCTATGAAGAATATGCCGCGCGCCTCCAGTTCCTGATCAAGCCAAGCGACGATCTCGACATCCTGCTTACCGGTCAGTTCCGTTCGCTGGATGGTACCGCCCGCCTGTTCCGCGCCAACGTCTTCACACGCGGCGAGCGCGGTCTCAATGCAAACTTCAACCGTTATCGCGTTTCGACCGATGGCAAGAACGAACAGCGCGTCGATACCCAGAATGCGACTGCGCGCGTCACCTATGATGCAGGGCCCGTCTCGTTTGTCTCGGTCACCAGCTACTGGCAGGGCGACGCGACTTCGGTGGGCGACGTCGATGGCGGTTTCGGCGCAAACTTCCTTCCGCCAAATCTTTATGGCCCCGGCGAAATTCCATTCACCGCCGAAACCCGTGACAGCGTTCCGAACCTCAAACAGTTCACGCAGGAATTCCGCATCGCCAGCAACGGCGACGGCCCATTGAGCTATCAGGCCGGCGTTTTCTACTTTGACGAAGACCTGGAAATCGTTTCGGACAATTATTCGACCTTGGGCGATTCGAACAACGCGCCCGACGGTGTGAATATCCGCGTGTCGCAGGAACAGCACAGCAAGGCCTATGGCATATTCGGTTCGCTAACCTATCAGCTCACCGATCAGCTTAGCGTCACCGGCGGCATCCGCTACAATGATGACAAGCGCCGGTTCGTCGCCGTCCGCAGCCGCGATACGCAGTTCCCCAATTTCTTGCAGAACCCGCTTGGCACCGTGTCACGACGCGTGAGCGACAACAACATCACCTGGGACGCGAGCGCGACCTATGCCGCGACCGACGACGTAAACGTCTATGCCCGCGTTGCTCGCGGCTATCGTGCGCCGTCGATTCAGGGCCGGATCCTGTTCCCGCCAGCAACGGCTACTCCGCTCGAAAGCGGCGTGACCGTCGGCGATTCGGAAACGATCACCTCTTATGAAAGCGGCATCAAGTCGACCTTCCTCGACGGTCGTGCGCGCTTCAACGTCAATGGCTTTTATTATGAGCTGAAAAATGCGCAGCTGACCGCAGTCGGCGGCGGCGTGAATGCGAACCGCCTGATCAACGCCGACAAGGTGCGTGGCTACGGTTTCGAAGCCGACCTAGAGTTCAAGCCTTTCCCCGAACTGCTGCTGACCGCCGGCGTGAGCTATAACAACACGAGCATCCGTGATTCAAACCTGACCACGGCGGCGTGCGGCGCAACACGTGTCGACACTTTCCCGAACGTATCGCTTTGTACCCCGCTTGATCCGATTGTCGTGCCGGCAGCACCTTTCTCGGCGGCAATCGTCAACATCAACGGCAACAGCCTGCCGCAGAGCCCCAAATGGATTGCAAACTGGACGGCCAAGTACGGCATTCCGGTGGGTAATGGCGAAGTCTATGCCTTCACCGATTGGGCGTATCGGTCGAAGATCAACTTCTTCCTGTATGAATCGGTCGAGTTCCAGGACAAGTCGATGCTCGAGGGCGGGGTTCGCGTTGGCTACAAGACCGACACATACGACTTCGCAGCGTTCGTCCGTAACGTGACCAAGGATACGTCTGCAGTTGGCGGCATTGACTTCAACAACCTGACTGGCTTCGTCAACGAACCGCGTATCTGGGGCGTTGAGGCAGGGTTTAAGTTTTAAATGCAGAAGCCCCCTCTCCCCTGGCGGGAGAGGGTTGCGCAGACTTGGCAATTCATTGCTTAGTCGTAGCTGGGTGAGGGGGCAGCGACGTCGATACCCCTCACCAACGTCGCCTAAGCCGCCCTTCGACAAGCTCAGGACTGCTAAGGCTTTGGTTTCCTCTCGCGCAAGGGGAGAGAGTAAAGACGGGAGGGGATTCGCCCTTGCCCCATCCGCCCAACGGCGTTAAGGGCACATTCCCGACCGCAAGGCTGGATGCAGGAGTTTAGCTCAGTTGGTAGAGCATCGGTCTCCAAAACCGAGGGTCGTGGGTTCGAGTCCCCCAACTCCTGCCATTTTTTAGCTAACGAATTAACCGCAAAGGTATATGTGCATGAACCTTGCGATTGTTTTTGGCGCTTCGTTGCTCGCTACGGCAACACCTGTTCCTATTAATAACCCTGGAGAATGGGCGACGGCAGGTGATTATCCCGCCGAGGCACTCGCGGACGATAAAACAGGAACTGTCGCCTTTAAACTGGTCGTCAGTCCTGATGGCAGTCCGACGCAATGCAGGATTACCGAGAGTTCGGGGCATCCGGTGCTCGATACTACGACCTGTGAGCTAATGATGGCCCGCGCCCGGTTCGAACCAGCCAGTAAGGCAGAATACACGAGCGACAACATCTACGAGAACCGCGTTCGGTGGAATTTGCCGCATACAAGTTTTGATATCAAGAATCTTTTGCTCAAAAAAGCAGGCCAGTGCAGTTTTATCTTGTCGTCAAACGGTTCTGGTGCAACCAATATCGCACTGTTCCAAGACCAAAGTCTGTTTAGTGAGAACCGGATTTTAGTCGTAATCCTGAACGATTCCTGGGCGATCACGGATAGTGACCGGATCACCGACTTGGTCAAAGTAGTTGCTGAAGGGCGCTCGTTTTGGAACAAGCCGCAAGCCATTGATAACGGCGTTTTGCTATTCATGGCTGTAATCCATGTCAAAACATTTGCCGAAAGCAATCCGCGCAATGCCACTATATATAAAGGCGAGTTGAAGATCGGCCAGATCGACATGCGTGATTTTCGGGCGCAGTATAGCGAATTGGAAAAATGTTCGTTGCGTGAACATCAATAGCGTAATTGCTGCGCGTCTAATGCGTATTTCGGTGCACGATCTTGTGGTGCACCCACACAATCACCGCGCCCAAAGCCATCCCGAAAATGCCGCACAAAGCCGCATCGACGATCCACGCCCGCGCGCCTTCGTGCAAGCCGACAAACTCGGCCGGGTGGATGCCGAAACCGTGCACAATAATCTGCCCGCCGACCCACAACATCGCTGCCGTGCCCACCGTCGACAGAAACGACAGCAGCTTTGGCATCGCCTTTACCAATCCGCGTCCAATGGCTTGCGACGCGCCATTTTCTTGGCTCGCCATGTGTAACCCGATATCGTCCATTTTGACGATGAGCCCGACCACGCCGTAAACCGCAATCGTAATGCCGATCCCGACAAAGGCCAAAGCCAGCGCCTGCATGACAATCGGTGGCAGGTCGCCCGCAATCGGATTGGCGATATTGCTGAGGTTCAATTCATTGAGCGCGATGATCATGATTTCGGCCGACAGGATGAAATCGGTGCGGATCGCACCCGATACCATCTTCGCCTCGTGATCGGCGGCAGACATTTGCGCGACCTCACTGGCCAGTTCTTCCTCTGCGCTGTCGTCGCTGTGCGCGAATTTTTCGATCACCTTCTCTGCGCCTTCAAAACAGAGATAGGCACCGCCAAGCATTAGTATCGGCGTAATTATCCACGGCAGCAACGCACTTAACGCCAGGGCCACCGGCAGGATGATGACCAGCTTGTTAAAGAAAGACCCCTTGGCGATCCGCCAGATAATCGGCAGCTCGCGATCAGGCGTAAAGCCGGTGACATATTGCGGCGTAACTGCGGTATCGTCGATAACAACACCAGCCGCCTTGCTGCTTGCCTTGCCAGCCGCAGCGGCAACATCGTCAACCGACGCCGCAGCGACCTTGGCAATCGTGGCAATATCATCGAGGAGGGCGGCAAGACCGGAAGGCATGAGGTATTCCTGTTATGAATTAAGTTGCCATCTGGATAGCCGATGCGCCGCGCCGTGCAACGGGGGAAATTTTGAGTGGACCGAGTGAAGTGGCTTTTCGCGCCGCCAGACCCTTGCAATGTAGGATTTGTAATGAGACACTTACCGCCCGCTCTTTGACATTCTGAATATCCTCCGCCCGACGCGCAAATATCGCAAAAAGCCGTGCGCTAAATCCAACAGCTTTTTACCCCCTTAACCCCCCAGGGGTGGCCTCTACTTTTTGACAAAACTGCGGCGTTCGCCGATCGACGGCTGTTGGATATTTCGCCGCTTTTTTGGCCTGGCAAATGCCCCATTGGCTGCCTCCGAACCCCCTTGCCTCAGAACGAATCCCCCGCTAAAGGCCTTATCTTTCCGAAATCGGAACCTATATCGCTCTCGACCCCGCCGGTCGGAGCGATGGCGGCTATCCATTTTGGAAGAGCAGAACAGGAAATTGGACAATGGCAAAGACAAGCCCCGGTGAATTCATCCGTCAGGTGCGGACCGAAATCGGCAAGGTGGTATGGCCCACGCGGCAGGAAACCGTGCAGACCGCGATCATGGTGTTAATCATGACGATCATCCTTGCCGTCTTCTTCCTGGGCGTCGATGCGATTTTTGCTGCGATTGTTAAAGGGCTGCTGGCGCTCGCCAACGGCTAAGCGCGGCTACAAGAGAGATTGGGGACTATGGCACGCTGGTACATCATTCACGCGTATTCGGGCTTTGAAAACAAGGTTCGAGACCAGATATTGTCGGAGGCCGAGCGTATCGGTCTGTCGCAGCTCGTCGAAGCGGTCGAGGTTCCCACCGAGCAGGTCACCGAAGTGCGTCGCGGCAAGAAGATCAAGGCCGAACGCAAATTCTTCCCGGGCTATGTGCTCGCCAAGCTGAACATGAATGACGATGTCTATCACTTGGTCAAGAACACGCCAAAGGTCACCGGATTCCTGGGCGCGGGCAACAAGCCGCAACCGATCAGCGAAGCCGAAGCCGCGCGCATCCTCAACACCAAGCAGGAACTCGAAGCCGCGCCGAAGAAGCGCGTGTCGGTGGATTACGAAATCGGCGATCAGGTCAAGGTATTGGGCGGCCCGTTCGCAAGCTTCAACGGCGCTGTCGAGGAGCTCGACTTCGACAAGAACCGCGTCAAGGTTTCGGTGTCGATTTTCGGTCGCGCAACACCGGTCGAACTGGATTTCGAAGAAGTCGAATTGATGAAGTGATGCCGATGGCGTGGTTGCGGCCCCGCCTTGCATGAACCCGTTCGTGCTGAGTAGGTGCCGAGCCACAAGCGAGGTGCCGTATCGAAGCATCCTTCGATACAGGCCTTCGACAAGCTCAGGGTCAGACCTTACTCAGGACGAACGGCGCTGGTTAATTTGCACCGAGTCAGCTGGCTATTTCGACCTTCGCATAACCCAGCGCCTCGCCAAGTGCTTGCAGGCGGCGTTGCACCGAACTTGACCGCAAGCGGATTGCCTGACGGCTTAAGCGCAGTTTCAGGACATCGTCGTCGCCCTCGATCCGGCTGTCGGCAAGTGCGCCGCCGGTTCCGCCGTCGAGCCGTTGAGCAAGTCGGATGGCAAGCCCCCATACGACCGCTTGCGCCAGCGCACCCGGCTTGGCGAGGCCAGCGAGCATTTCCGGCAAGGTCCGCTTGCCCGCATGAACAGTCCATAACGCCGCCGCGATAATCGCTCGTTCACTCGCGCCAACGCCCGGCCAGCTGCCGTCGAGCGCCAGATCGAGCGCATGGTCGGCGCGATATTCGGGGTTCACGTTCCACACGCTGTCGGACAAAAGGCAGGCAGCCCGGCACAGCCGCGCATCGCCATCGCTTTGTCCTGCAAACACCGGAGCAATCCAGTCGGCAAGCGCATCGCCGTGAAACGGAAAGCGCGCCAGCCGTTCGCCCTCGAACCGAGCTGCGGCGATCAGCGGATCTTCACCGCGCTCGGCTTCGGATAGCTGGTCGAATAACAAGCCTTCGCGCAGGCCGTAGATGCTCGTAACTAACCGGCTCGGCTCAAGCAGGCGGACCACGCCCGCGAGCAGTGCGGTCGCGCCGGGCAGGGCGGCAATACGGGCCG
>CALRMO020000164.1:0-5965 GCA_943369235.1 Sphingomonas paucimobilis
TATGGATCCGCGCCATCCGCAGCTTTTCTTCGAGTTCATTCTCGTTCTGCTGCGCCAGCATGATCTGTTCCGGGCCGGGTAGCGTCACCTTAAACTCGGTTGCACTTTCCATCCGCGCCCACAATGCGCGGTGCAGTGTCAACTGGCGCAGATCGACATCGAGCGCCGCAACCTTCTCGCCCGCATTGCACAAGGCGATGCAGGTATGAAAGGCCGAGGTCGATTTGCCCACGCCGCCTTTTTCATTGGCAAAAACGATAATGTGACCCTTGGGCGGGGTCACAGGGTATTTCATCCACGCCGGGGTTTCGTCGATCGGTTCGGGCCCAAGGTCGAAATGATGATTGCCCGGGAATACCGATACCGGCGGCGGTGGCCACTGCACGGGCGGCGAGGCAGGCGGAGGCACTGGGGCCTTGCGCCGTTTGAAGCGATCAAATAATCCCAACTGCTAAAGCCTCCGGCTGGTACGGGTGATGGCCGAAGGCGGGTTGGGTTTCAAGGCATTTGCTTTTGGCGGGGAACAGCCGCTCAATTATGCACCCGGCCGGCATCCAGAGGAACATGGGGTTTACACGCGGCGATTGCCCGGTGTTCGTTTTTGCGGCCGCCCAACACATTTGCCATATAATGATTGGTGTCGCGATGGTGCGCCTCGTCATCACGAATAATCATGATGACGTCGCGAAGGCTCGTGCCTTTCGGCAGGTTCCAGTATCGCAACGCGACATCGGGTGCCGGAGGGTTTGGGTGCCGCCCAGCATCGATCTCGGCCAGGTACAAGGTATAGCTGACAACGGCTTCTTCTTCGAAATAGCCCACCAGCCGGTGCGCAGTCTTGTTCGAAAACAGGTAAAGGAAGAAAAAACCCACATAAAACAGCCATTGCACAATAAGAATGAGCATCCGCTCGAACCAGGATGGCTGCGCAATTTCAATGAACGTCATTAAATGCATTCGTTCGTTCTCGGCTTCGTCCATGAGCGTGCGGATCCAGCCCTTGTCGTCTTCCATCCTGCGAAGCGCGCGCAAATGGGTCAGCGTGGCCCCAACCATCCCTGGAACTCCAGCGACAGTTTCAAGCACTATCGCGCGGTTGCCATAGCGCTTGGCAAAAAACGTGTCGGCACCGAAGCGCAACAATTTTGTGATCGCCAAAGCAAACCGGTCGGAAAAATCGCGTGCGGAGTGCCGCACATTTTCAACTTCGTTAGACGACATCTGAACGCCCCTTGAATGATGAACATTCAATAGCGATAGCGGGGACGATTTTCAATTTGGAACGATGGAAAATGCGGATTACATTTTTGCAATCGGCCTATTCCACCGTCACGCTTTTCGCCAGATTCCTTGGCTGGTCTACATCTGTGCCCTTGGCGCACGCCACATGATACGCCAGCAACTGGACCGGCACGGCGTAAACAAGGGGCGCGATCAGCGGATGCACGCTTGGCATTTCGATGGTGGCGAGGCAGCCTTCTCCTGCTTCGGCAATCCCTTCGGCGTCGGAGATCAAAACGACCTTGCCGCCGCGGGCGCGGACTTCCTGCATGTTGCTGACGGTCTTTTCGAACAGCGGCCCTGAGGGGGCGAGCACTATAACGGGGACGGCCTCGTCGATCAGCGCGATGGGGCCGTGCTTCATTTCGCCCGACGCATAACCTTCGGCGTGGATATAGCTGATTTCTTTGAGCTTGAGCGCGCCTTCCATTGCCAGCGGGTAATCGGGGCCGCGGCCGAGATAGAGCACGTCGCGGGCCGGCGCGATCAGGTGCGCCATTGCGGCGATATCCTCGTCATGCGCCAGTGCCGCGTTGAGTGCGGCGGGCGCTTCGATCAAGTGGCGAACGATTTCGCGCTCCTGCTCGACTGACAATTTGCCTTTCACCAGTGCCAGATGAGCAGCCAAGGCCGCCAGCACGGCAAGCTGGCAGGTGAATGCCTTGGTCGAGGCAACGCCAATCTCGGGCCCGGCATGGGTGGGGAGCAGCAGGTCCGCTTCGCGCGCCATGCTGGATGTTGGCACATTGACGACGACGGCAATGGTCTGGCCGTTTTCCTTGCAGTGACGGAGCGCAGCCAGCGTGTCCGCAGTCTCGCCCGATTGCGAAATGAACAGCGCTAAGCCGCCTTCTTCGAGCACCGGATCGCGATAGCGGAATTCGCTAGCGACATCGATATCGACTGGCACGCGCGCGAAGGTTTCGAACCAGTATTTGGCGACCATGCCAGCATAATATGATGTTCCGCAGGCAACGATCGTGATGCGCTTCACGCCCGCCAGGTCGAAGTCCATCTGCGGCAGCGCGACGGTCTGTTCGAGCGGGCGGATATAGCTGGAGAGCGTCTGCGCGACCACGGTTGGCTGCTCGAAAATCTCTTTCTGCATATAATGGCGGTAATTGCCCTTTTCGATTTGCGCCGCCGACACGCCCGATGTTGTGACCTCGCGCTCGACGGGATTGTTATCCTTATCGAAAATCTGTGCGCCTTCGCGGGAGATGACTACCCAGTCGCCTTCCTCCAGATAGGCAATTTTCTGGGTCAACGGCGCGAGCGCTAACGCGTCCGAGCCAAGATAGGTTTCGCCGTCGCCGTAACCAACGACAAGCGGCGAGCCCAGCCGCGCGCCGATCAGGAAATCAGGGAATTGGCGAAAGGCAATCGCCAGTGCAAACGCACCACGCAGGCGAGGAAGAACGGCCTTGACGGCCTCGGCGGGGGAATGCCCTGCCTCGACCTGCTCGGACACCAGATGCGCGACAACCTCGGTATCGGTCTCGCTCTCAAACGTCCGGCCGCGCGCGGTCAGTTCGTCGCGCAGCTGCTTGAAATTCTCGATTATGCCATTGTGGACGAGCGCGACTTCGCCGGTGGCGTGGGGATGCGCGTTAGAGGTCGTCGGCGCACCGTGGGTGGCCCAGCGCGTATGCGCGATGCCAATATTGCCCGGTGCGTCGTCAGATTTCAGCACCTGCACGAGGTTGGCAAGCTTCCCCTCCGCCCGCCTGCGGACAAGCTGGCCTTCAAACACAGTACAAACCCCTGCGGAGTCATACCCCCGATATTCCATCCGCTTCAGCCCATCGACCAGCCGTTCAGAAACAGATGATTTGCCAACAATTCCGATAATTCCGCACATCTATTTTTTTCTTTCAATCCAATTTGTAAGGGATACGAATGCCTGGCATCTCTGCCGGGAAATCCTTTGTATTTCGTGTCACCAAAACCCGCCCACGAATCTGGGCGGTGGCGAGAATGATGGCGTCAGGAGATTTCAGCCTCGGCCGCTCACGACGCAAAGCCGCAGCCCGAAGCGAGATTTCGTCGTCAATTTCGTCCAGGCCGAAGCGAGATAAAAAATTGATTGCTTCGCGCACCACCGTATCGTTACCTTTGGAGAGAACTTCAATCCACGCCATCCGGCTGATCCACATTCGTGCGCCACTCGCGGCAATGCGCATAATCTCCCGTTTTGCCGGATCATGCTCCAGCAGCGAGTCGATCAAAATATTGGCATCCAGGCTATAGCCGCTCATGCAGGTTTCTTTTTATGCTTCGCCGCAGCCTTTTTCCTCAACGCAAGATAATGCGCTCGCTCCTTGTCATCATATTCATCGAACATGTCAGGCGATTCTGCGCGCACCTCTTCATAATCATCGTCCCAAGGCCGAGTCCATTCGGCGCGGCGCTTGCGATCATATTCAGTTGGCTCGATTTCAACGCCATGCCGCGCCCAAAGTCCGAAATATTTTTCGAACCCGTCCTTGCCGAAAATTTGAAGATACTCGGACACAGCTTCGCGCAAAACAGCCGCACGCGATTTGCCCTCGCGCTTTGCGATTTCATCCAGCTTGCGAACATCGTCCGCCGGGACATCTACAAGGAATCTACCCATAATGATATATTGATATCATATCATGATATCATGATATCATGTCAAGGGGGTTTGGGTACAGATTTATGCGGCGATGTCGCTTTCTTTTGTCGAGTTAGTTTTACGGGAATATTGGCTTTTATGCTCAATGCTTTTTTCCCAACGATGAACGCTTTTTGAAGGAACAATTCCATCGCCAACAGTAGTTCTGCTACGGCGCTTTCATTAGGCGACCATCCGCGGTGAGCAGCTGCGTTCCCCGCGTCGGTCACAACACCGAGAATGTCGCGTTCGGTATCGCCTATCCAACCGCCTATCTTTAAATCATTGAGTTTTTCATCAAAAGTCTTCGCTGCGTCGATGCCCAGAACTTCTGTGGCCCGATCTAGTGCGGTTCTCAAACCTATTGCGGTCAAAATGTATGAATGATTGTCATAGGCAACGTACATTTCGTTCAAAATGTTTCGAAGCTGCTCATCAATTTTATAAATTGCCCCTAACCAAACAGGCTTACTTGTGCTTTCGGGCTTAGGATACGTTACAACAGTTTTGTCATAGTCTCCCTGGGTTTCCCCCATCGCATCATACCAGTAATCGATGGACTCACTGTCCCAACTCGTTGTCTCATAAAATACCGTCTGGCAGCCCCTACATTCCAAGAGGGAGTGCTTTACGCCTCCATTCATGGAATGACCTTGGCGATCATGAAAGTCCCACAATTTATCTACTGTACCGTGGGTATCGCAATTTCGTTCACCGTCGCATGTTGGACAATGGGCAGCGCTGTGATCAACCATTTTTCAAAGTCGCCTTCTTCTTCCGCATCGCGTCGTGAAACCGATCCGCCCAGCCGGGCTTTACTATCTGCTCTGCCACACGATCACGTTTGATCCCCAATCGGCAACATCGAAACCCGCGTTCTTGCTGGCTCGACAGTGACAAGTGCGCCTTGCGCCAGCGCCTCCGCCATTGCATTCAACGCCGCGACAACGCTCACGCCAATGGCATCGATAGACAAATTATCTGCTCTGATCTAAACCACGCTCGGCGCGTCTCTGCGGGTTGCTGCCAGGATGGAGCCGAAATCCAGATCGTGCGTCAGAATTACCCAATTATCGGCCTTTGCATATCCCATGATTGCGGAGTCCGGCGCGGAAACCTCACCGACATTTGACCAATGCGCCGCTTCAAAACCAGATGTTTTCAGAAACGCCACCCATTTGGGCGACAGGTTAATGTCGATTAGCAACCGCATCAACTGGCAAGCTTGATTTCACGTTCCTCCGCGCGCCATGCCGCATAGCGCAGCGCTTGCATTACATCTTCACGCTCAAGGTAGGGGTAATCTTCGAGCAACTCTTCAATTGTCTGCCCAGCGCCAATTTGCCCTACGATCATGCCGACCGTGATTCTTTGATGCCGGATGCAAGCACGACCACCCATTTGGGCGGGATCAAGAGTGATGCGGTCGAGCTGATTCATAATGCTCAAGGTAGCGCAGAAATGTTGACAAAACCATCACTTCTTCTCTGCCTTCTTCTTCCGCATCGCGTCATGAAAGCGATCTGCCCAGCCGGGCTTCACCAACTGCTCGGCGCGGACCATGCGGAGTTCGCCGTCGGCTACGTCGCGTGACACGGCACTGCCTGCCGCGACTATTGCGTCTCGGCCGATCTTTACTGGCGCGATCAGCGCACTGTTCGACCCGATAAACGCGCCCTGGCCAATCACCGTTTGATATTTGAAATAGCCGTCATAGTTGCAGGTGATCGTGCCAGCGCCGATATTCGCGCCCGCGCCGATTGTTGCATCGCCCAGATAGGTCAGGTGGTTGGCCTTGGCCCCTTTGCCCAGATGCGCTTTCTTGGTTTCGACGAAATTACCAATCTTGGCCTTTTCTTCCAGCACCGTGCCGGGGCGGAGCCGCGCGAAAGGGCCGACTTCGCAGCCGCTGGCGATCTGCGCGCCTTTGATATGGCTGTTCGCGCGAATTTTGACATTGTCGGCAACAGTCACACCGGGGCCGAAGAAGACGTTCGGCTCGATCAGCACGTCACGGCCAAGTTTTGTGTCCCACGCGAACCAAAC
>CALRMO020000165.1:0-5942 GCA_943369235.1 Sphingomonas paucimobilis
AAACTCGCTCTTTTTAATGCGGCGTGAGGCATTTGCAATGTCGGGCGTATCCGCGCCGACGCCTTTGCAGAATTGTTCGATACCACCGCCGGTGCCGGTCGATTCAAGCACGGGTGATTTGCGCGATGCGTCGCCCTTGGCAAATGCTTCGGCCACAGCCTTGGCGTAGGGGAATACGGTGGAGGATCCGACGATACGGATTTCCTGACGCGAACCGCCCGCTGCGCCGCCGGTGCTGGCCTGATCGTTACAGGCCGAAAGCGCGAGCGCGCTGATGGCGATAAGCGAAATTTTCTTGATCATTTGATTGAGTCCCCGCGTTAAAAACATCGCAGCCGACGCCGCGTTCATGGGGCCATTAGCTGTGGCTGATGGCTGATAAATGACTCTTGTATGACAGTTATGTGACGCTGTCGGTCGGTGCCACGGGGAGCAGTACAGAGACCGTCGTCCCCTTGCCGACAACGCTGCGGATCTCGAGGTGGCCGCGATGGCGGTCGACGATATGTTTGACGAGGCTTAGCCCGAGGCCGGTCCCGCCCACCGAACGGCTTCGGCCCGAATCGACGCGGTAAAACCGCTCGGTCAGGCGCGGTAAATGCTCGGGCGGAATTCCGTCGCCTTGGTCGGCAACGGCAAAATTCAGCATGGCCCCCGATCGCGACGGGACCAAGGTCACGTCAATCGGAGAACCCGCCCGACCGTATTTTAGCGCATTGTTCACGATGTTGCTGGCGAGCTGCCGCAATTGTCCGGCATCGCCCATGACCGGCGGCAGGGCTTCGGTGACGTCGACAACCAAATCGGCCCCGCGCTCCTTTTGGCTAAAGCGCAACTGGTCGATGGTATCGATGACGATTTGCGAAAAATCGACAGGCGTCTGGGGCGGGTCATATTTCTCGGCCTCAATCCGCGACAGCGACATGAGGTCGCGCACCAGCGCTTGCATCCTGTCGGTTTCCTTTGCCATGATACCCAGAAACCGGGCCCGTACATCGGGATCATTACCGGCAGCCGGATCGTCGAGCGTTTCGATGAAGCCCTTGACCGCTGCAAGGGGCGTCAGCAATTCATGGCTTGCATTGGCAACGAAATCGACCCGCATTTTTTCTGCGGCCTGAGCGCCGCTGCGGTCGGCCAGATGAACCATTTTCTGACCGGAGCCAATCGACTGGATACGCATATCCCAAAGCTGGCTTTGCTGGCCGATCCCGGTCAGGCGAATGGGGTGTCCGGTATGCTGCGCTTCGGGATCGGACAGGCGCTCGATGGCACCTGCATGGCGAAAAGCCATTCGCACATTCTGGCCTACGATATTGACCCCTAACAACAAGCGGGCGGCCTGATTGGCGGCCACGACGCGTGCGGTATCGACGATTAGAATTGCGTCGGTCGATGCATCCAGAAATGCCTGCAATTCCGGGTGGGCAGTTATCGGAAAATCGTCGGCTGGTTCCCGTCCAACAGGGACTTCCGGTAGCTCACTTTGCGGGTCATGCGGATCAGCGGCCACAAACAAGGCAACCAGCATCGAGACCAGGACAACCATCACCCTTTCCGCAGTCCCTGCCATCTGCCCGGCTATCAGTGCGCCAACGAGCGCGAGCAGCAACGCAAGCAATATCCGTGGTGCCAACCAGCTGTTCACTTCACTTTCGCCATATCTTCATCGCCCGCTCACGTGCCGCAAAACCCTTTGTTAGGCTTTTGTGCGTTTAATGTCCCACATATAGACGCCGTTCCCGCGTGCAAGTATGGCGGCTGGAAAATCCGGCGCGTTGTGATAGGCGAATGCGATGCAAGATGATCCCGATGAACAGAAAAATGGCCTGAACAGCGTTGCAACCCGTCGCCGCGCGTTGATGCTGGGTGCGGTAACCGCATCTGCCATCGTTTCGGTTCGGCCAGCTTTGGCCCAGTCGGCAGCGTCGGTCATGAATTGCGAAATTCCGGTTCCAGGTCCGCATGGTACCGGAATGAACATCGATGCCTATGGCAAGCTCGTGCCGCGCGACACCCCGGGATCCTTTGCGGCAACCGGTCGGAAATTCACGGGCGAACAGGTCAAGTCGGCGATGCGTGGCCGCAGCCTGCCCGGCACGACCTATGACCAGAGCCAGGCATATGTGAATTACATCCGCCGCCTGCAAAGCGGACAGAGTGGATTCACCTGCTACGCCTCGTTGCAGATCTCGCGCTAAACTTGAAATTAAGCGCGGCTGGTCTAGGCCATGCCCATGAACGGGCCGCACGCACCACAGTATAAAGCCGAATCGGCGGAGCAGCTTTTGGTCGAGCCGCTCGATACCCTGACCGTCATTTACCAGCGGCGATCGGGAATTACGCACATCGTTGCCGAGCCGGTCCCGGAAATATTGGCCGCGATGGGTAACGAGGCGTTGACCGCCGGTCAGGTGGCAGAGCGGCTTTCGGCCTTATTCGAAATCGACAGCTTTGGCGTCGGCGAGATTATTACTGCGCGATTGGAGGAGCTTGCCGAACTGGGCCTGGTGGAACGCGCACATGCATGAGTTTCGCGTCCAGGTCGGCCCTGCTGCGTTTCGCATCGGTTCGGCGTGGAAATCGCCGCTCCGCCATTTGGCCGATTTGTACCGCGATTACCCAACGCCGGAAATCCCCGACTATTCGGTGCGGCTGGCAGCGGTGAGCCCCCTTCGCCGCTTTATCCGCCCGTCGGTTGCGATAAACGGGGATTATATGCTTCCCGACGCCGCCCCGCTGCCATTGGCGCAGGCGTTGCTTGCAGCCGAAATGGCGATGAACGTGCAGATGGCGCTCGGCTGGCGAAGGCATTTGTTGTTGCATGCAAGTGCGGTGGAAAAGGGCGGCAAGGCGCTCATCATGACCGGCGCGTCGGGGTCGGGCAAATCGACGCTGGCGGCCATGCTGGGGTGCAGGGGCTGGCGCTTCATGGCCGACGAATTCGTGCTGCTAGATCTCGTGACCGGGGAAGCAGTTCCATTTCCGAGGCTTATCAGCCTTAAAAACGAAGCCATCGGCGTAATGCAGGCAACCGCGCTCGATGGCCGCTTTGGGCCGCTGATGCGGGATACACCGAAAGGCGAAATCCGCCACCTTGTTCCTGCACAGGATGCCATCAGGGCTATGGCGAAACCTGCGAAGCCTGCATTACTGCTTTTTCCCAGCTTCGGTTTCGATCCCGTGGTGCGCGATATTTCGCCGAGCGAGGTTTTCATGCGCCTTACCCAAGCGTCGACCAATTATGTTGCCTTGGGTGAGGCGGGGTTCACCGCCTTGACTCGCTTCATCAGGACCGTTCCCGCGCGCGCGATTGATTACCGCGATGGCAACGGGGCCGAGGAAATCGTGCGCCGTCTATGGGAAGAGCTGGCGTGAGCTATGACGCAATGATGCTGGTGGACGCGCTTCGCGATCCGGCAAGTACATCGGTGCTTGATGCCAATGGCTGGACTGCATTGCTGGCAATGGCGAGGGCAGAGCAGCTGATCGGGACGCTGGCGCGGCGGTTGTCGGGCTTGCCGGTTCCCGAAGCCGTCGCGGGAATATTAGAAGAGGCGCGGGTCAACGCCGAATATCAGCGGCGCTCGGTTTTATGGGAGGCGGACAGCGCCCGCCGCGCCTTGGCCGATTATCCCGGCAAAGTCGTGCTGATGAAAGGCACTGCCTATGCTGCCGCTGGTTTGAAAGCGTCGGAAGGCCGTCATATTGGCGACCTCGACATCATGGTCGCGCGCGAGGATTTGCCGGTCGTCGAAGCGGCCTTGCTCAAGGCAGGCTGGGAATGGGTAAAAGAGGACGCATATGACGACGCCTATTACCGCGACCACATGCACGAACTACCGCCGCTGATTCACAAGACACGCGACCGGATGATCGATGTGCACCACACGACCTTGCCGCTGACGGCGCGGCCAAAGCCCGATCCGGCGGCGATGCTGGCGGATGCGGTACTCCTCCCGCTTGCGGGAGGGGCCAGGGGAGGGTGTTGGAGGGAAGAAGACACACCCGCCCCCAGCCCCTCCCGCAAGCGGGAGGGGAGTTTAAGTGTGTTCAGCCCCGCTGATATGGTCATCCACAGCGCGGCGCATCTGTTTGCAGACGGCGAGCTCGACGGCGGTTTGCGCAACTTGTGGGATATTCACTGCCTCCTAACCGAATTTGCCGGTGAAGACTTCTGGCCTGCGCTCAGGTCGCGCGCCGTGCATCACCAATTATGGAATGCAGTCCACCGCGCTGCCCGTCTTGCCCATTCCCTATATGGTACCGAGCTTCCGGATAGTTGGCGAAGCTGGAACCGGCAGGACAAATGGTATGTGAAGCGCCTGACCGCCCGAGATGAATGGGGCAGGGGAACACGTAAATTCATCCGGTTGGTGTTTTACATCCGCTCGCACTGGCTTCGCATGCCGCCTTTGATGCTGATGCGGCATTTGTGGGTAAAATGGCGGAAAAATTAAATAGGGATTGTCTCTGTTTAAATTACATCTGCGCCAGTTTCGCAATCAGCTCGTCGAAATGGTCGATAACTGCATCCGCACCGAGTTCTTCAACAGGTCCATGCAAAAATCCAAAGCTTACCGCCACACTCGGCACACCAGCATTTTTCGCCGCCATAACGTCGTAGATTGAATCGCCGACATAGGCCGCCCGTTTATTGTTTTCCGGCCCGCCGCCACATCGCTTCACCATCTCGAATATCGGCGCGCCCGATGGCTTGGCGTTTTCTTTGCCCAGTGTATCTGCGCCCAAAATGCAACCCATGCGGTGTGCGAGGTTCAGGTCGCTGAGCAATTTCACCGCGAGGCTTTCAAATTTGTTCGTCACCACGGCGTATCGCACGCCCATTTCGTCGAGCTGATTCAGCAACGCCAGTGCGCCGTCGAAGGGGCGGCTGTGCACCGATACATTAGCCTCGTAATAGGCTAGCATTTCTTTGTAGAGCGGCTTGAAGTCGCCATCCGGAATGCCGCCAGTCGCCTCCAGCCCCTGTTTCAGCATCAGCTTCGCGCCACCGCCGATATGCTGCTTCACCGTTTCCGTGGACAGCAACGGCCTGCCGACGATGTCAAGCACATGGTTGACCGCCGCGGTTAGGTCGCCGCTGGTATCGACCAAAGTGCCGTCCAGATCGAAGCCGATGATGTCGAAAGGAAATTTTGCCATATCGCTTCCAATTGGCGGCAAGTGGTGGAAACCGCAACAATTTGCTGGCATGACGCGCTCCATGACACAAATAGCCGCCATCATCCTTGCCGCGGGCAAGGGCACCCGCATGAAATCCGACCTGCACAAGGTGCTTCACCCCATAGCGGGGCGACCCATGCTGATGCACCTGATGGATGCGGTGGATGCGCTCAATCCGGCGAAAAAGGTCGTGGTGGTCGGATCGGGCAAGGAACAGTTAGAGGCGGCGCTTGACGGAACGGCAGAGCTCGCGGTGCAGGAACCGCAGCATGGCACCGGCCACGCCGTGCAGATGGCGGAGGAAGCGCTCAGGGGCTTCGATGGCGATGTATTGATCCTCTATGGCGACGTGCCGTTCGTGCCGACGAGCACGATGCAGTTGATGATCGACCGGCTGCACGAAGATGATGACCCGGCCGTTATTGTGCTCGGTTTTGAACCGGAGGACACGCAAAGCTATGGCCGCATCGTTACGCAAAACGACCGCATCGAATGGATGGTCGAACATAAGGACGCGACCGACATCCAGCGCGAGGTCAGGCTGTGCAATTCGGGCCTGATGGCGGTCAAATCCCGCGACCTGTTTCCTTTGTTGGCGCGTGTGACAAACGACAATGCTTCGGGTGAATTTTATCTGGTCGATATCGTCAATATCGCGACGACCGACGGGCGGCACTGCTATGTCGTAAAGACCGACCCTTATGATGTGACCGGTATTAACAGCCGGGGCGAGCTAGCGGCGATGGAGGCCGAGT
>CALRMO020000166.1:0-5912 GCA_943369235.1 Sphingomonas paucimobilis
TCCAGCGCCTCGACATCATTGTGGCGGAACGCGACGATTTCGGCGTCGCCCATTTTGCATCCGTCGTAGATCGAAGCATGGCTGTCGATATCCAGGATGATGTAATCGCCCTTGCCCGCGATCGTGCTGATGATGCCAAGATTGGCCTGATAGCCCGTCGAAAAGACCATCGCATGGTCCATCGCGTAAAATTCCTTAAGCGCGTTCTCGACGTCGCGGTGATGAAAGAAGGTTCCGTTGAGAACGCGGCTACCGGTCGTGCCGGCGCCAAAATCATCCATCGCCTTTTTGCCCGCCGCAAGCACATCGTCGTCGAAGGTCATGCCCATATAATTATACGTGCCGAGCAAGATCGTCTCTTTGCCGTTACAAATCGCAACCGTAGGCGACTTCACCTCTTCCATAACAAGCGAAAAGGGATCGGTAAGCCCGGTCGAGAGCAGCGCACGGCGTTGCTCGATAAGCAGGTCAAATTTGGAGAATAAATCAGTCATACCAAGGCTTTCCAAAACCGTAGCCCTGAGCCTGTCGAAGGGCGCTTTTCGGCAAGGCGTGCTTCGACAGGCTCAGCGCTACGGTGCTATACTCAATCCGTAAGCTTTTTCACGGCATCGACCAGCTGGCCGACATTCTCGATTTCGGCTTGCAAATTCATGCTGATGACGATGTCAAAACTGTCCTCGACCTCGGCAACGAAGTCCATCACCGTCAGGCTGTCCCATTCGAGATCGCCTGCGAAGGTTGTCGCCTCGGTAACTTCAACGCCTTTTTTGTTGAACGGCTCAATCAAGCCTTTCATGCGGGCGAACATTTCGCTGCGGTCGGTCATGCTAAATTCCTTCAAAGTTGGTGCGCTATGGCAAGCGAATAAGGCGGCAAAAGGGCAAAATCCGGTTACATCCAGCCATGCGCTTTATACCAGCGCACGGTGTTTTTCAGGCCTTGCCGTGTCGCAACTTGCGGTGTCCACAGCGCGCGCGGTGGTGCTGCGCTGCGGTCGATGGTCCAATCGGGATGCGAGAGATAACCGGCGCGGTCGGGCGTCAACTTCGCCTTGCGGCCACGGAACAAAATGTCGGCACGCGCCGCCAGTTTAAGCAGGAAGCCCGGAGCGTGCAGCGTCGTCACCCGCCGTCCCAGCGCCCAGCCCATCGCACGTGCGAACGCCTCATGACTCCAACCGCCTTCGGTGCCATCGTCCGCCTCGAAAATGCGCGTGGTGGCATCGTCATGCGCGGGCAGAAGCGCCACCAGCAATCGCGCAAGGTCATCGACGTAAATCCACGAGGCGCGACCGCGGGGCGGCAACAAGGCCCACCCCTTTTGCGCAAATCTAAACATATCGAAGACTTCGGTATCGCCGGGTCCGTACACGCCCGGCGGACGAACTATCGTCCAGTCGAGCATGGATGTGCCCACCAATTTCTCGGCGCGCGCTTTGCTGGCGCCATACATCGAAAGTTCCGGATGCTTGGCCGCGAGTGACGAGACATGGACAAAACGCCTGATCCCAGCGTCCTTGGCGGCGGCAAGCATGTTGGCAGTGCCGGTTACATTGCCTGCCTCGAAGCCCGCCGCATCCGGCGCATTTACCACGCCCGCAATATGGAGCACGGCATCAGCGCCCTTGCACAAGTCTGTCAGACTATCAGGCTGGTCGAGAGCGCCATGAATCCAGGTTACGCCTGTTTTCTTTGGCTGGTCCCGCCGCGTAAGCGCCCGCACGTGCCAACCAGCCTCAAGCAGCCGCTCAAGCGTCATTCTCCCAACGAAACCGGTTGCTCCGGTCAGCGCAACGACCTTGCCAGGGGTTGTCTTCAAAGCAGCACCAGTTGATCGCGGTGCACGAGCACGGAGCGCGGAACGGTACCGAGAATGGCCTCCAGTTCACCGGAACGATGCCCGCAGATCCGCGCGGCATCGACCGCATCATATTCGGAAAGCCCGCGCGCGAAGGCAATGCCATCGTCGGCGCTGATATCGACGACGTCGCCGCGTTTGAATTCTCCCTCGACGCTTAACGCACCTGCGGGGAGCAGGCTGCTGCCCGCCTGCAACGCACGGATCGCGCCGTCGTCAACGCGGATGCGCCCTTTCACTGTCAACCGCCCCCCGAGCCAGCTTTTGCGCGCGGACCCGCCTTCGCGCGGCGAGAAAAAGGTCGATGGACCACCGTTATCAAGCGCGGCCAAAGGATGATCGCGCAAACCCGAACAAATTGTCAGGCCAATTCCAGCTCGTGTCGCAATATCGGCGGCATCCAGCTTCGACGCCATCCCGCCAGACCCCATGCCCGACGATGACCCCTCGGCGACCATGATCCTCACATGCCCGTCGATCTTTTCGACAAGCGGCAGCAGCACCGCGTCGGGATGGTGCGGGGGACGGTCATACAGACCATCGACATCCGACAATAGCACGACGCCCGTCGCGCCCGATGCCTGCGCCACGCGCGCCGCCAACCTGTCATTGTCGCCAAAACGGATTTCTTCAGTGGCGACGCTGTCATTTTCGTTGATGACCGGCACCGCCCCAGCACCGAGCAAACGGTCAAGCGTTGCTGCAATGTTCAGGTAACGCCGCCGGTCCTCAAGATCGTCGAGCGTAACCAGCATCTGCGCCGCCGCCAAGGCCTGCGCCCCAAGCAACTCGGCCCAAATCCCGGACAATATAATCTGTCCGACCGAGGCGGCGGCTTGCGCGTCGGCCAAGCTGGCGCGGCCGCCTTTATCGAACCCCATCCGCCGTGCACCCAGCGCGATTGCGCCCGATGTAACGATAATTATCCGCTGTCCTGCCTGGTGACGGTTGCTGATGTCGGAGACCAACGTTTCCAACCATTCGCGCCGCACCCCCCCGTCACGCTGCACCAGAAGCGACGAACCGATCTTGACCACCAGCAGTGGGCAAGTTGTCGGCGAAAAGGCAGCCGGGTTCAAATCGGCGACCATGTCCCGTCTTCCGCTATTCCGGTATTATGTGTCGATTCAAGGCCGCTCTTTGCGGGAAGGGCTTCGAGTATGCGGTCGAGCACGTCCGGTACACCCTGCCCGGTTGCCCCTGAAATCGCGATAACGTCCTGTGCACCTGCCGCCTGCAATTGCGCGGCGATGTCTGCCATCAGTTCGGGATCGAGGAGATCGCCTTTGTTAAGCGCGACGATCTGCGGCTTGTCTTCCAAACCCGCACCATAATCGGCAAGCTCATCGCATACGGTATGCCAAGCCTGCACGGGATCGTCCTGCGTTGCATCGATAAGATGAATAAGGATTTGGCAGCGTTCGATGTGCCCTAGAAACCGGTCACCGATGCCAACGCCGTCAGCCGCACCAGCAATCAGACCTGGGATATCGGCAAGCACGAATTCGCGGCTCTTGTGGCTGACCACGCCCAGTTGCGGACGGATCGTCGTGAACGGATAAGCGCCAACTTTGGCCTTTGTGTTCGACACCTGATTGATGAATGTCGACTTGCCGGCATTGGGCATCCCGACAAGACCGGCGTCAGCCAGCAGTTTCAGCCGCAACCAGACATACATCTCTTCGCCAGGCCAACCCGGTCCATGCTGCGTTGGCGCGCGATTGGTGGATGTCTTGTACGACGCATTTCCGCGCCCGCCATCGCCACCTTTCAGGAACACCACCCGCTGGCCAACCTCGGTGAGGTCAAGCAGGAGGCTGCGCTCTTCGTCATCCGCCAACACTTGCGTACCAACCGGAACCTTGATGACCAGATCTTCGCCATAGGCACCATGGCGGTCGCGCCCCATGCCCTGAATGCCGCGTTGGGCCTTGAAATGCTGAGCATAACGAAAGTCGATCAGCGTATTGAGACCGGCAACAGCTTCAAAAATGATGTTCCCGCCCTTGCCGCCATTACCCCCATCGGGCCCGCCATATTGAACATATTTCTCGCGCCGGAAACTGACAGCCCCCGGCCCGCCCGCGCCGGAGCGAATGAAAATTTTTGCCTGGTCGAGAAAATGCATTTTATAGCCTTAGCGTATATGGCGGGCGGCGAAAGCCCTGCCGGAACCGCTTTTCAAATAACGTTCAAATGTCGCAGCTTTAGCAGGATCGTCAAACCAACAGGAAAATACGACGCTCCAGGGCTTGAATTTGCTGGTGTGCGGCGACTGCCCATTATTGTGAGCAGCCAGTCGATTTTCTACATCCTCGCACAAGCCAACATAATATTGGCTCTGATCTAGCCGGCTTTGCAGAATATAAACATAGTGCTTACCCATACCCGCTCCCGAGAGGTCGTGCTTGGTTGCACCGGCCCGCCGTCGCCAAGGCTATGGCGGGCAGCCTTCACCCCCTTCGCGTTCGCGACTGGCTGCCTTGCCAGCCGTAGCTCCCCGAAGGGGGCGAAGGCTGGTGGAGCCTAGGGGAGTCGAACCCCTGACCTCTTCGCTGCCAGCGAAGCGCTCTACCAGCTGAGCTAAGGCCCCATCATACCGCAAACGAAGCGGTTATGGTAATGAGGGAGCGCCACTAGCGGGCACTCCCCGAGATATCAAGCGCGAACTTTCGCGTCAGATTTCGTCCGCGTCGCCTTCGGTACCGGCAACGCCGAGATCTTCATCGCCGCCAAGATCGACATCATTGTCGGGCGAAACGTCGCCATCGACCGCATCGACGTCGATATCGAGATCGTCATCGGCCAGATCGGCATCGTCCTTTTTCTTCTCGACCTCTTCGAACGGCATCGGCTGTTTCGATTTCAGCACGGGTTCCGGCGTCCACTGGTTGCCGCATTCGATGCACTCGACGGGCTCGTCCTTGGTCAAATCGTAAAAACGCGTGCCACATTTCGGGCACGTGCGCTTGGTTCCCCATTCAGCCTTGATCATGGCAGGCTCAAATCCTTCTTGAAATAGATTGGAAAGGCGAAACCGCGTGCGGAATCACCGATGATTGGCGCGGCCATTGCCACAGCAGGGCGGCGGTGTCAAAAATTTGTGTGCCGTTGACTTGAGCGCCCATCGACCGCAAAGCGCGGAGCGACATGCACAGCGCCAAACCTCGCCCCGCCAGATTCCGCAACAACGGCCCGTTGCGGGGCACTGTCCGCGTGCCCGGCGACAAGTCGATTTCGCACCGATCGCTTATGCTCAGTGCGCTCGCGGTAGGCGAAAGCCGGATCACCGGGTTGCTCGAAGGCGAAGACGTGCTTGCCACAGCTGCCGCAATGCGCGCGATGGGAGCCAGCATAGAGTGCACCGGCGACGGCGTTTGGATTGTCCAAGGCGTCGGGGTCGGCGGCCTGATGCAACCGGCAGGCGCGCTCGATATGGGTAACAGCGGGACTTCGACGCGTCTGTTGATGGGGCTGATTGCCAGCCACCGGTTGACCGCAACTTTTGTCGGCGATGCCAGCCTGTCCCGACGGCCGATGGGCCGCGTTATAGATCCCCTGAGCCTCATGGGCGCGGAATTTACCGCCAGCCCCGGGGGGACATTGCCCTTGATGGTGCGCGGACTGGTCCCTGCCATTCCCATAAGCTACCGCCTGCCCGTCGCCTCGGCGCAGGTCAAAAGCGCCGTACTGCTGGCGGGAATGAACGCGCCAGGCATCACCGAGGTCATCGAGCCCATCCCTACGCGCGACCATAGCGAGCGGATGTTGCGCGGCTTTGGTGCTGAGTTGACTGTTGAGATCGATGCGGACGGCGTGCGCCACATCCGTCTGGTTGGCGAGGCCGAGCTTAAACCACAAACCATCGAAGTCCCCGGCGACCCATCCTCCGCCGCCTTTCCCATCGTCGCCGCTTTGATCACGCCGGGCAGCGAAGTCACCGTCACTCATGTCGGCATGAACCCGACCCGCACCGGCATTTACAAGATGCTGGAGGCGATGGGCGCCGACCTGACCTATTCGAACGAGCGCGAAGTCGGCGGCGAACCGGT
>CALRMO020000167.1:0-5904 GCA_943369235.1 Sphingomonas paucimobilis
CGCTGCAGTTCCTGAAGGCCGTGCTGCCCGAACCCGCCAGCCTAGGCGCGACGACCAAGGGCAAGACAAATATCGGCTGCATCGCCACCGGTCTGGCCAAGGATGGCACCGAAAAGACGCTCTACATTTACAATATCTGCGACCATGAGGACGCCTATGCCGAAACGGGCAATCAGGCGGTCAGTTACACGACTGGTGTTCCGGCGATGATTGGTGCCGCGATGCTGGTGACGGGCAAATGGGCGGGCGCTGGCGTCTGGAATATCGAGCAGTTCGATCCTGATCCCTTCATGGACATGCTGAATGCGCATGGACTGCCATGGCAGGTGAAGCAACTGGACGGGCCGCTAGCGTTCTGATGGAAACCAGAGCAGGCGACCCCGGCGCATTTGCGCATTTCGATCTGAACCGCGTCCCCTCGCCTGCCTTTGTGGTGGACGAGGTTGCGATCCGGCGGAACCTGGCAATTCTCGCTGACGTCAAGGCGCGGTCGGGGGCCAAGGTCCTGTGTGCGATGAAAGCCTTTTCGATGTGGAGCCTAGCGCCCGTCATCGGCGAATATCTTGACGGCGTATGCAGCTCCGGACTGTGGGAATCGCGATTGGCGCGCGATTATTACAAGGGCGAAACTGCGACCTATTGTGCGGGTTACAAAGAATCTGACATGCCTGAGATCGTATCGATTTCCGACCACATTATTTTTAACAGCCCCGGCCAGCACCGCCGGTTTGCGCGTTTCCTGAACGAGAGCGTCGATGTTGGCCTGCGTCTCAACCCCCAACATGCTGAGGGTGAAGTCGCCAAATACGATCCCTGTTCGGTCGGTTCACGCCTCGGTTTTCCGGTCAGCCAGTTGCTGCCAGAGCATCTGGAAGGCGTGTCGGGCCTTCATTTTCATACCCTGTGCGAGCAGGATTTTGAGCCGCTCAAACGCACTTGGGAATCGCTCAAGCCCAAAATCGCGCCTTACGTTGGTCAGCTCAAATGGCTGAACTTTGGCGGCGGGCATCACATCACGCGCGCCGATTACCAGCGCGACGACCTAGTCGAGTTCATCAAATCTGTCCGCGATGAAACGGGCCTCGATGTTTATCTCGAACCCGGAGAAGCCATCGCCCTCGATGCAGGCATATTGGTCGGCGAATTGCTTGACGTCTTCGACAATAGCCTAGTTGTCGGAATAACCGACATCAGCGCCACCTGCCACATGCCCGACGTTATCGAAGCGCCGTACCGCCCCGCCATGCTCGGCGAGCGTGACGCAGGCCCCGTGGTGCGCCTGGGCGGCCCCTCATGCCTCGCAGGCGACATTATCGGCGACTACCGCATGCCCGTAGCTGCTGAACCCGGCGCCCGCTTCGCTTTCCTTGATCAGGCGCATTATTCGATGGTGAAGACCAGCACGTTCAACGGCGTGCCGTTGCCCTCAATTTGGTTGTGGAACAGCGAAACCGATGATCTTCGCTGTGTGCGCGAATTCGACTGGACTGAGTTCAGGGACCGGCTCAGCTAAAAACTGCACGAATCGCTTTACAACCCCCGCGTTTTTGCTAATGCCCTCGTCCGCTGCCCCAGGGGGACTTCCAATAACCGCAAGGCAGCCTTGTTGTTTCCGTTTATTTTTTGGGGGTCCCTTGAGTTGCACGAATATCCTGACGCACTGGCTGTAGTCCGCGCCCTCCGCCCGGACGAACCAATCACGCTCCTTCGCCCGCACGCCGCGACGCGTGCTGCCCGTTTCTTCGCTGAGAAGTTTCAGGGCAAGTCGCTGTATGCGGTAAAGGCGAATCCCTCGCCCAAGCTGCTCGAATTGCTGTGGGACGCAGGTATCACGCATTACGATGTCGCTTCGCTCGGCGAAGTGCGGCTGGTGAACAAATTTTTGCCAGATGCGAAGATGTGCTTCATGCATCCCGTCAAGTCCGAACGCGCGATTGCCCAAGCTTATCATACCCACGGTGTTCGCACCTTTAGCCTCGACAGCCATGACGAGCTCGACAAGATCGTGCGTGCAACCGCCACCGGTAGCGTTGCGGCGGAAGATCTCGAGCTATGCGTTCGTATCCGCGTGTCTTCGGAACATGCAAAGCTGAGCCTCGCCTCCAAATTTGGTGCCGATCCTTCCGAAATCGCTGATCTGCTCGTTGCGACCCGCCAGGCTGCGGACGCGCTTGGGATTTGCTTCCATGTCGGCAGCCAAGCGATGACGCCAACGGCTTATTCCGAAGCAATGCAGCATGTTCGTGCGGCAATCGTGGAGGCCTCGGTCACTGTCGATATCGTCGATGTTGGCGGCGGTTTTCCCTCGGTCTATCCGGGTATGGAACCACCCCCGCTCGAAAGCTATTTCGAGGCGATTCACGATTGCTTTGAGGATCTGCCCATCAGCTATTCGGCTGAATTGTGGTGTGAGCCGGGCCGCGCCTTGTGCGCGGAATATGCCTCGTTGCTGGTGAAGGTCGAAAAGCGCCGCGGGAGTGAATTGTATATCAACGACGGCGCGTATGGATCGCTGTTCGACGCGGCTCATATTGGCTGGCGCTTTCCGGTTGCGTTACAACGATCGGAAACCAGTATTGGCACGCAAATGGCTGAGTTCAGCTTCTATGGCCCTACCTGTGACGATATGGACCATATGGCAGGGCCATTCATCTTGCCAGATGACGTCAAGGCGGGCGACTATATCGAAGTCGGGATGCTTGGCGCTTATGGCTGTGCGATGCGGACGGAATTCAACGGCTTTGGCGATACCGAGGACGAGATCGTTGTCGATGAACCGATGGCGAGCCTTTACGCGCGCGTTTCCGCGAACGACGCTGGCACTGTCGTGCGATTTGAGAAGCGGTCTGCGCAATAAGTTGCAATTGACAATTTAATTTAGGTAAAGCACCCTTCCTGCCAATAACAGTACAGGGAGGGTCTTTTTCTATGGATATGTCAATATTGGCACCAGCGGCGGCTTTGGTCGTCTGGTCCATAATTATGCTTGGATGGATGGCAGGCACACGGCTGCCGGCGATGTCGAAAATTGGCGTTGACATGAGCAAGGCGGTGGGCGGGCGCGGAGCAGATATCGATCCAAACGTGCCACCATCGGTTGCCTGGAAATCCCATAATTATGCGCATTTGATGGAGCAACCGACGCTTTTTTATGCGACCGTCATGATTCTCGCGATCGCAGACGCCGCGACACCATTGCTGGTTTCATTTGCTTGGGGTTACACTGTCCTTCGGATTATTCACAGTGTCTGGCAATCGACGATTAACAAGGTCAGCATCCGCTTTTTGTTATTTGCACTGTCGACCGTCTGCTTGCTGGTGTTGGCTGTTAACGCGCTGCTTGCGACAATCTAAGGGGAAGAGAAAATGCGAAGTGATATTTTCGAACCGGTTGTTGTGCTTGCCGCCTGGACAATGATCGTCTGGATATGGATGTACGCGACCCGCTTACCTGCTATGGGCCGCGCCGGAATCGACGGCAAGACAATGGTGGGCTCAACCGGACGCGGCCTTCGCGACGATTTGGTGGCGAAAGGCGAAGTGAAGGCGTCATGGGTTGCAGACAATTACAACCACTTGCACGAGGCACCGACGATTTTTTATGCGGTTGCGATCGTTCTTGGCCTGATCGGCCAAGGCGATAATCTCAACGCGACGATTGCATGGGCCTATGTCGGCCTCCGGATCGCGCACAGCCTCGTCCAGATATTGTCAAACCGCGTCATTATTCGATTTGCGCTCTTTGCATTATCGAGCATCGCGTTGTTCATGCTGGTAGTCCACGCCGCGATGGCCGCCTTGCTTCACTAACGGGTGAAATGACCGACCATTTCGATATGTGTTGACCAGCGAAACTGGCCGACGGGCCATATTCGCCGCAGGCGGTATCCCGCGCTGACCAATTCCTTGGCATCGCGCGCAAAACTGGCGGGGTTGCAGCTGACATAGGCGACGTCGGGTACATTCGATGCGGCCAGGTTCACGACCTGCTCTTTTGCGCCTGCGCGCGGCGGGTCAAGAATGACGCACTGAAACTTGTTCAATTCCTCCGCGCTTAGGGGTCGCCTGAACAAATCGCGGTGCTCGACAAATATTTGGCGCGTTGCGCGCCCCGAAGCGGCCTTCAGCGCAAGTGTTGGCTCACGGTCGGCTTCCGCAGCGTACACCTTCTTGCTGTTGTCTAGCGACAGCGCAAAGGTCCCTAAGCCTGAGAAGAGATCGGCAATAAGCAACCGGTCGGAAACAATTGTTTTAACGGCGGTCACCAGCGCCGCCTCACCATCCTGAGTAGCCTGCAGGAAGCCATATGGTGGATATGCAACCGCCACACCGCCGAGCGTTACGGTGACTGGTTCAGGTTCCCAGAAAGGCACTGGACCATAGCCTTCGTCCAGCGAGAGTCGCGCGAGCACATGTGTCCTGGCAAATTCAGATAGCGCCTCATGCGTATCCAGATCATTGGCGATCCAGTTCTCGATCAGGACATCGACGCCCTGATCGACGAGCGCCAGTTTGATCTGCACTTGCCGAGCGCGATTGAGCCTTGGACCGAGCAAGGCCCGCAACGGCTGAAGCAAGGCGAACAGCGGCGGTGCCATGACGTCACATTGCTTCAAGTCGATGATACGGTGACTCTTTTCGGTACTAAAACCCAGCTGGAACTGCTTGCCTGCCCACGCCGAGCGCACGGCTATTCGCCGCCGCGTCTTCGGCGGCGAAAGATGCACAGGCATGATATCGCCGATTGCGACTTGCTGCGTTGATAGCGCGTGCGTGACGCGGTCGGCGATAAACGCTCGCAGGCTTTCTTCATCGAGATGCTGCAACTGGCAGCCACCGCACAACGGAAAATGCCGACAAGGCGGCGTGACGTGGTGCGGGCCATGGACCAGTCCGCCCGCAGGATCGAGCACATCGCCGGGCGCGGCGAGCGCCACATATTGCCCGTCGGCAGTCACGCCATCGCCGCGCGCCGCGACCCTGATAATCTCGTTTGTTATCGTCATAGCGCCCCATGCCCGTGCCGGGGCGAGCAATCAACCGGCGACTTTATCCGCAGGTTCAGCAGCGGGCGCTTCCTTGCCCTTTATCTGTGCAGGCAAGCGGTATTTGTCGTCGCCAGAGCTAACCTCGATCATGCCGTCACTCAACAGGCTGATCCGGGTTTCATCAAAGCCATCGGCGGGCGCGAGGCCGCGGCCATCGGTCAGTATATCGAAACGCCGAAATCCGCCGTCGGGGTGGCGAATGACGAGTATCGTGCCTTCGGCCCCTGCGATCTGTTCGGTGGTACAGGCCCGCTGGAAGTTACTCGATCCAGCAAGCGCACATTCAACCTTACCGTCAAGCGCCGCCTGCTCGTCGGCCTTGTTCTCCGCATTTTCAAGGTCTTCAGCGCTGTTGCCGCCGCATCCAGCGAGTGCAATGGCAAGCATTGCGGACAAAACTGCTCTAGATATCGGCATAGACATGGGTTTCGGCCTGACCTCCGGGATGCGTAACCGCGCCCCTATACGCAGGTCCGACATTTTGTGCATAGCGCCATAACGCCCCTGACCCATAATCGGTCAGTCGGGGCTTCCAAAGTTTACGCCGTTGTTCAAGCACTTCCGTGTCGACATTCAAATCGATAACGCCCGACTCTGCATCAATGGCTATTTCGTCACCATCCTCAATCAGAGCAATAGGTCCGCAGTCGGCCGCTTCAGGCCCGACATGTCCGATGCAAAAACCACGTGTCGCGCCCGAGAAACGCCCGTCAGTGATAAGCGCGACCTTTTCCCCCATACCCTGCCCGTACAAGGCTGCGGTGGTCGACAGCATTTCACGCATCCCGGGTCCGCCTTTCGGGCCTTCATAGCGAATGACAATGACCGAGCCTTCCCGGATCTCGCGAGCTTCGAC
>CALRMO020000168.1:0-5775 GCA_943369235.1 Sphingomonas paucimobilis
CGGGATCGACGAGGAACGGGATCACACTTCGACGGAACCGGGAGGATGAACGATCCCCCCGATCGTCGTCGGTCAGATAATCGTGATGCCCGACACGGTCAGGTGCGCGGTGACCGTGCAGCCGCCAGGGCTGATCGTGGCCGTCGGAATATCGAAGTGCGACGGCGTTCCATTGGCCCAGGTCGCGCTGACATTGGCGGGACCGCACGATACCGGCGCGGTCACTTCGAGGCCATTGACGTTGACCGAAGTCGTCGACGTTGGAACGAGCGTGAACGGCGTGGTCAACCGCACTAGCGCACAAGCACCGAGCGGCCCGCCGACAAAGCTGGCGCTGGTGATCGTCGCCGTTCCGTCGCTATTGACGGTACCGCGAAAGGTCGCTGCACAATTGAGGGTCGGGAAACCAGGCGCGGTCAAGCTGGTCGCGCCCGTCGCCGTGACGGTAGCACCCGATGGGGAAAACGACTGCGCGAACGCCGGTCCGGCCAACGTCATTGCGGCGGCAGCGCAAAGTACTGCAAGCTTTTTCATGGTTCATCCTCTCTCGAATAGATGGTTTACACATCTTTTTTCGGGGAATTCCTCCCCATTTCGATTGACGCTCGTGCATCAGTTTCGGGGGGATGAATTTCTGCAAATTACATATTTTGTAGCTACCTCTATGAGGCACCATCCCGACCGAAAAAATTGGCCGCGCAGCCTTGTCTCGCTGCGCGGCCAAACTGTCGGCAAAGGGGGTGCCGATCAGAAGCGTTTGGTGATGCTGACGCCGATTATGCGTGGATCGAGCGTGAACACATTGGTTGTCAGGCCCGAATCGTCGCTATTGACGAAGGCATCGGTGATCGGCGTCGAATTGAACAGGTTCTTCACATAGACCTGCAACGTCATATCCCATTTGCGCTGGTCGAGCGTGAGAGAGATATTGGTGTTATTCCATGCCCGTAGCCGGTCGATCGCGGTGTTGTAGATCCGCGCCCAGCTTGCATCTTGGCGGTAGAAATCGGCGCGCGGCGTCAGCGCCCAATCCCCGCTCTCGAACGTATATTGAACACCGAGATTTAACGTCCAGTGCGGCGCGTTGGGCAATTCGTGCCCGCTCACATCCGCTGCAATCCCCTGCCCGTTATTGGGCGCGGTTTTCAGATCATAAGCGCCATATTTCGCCGCCAGCGTATCGCCCGGCTTGAAGCTCCCGAAATTCAGTCCCGCAACCCCGCCGCACAACAGGGCCAGCACAAGAGGGGGAGCCGACGGATCCTGAACGATGTTCTTGACGATCGAGGTCGGCGCGATGCAGCTTGATGTCAATTGCACCCACGGGCGCACCAGCGTCCAATCAGGGTTGCCCTGCGTTCGATTCATGACGTCGATCGACGACGAACCTTTGCCGAGCCGCGTACCGAGATAGCCGACATTGGCGTTGAATTGCAGATTTCGCACAGGTCGCCACGTCGCTTCGAGTTCTGCACCCCATGTCTGCGCATTGAAATTTTCGTTCAAAGCCGTGCGATCGACGATCTTCGAAATCTGATACCCTTTGTAATCGTAGAAAAATGCCGAACCGTTGAGCGTCAGTCGACCGTGGTCGAACGTATTCTTCAAGCCAACCTCGAAAGCGTTGACATATTCCGGTTTGTAGGTGGTCGGTTGCGGGTAGAATTCGAGATATTGCGGGTCGGCATTGATGCCAGGCGGATTCGTGCCGCCCGCCTTATAGCCGCGCGAATAAGATCCGTAGACCAGCGTGGAATCGGTAAAGGCCAGTTCAGGCGACCAGTCCACCGCCAGCCGCCCTGTGAAGCGACGCCACGATTGGTGAATGTCGGGTTGGGCGGGATAGCCGGAATTGACGTAGCCCCCGCCCGATATACCCGGTGAAAGCAGCAATTGTGTGGGAACCGGCGTCGTAACCTTACGATCATCGGTATAGCGCAATCCCCCGGTGACCTTGAGATTGGGCGTGGCACGCCAGTAAACCTCGCCAAAGGCCGCGTAGGAATCGACCTTGTAGATATTGTCGCTCCGGAAATAATTGTGCCCCTGGCCATTGATCCGGTCGATCGGATTGGGATCGATATAGATGCAGCCTGTGGTTGCCCCTGCCGGACAGGCGGGAGGCGGCGTGTCGGTACTGACCGGTCCGTTGAAATACCCTTGGGCGATCGCTGTAAAAAAATTGGAAAAGACGTAATAATCTTCATTGATTTTGAAATGGAGATAGTTCGCACCGAAGCTGAAATTGAACGGCCCGGTGTTGGACGATTGCAACCGGAATTCCTGCGACCATTGTTCGCTGCGGGAGTTGACCATGTCGACTGCAACCAAGGTATTGGATGCGCCAAGCTGTGGATCGTTGAACACGCCGCCTGGCGTGAACCCCTTTACCTCCGGCGTGAAAGTGTCGAGACTGAAGAGGCCGATCGAATCGTTGATAATCGGCACCGAATTGAACCGGTTATAGTCCTGGGTCGAGTGGTAAAAATCCTTGGTGTACAGCGACTGCGAATACAGTTTCAGGTTGCTGCGCACGCCCCATTCAAAATTGAGCTGAAAGATATCGTTGCGCGCCCGAAAAGTCGGATCATACTTTGTCGCAATCTCGCGCAAGTTGCGCGATTGCACGACCCCGGCATAGGGATCTCGGGTCGGATCGGCGAAGGTCGCAAGCCCGGAAAAGTCCGGCAGGAAGCCCAATTGGACCAGCCCGCTGGCGGCAGCGACATAGGGCAGGCTCAGTCCGTTCGGCACGCCATAGGCACCCGCGTCATAGAGCGAACCGTTGGCGCACCCTTGGCTTAGCTGGGCACGGATGGGAAACCCGTTGGAAACTTCCGGCACAGCCAGCCCTCCAACCGTGCTGGGACCGGGATCGTAGTGGCACAATTGCTTGCCGGTGCGGGACCGATCGTCCTTTTCGTCGAAATGCTCCCAGACGAGACTGGCGGTGAAATCGTCGACGGGTCGCCACTGTGCCGTCGCGCGCAGCGACCAGAGATCACGACCATTGACCGCCCGGTCGGTTACCGTGTTGTAATCGAACCCGCTGCGATTGGTGTAGGCACCGGCGACGCGCACCGCGAAGGTATCGGTCAGCGGGACGTTGAGCATGCCGCTTACGCGGCGCGTATCGTAATTGCCGACCTCTCCCTTCAAAGAGCCTTCGAACCGGTTGCTTGGCTTGTTCGGGAGCATGTTGACGACGCCCGCAGTGGCATTGCGACCATAAAGCGTGCCC
This sequence comes from Sphingomonas paucimobilis, assembly GCA_943369235.1. Lineage (GTDB taxonomy): Bacteria > Pseudomonadota > Alphaproteobacteria > Sphingomonadales > Sphingomonadaceae > Sphingorhabdus_B > Sphingorhabdus_B paucimobilis_A. Next base: position 3,242 of record CALRMO020000168.1, read on the forward strand.
TGTGGCCCCCGCAGCACCTCGACCCGCTCGACATCGAAATATTCCTGCTCGAACAGGCGATTTCGCAGTAGCGGTGTATTGTTGTAGCTGATCGCGACGGCAGGATCGGTGCTTACCGAAACGGCCTTGGTGCCGACCCCGCGGATCGAGAAATTGTAGCCGCTAAAATTGTTCTTCGAGAAGTTGACGTTCGGCACTGCGCGTTCGAGCTCGGCACCCCCTTCGATCTTATACTGGTCGAGCGCCTTGGCGCTAAACGCAGACACCGCGATGGGGACCTTCTGGATCGATTCCCGCCGCTTCTGTGCGGTCACGATAATATCCTGGCCTATAGCGTCGGACTGCGCTTGCTCAGTCGGCACGGCGACCGGCGTGGCTGCCTGGCCGTTTCCCTCAACGCTCCCAAGCGCCCCCGGCTGGATCACAAAGACTTTGCCCTGCCGGCGATAGGTCAGACCGGAACCGCGCAAGATCGCGCTCAACGCCGCTTCCGGGGTTGCGGCACCAGCGATCCCGTGACTCACCTTGCCTTTGGTCAGCGCGGCATCCGCCATGATCGTCAGCCCGCTTTGCAAGCCAAAGTCGCGCAAGGCGAGATCAAGTGACTGCGGGCGAATATGATATGGCGTCTCGGCAAAGGCCGGACTTCCACAGGTTGATACAATCAATCCTGCCAGCGCGATTCCGCACAACATCGATCGACGAACGCGCAAGGACCCAAAGGTCATCATCCCCTCCTGTATTGCGTTTCGACTTGAGCCGAATCCGCTTCCGTACGACTATGACGCGACCATGAGCCTGGTGGGGGGATCATCCTGAAAAAAACGAAAGATTCCAGCAAACGGTGTCCCGCGACGAGAAAAGCCCTCTCCTGATCCCCCCGACCATAGCAGAGCACCGTCTATCATCTGGGACATGCCGAATTGTCCGGCGGAGCGAGGCGCATGAGTGGAGATCGACCGGGAAAGGCTGATCGCATGTCGGCGGACAACAGGCCGCAGCACACCTATGACCTGACGGAATGGATGAATCGCTATGGGCCAGGCTTGCGCCGCTTCCTGGCCCGGCGGGTCAACGCAGCGGATATTGACGACCTTGTTCAGGATGTTTTCCTGCGCATGCAAACCGCCCAGTCAAACCAGCCGATCGAGCATGCCGAACGCTATCTTTTCCGGGTCGCACAAAATGTCCTGATCAGCCGCTATCGCGCCGATGGCGGCCGTATGCGGCCGGTGCTCGGCTCGATCGAGGGGACCACCGCAGAACCCCGCGACGACATTTCTCCCGAACGCATTGCGATCGCGAGAGAACAATATGCCCTGGTGATTCAGGCCATTGCGAACCTGTCCCCGCGCGTACGCGCCGCGTTCGTCATGCACCGGTTCGAGAACATGACATACCAGACGATTGCCGTACGCATGGGCATAACCAAAAATTCGGTAAAGGAGTTGATCCACCGGGCCTTGCTCCGTCTGTCCGACGTCATGGAGGACATACAGTGACGATCGAGCCTAAACGTCTCGAAGATGGCTTGCGTGCCGAGGCGACGCGTTGGTTCAGCGCGCAGCGCTCCGGCGACATGGCGGCGGAAGAACGGGAAGCGTTCGCGGATTGGCTCCGCTCCAACCCGGGTGCTCACGCCCAGCTTGAGCGGCTGCAACAGCAATGGGACGCCCTGGATTCGATCGCCAACGACCCGGCAGTCCTGGAAATACGCGAGCACGATGTTCACGCATACAATCGTCCGGCGCGTTTCAAGGCGTTGCTGGCGCTTGCCGCGGCGGTGCTGCTGCTGGTGTCCTCCTCGGTTACGTTTCTGCAATATGGCGACCCAGTGCGATCCTGGTTCGGTTCGGAGGGCGAGTTGTTCCGCACCGGCACCGGGCAGCGCACGACCGCAACCTTGACGGACGGCTCTGTGGTGACGCTCGATGCGGAGAGCGAACTGCGTGTGGTCGAAATGGGTGCCCGTCGCCGCTTGCGACTGATACGGGGGCATGCCTTCTTTCAAGTCGCCAAGGACCGCGTCCACCCCTTTCTCGTCGAAGCAGCCAGCAAGACGATCCGTGCAGTTGGAACCGAATTCGACGTCCAGCTCGATGATCAAGCGAAACTGACCGTGACGCTGATCGAAGGCAAAGTCCGCGTCGAGCAGCCCAATGGATGGGTCCGGCCCGGTCGGCGCGTCAATATGGTGGCGGGTGCGCGCCTGATCGCGAAATCGGATCATGCCTGGAACGTGACACACGTCGATACGGCGAGCGAGACGAGCTGGCTGACGGGTCGGTTGACGTTCATTCGCGAGCCGCTGGCGGAAGCGCTGAACGAGGTTAACCGTTACTCCGCGCGCAAGATCGTCTTTGTGGACGGGCCCGCACCGGCGACCAATATTGTCGGGGTGTTTGCCGCCGGCGATGTCGATAGCTTCGTTACGGCGCTGGAGTTGAACGGAATCGCGCGGGTCTCGGATCGCACCGACACGAAAATAATGGTCACCCGCTCCGCTCGAGATGGAAGGGGAGATTGAGCCATCC
>CALRMO020000169.1:0-5768 GCA_943369235.1 Sphingomonas paucimobilis
GCAAATGCCCGCTGCGTATCCTGTCCTGCGGTGCGACCGATCGCCAGACTGTTGGCCTGGATTTGGATTTTGCCGCCAAGAAGCGGGTCGTTCAAACGCAAGCGATAGTCGATTTCGGGCAAAGCGATGGGCGCCTGTCCCTGATCGTCGCCGGTGCGCAGCGTTTGCACCGCCCAGCCGGCAAGCGAGAAATAGCTGTCGTCGCCGATACGCTCGACCGTCAGGTTCGAGCGCAAGCGGTCGTCGCGGCTTATGTCGTAACGACGAAGAAAGGTCCGGTCGGACGCGTACCGGCCCGAGGCCGAAATCGACCAATGCGGATCGAACTGAAACCGCCCCGTGCCCTCGACATAGCCGCGAAAGACATTGTCGCCCGCAGGAAGCGCGACGCCGCTTGTACTGATTCTGTTGCTGTAGGTGCCATAGGCGGTGATGGCGAGCGCGCCCTTTTTTTCAAGCGTCCGGAAGTTTACTTTGCCGAGTGGTGCAGAATCCGAAAACGCCGTCACCGAAGCCGTGAGATCGCGGTTTTCGGCTATTTTCCAGTAATAGGCACCCTCAATCTCGACGCCGTTATTACGCGAGAAACCAACACCGGGTACGAGAAATCCGCTGCCCGCCTCTGAATCCACCGGATGTGACAGGAAAGGCAACGGGACCACCGGAAGACCGAACAATTCGATCCGCGCACCCTGATATTTAACGCGTTTTTTGGCCGGGTCATACACGACCTTCACGGCCTTGACCTGCCAGCTCGGCTTTTTGGGGCAACCGTCGGGATCGACAACCTTGCACGCGGTGTATGCGGCATAGTCGAGCGTGTAGATTCCGTCCTTGCGCGCTCCGCGTTTGGCCGCGAGGCGGCTTTCGTCAGCGAGCACGACCAACAGATTTTCGATTACCCCGTCCTTCAGGGCGTCGGTCAGGACAATCTTGTCGCCATAGGCAACGTCGCCTTCGGGACCGACAGCGCGGATGCTGCCAAGCGCGGTGACCTCGCCCGTCGTCCGGTCCCAGACAACATTGTCGGCGCGCACCGTATAGCCATCGCGATTGACGAGGACGTCGCCTTTCGCGGTAACGATTTCGGTATTGGAGTCATATTCGACGACGGCGGCTGAAAAGCCGATCTGGTCGCCGGTTGCGGGCGCTTCGACGGGAGTCGGAGCCTCCTGCGCCAACGCGAGCGAAGGCAATGCCGTGCATCCAAGCAACAGCGCGACGAAATAAGGCCGGGTAAGCGAAGGCCGGGGGACAGCGATATTCATAAAACCGGAATGTCCTTTATCGCCGCCAATGCCGCTGGTCCAGCCATCTTGAGCCAAGCGACTGTATATGCGGTTAACAGAGCAAAGGCAGCCCTATCTTTTGCTTTAATCCAGCGGCCAATTGCGCCTATAGAGCGCGTCAACCGACTATCCACAGCGGAAAGGCTGAACAGTTTCATGAAGATCGAATTCGCCAATGAACGTCCCGAAGCAGCCGATGTGCTTGCCTTCATCGTTACCAAGAACAGTTTTGAAGGCTTCGCGTTTCCGCTCGATAACGCGCAACTGGTGCGCGACACGGCAAAGCTTGCGCGGTTCAAGGGCGACGCTGGTCAGAGTTTCCTGCTGATTGCCGAGGAAGGTGGCAAGCTGGTTCGTATCGTCTTGCTCGCGGTTGCCGAGGGTGATGCGGGCGATTATCAGAAGGCAGGCGGCGAAATCGTCGCCAAGGTGCAAACATCGGGCGCAACCCATATTGCCGTTCACGCGGCCAACCTTTCGGCAAAAGCGGCTGCGGAAGTCGCGTATGGCGCCACGTTGCGCAACTGGCGGATGGACAAATATCGCACCAAGCTTGCCGAGACATCGAAGCGAACGGTGACGGGCCTTACGGTTGTTGGCGCGCCCGAAGATGCCGCCGCATCATGGAGCCGCTATCAGGCGATTGCCGATGGCGTCGCACTGACCAAGGAACTGGTTACCGAGCCGGCCAATATCATTTACCCCGAAAGCTTCGTCGAACGCTGTCAGCATCTGAAGGAGCTTGGTGTCGAAATATCGGTGCTCGACGACCAGCAGATGGCCGAGCTTGGCATGGGCGCGTTGCTCGGTGTGGCGCAGGGGTCACGGCGGCCCGCACGGTTGTTGGTGATGAAATGGGATGGCACCGGCGGCACGCAAAACCGTCCTGTGGCGCTCGTCGGCAAAGGCGTAACCTTTGACACGGGCGGTATCTCGATCAAGCCGGCGGCTGGCATGGAAGACATGAAATGGGACATGGGCGGCGCAGGCGCGGTTGCCGGCGCGATGAAGGCGCTCGCCGGGCGCAAGGCAAAAGCTTATGTCGTCGGCGTGTGCGGCCTCGTTGAGAATATGCCCGACGGCAATGCGCAGCGGCCGGGCGATATCGTCACGTCTATGTCGGGGCAAACCATCGAGGTCCTGAACACCGATGCCGAAGGTCGTCTGGTGCTGTGCGACGCGCTGCATTGGGTTCAGGATAACTATAACCCCGAATATGTCGTTGATCTGGCGACGCTGACCGGAGCGATCATCGTGTCGCTGGGCAATGAATATGCCGGTCTGTTCTCGAACAGCGACGAGCTTGCCGACAAGCTGACGGCAGCGGGCAAGGCGTCGGGAGACCAACTGTGGCGTTTCCCGCTGTCCAAGGCTTACGACAAGATGATCGACAGCCCGATTGCCGACATGAAAAATATCGGTGGCAAGGGCGCCGGGTCGATTACGGCCGCGCAATTCATCGGCCGGTTCGTGAAAGATGGCGTGAAGTGGGCGCATCTCGATATTGCCGGAACGGTGTGGGCGGACAAGGCTGGACCCGTTTGGGACAAAGGCGCAACCGGCTTTGGTGTGCGCTTGCTCGACCGGTTTGTAGCCGATAATTTCGAAAGCTAATCAAAGCCTGTGCAGGTCGATTTCTACCAACTGACCCGCGATCCCGCCGAAAAAATACTGCCGCCCATTGCCCAGCGGGTGCTGGACGGTGGCGGGCGGCTGCTGGTCGTCGGCGACAGCCCGCTGCTTGATGCGATTTCGGCGGCATTGTGGAGCTTCAAGACCGATAGTTTTCTGGCCCATGCGAAAGCCGGCGAGGGTGAGGATTCGCTTCAGCCGATATTGCTTTCGAGCGAAGCTGTCGCTGCGAATTCTGCCAAATTCGTGGCGTTGGCTGACGGCGTCTGGCGCGATGAAGTACTCGGGTTCGATCGCGTGTTTTATCTGTTCCCGCCGAGCCATACCGACAACGCCCGTGCCGCCTGGCGCGCGCTTGCTGACAAAGACAATGTCGAGCGGCGGTACTGGAAACAGGACGGCGGAAAATGGGTGCAGGGGCCTTAATGCTGCGATATAGATGACCGCCAAGGGAGAAAGACCATGCGACACCTCATTCCTTTGACAGCTTTATTGGTGCTCGCCGGGTGCGGCGGTAACGAGGACAAAACGACCGTCACCACCGCCGACGGCGAAGAAATCAAAATTACTTCCGATACCCACAAAAACAACGAAAGCGGCACGATCACGTTCGAGGGAAAGGACGGCGAGGGCAAAATCACCTTTGGTGATGCAGCTGCGAAAGAGGGCCTGCCGCTCGGGCTTCCGGTCTATCCCGGTGGAGAGGTCAAAGGCGCGTTCATGGGAGGCAGCGACAAGGAAGGCACAGGCGGCGGCATGGCAACTGTCATGATCAAAGATACGCCGACCAAAGTTACGGCTTTCTACAAAGCCGAAGCTGAAAAGCGTGGTTTCAAGATCAACACGCAGTCGACCAGCACATCGGACAAGGGGGAAACGGCAAGCTTTTCGGCAAAAGGCGGTAATGATGCTACATTGATGGTGACAGCTACCCCGAATGAAGACGGCGGTACGGCTGCAGTTATCATCGGCGGCGGTAAGAACTAGCGCCTTATTAAGGCACCGTAGTCCTGAGCAGCAGTCGCGTTGCGACTGCGCCCGTCGAAGGACGCCTATCAGCACCGCACTGTGCTCGGCCGAGAAGCGCCCTTCGACTTTTCGCCAGCTACGGTATTTTTGAACGGCCTTGCCATCATTGGTCCCACCCGCTAGAGGCGCGCGCAACCAATCACCCCAAAATTATGGAGCTTCTTATGGCGGTAACTCGCACCTTTTCGATCATCAAGCCCGACGCCACCCGCCGCAACCTGACCGGCGCAGTGACCAAGATGCTGGAAGAGGCAGGCCTTCGCGTCGTTGCATCGAAGCGCATTCACATGACCCGCGAACAGGCCGAAGGCTTCTACGCCGTCCACAAGGAACGCCCGTTCTTCGGCGAACTGGTCGATTTCATGATCAGCGGACCGGTAGTCGTCCAAGTGCTTGAAGGCGAAAACGCAATGCAGCGCAACCGCGACATCATGGGCGCGACTAACCCGGCGAACGCCGAGCCCGGCACAATCCGCAAGGAGTTGGCCGAAAGCATTGAAGCCAACACCGTCCACGGTTCGGACAGCGACGAGAATGCCGCGATCGAAATCGCCTATTTCTTCAAGCCGGAAGAGATTGTCGGCTAACTTCCAAACGGCTCGCGCCGGTTACTGGCGCATCGCTCTCAAAATGCCGCAACACGCTATCGGCGGTCAGACCAAAGTCGGCCAGCCGATAGCGATGCGGTAATGCCGCTCCATTGGGCTTGATACGCTCACGGCCCATTCGGCTGAGCGTCTTTTCATCAAGGCGCATTCCCAGACTGCGATAAACCGCAGTCATCGCCGCGCGCCAATCTGCCTCCATCTCGCGGTAGCCGACCTCAGCATAGGCGAAGCCATGGCGCGCGACGCGTTTGTTGGCGATAGCCTCGCGCTTTAGGGTGCGCGCCAGCCATTCGGCACCTATTTCCGATATATCGACCTTGTCGCTCTGCACCGTCCGCTGATTGGCGACAAGCGAGCAGGACGACGCGACCACCGAGGCGGGATCTCGGGTCACGCGGACGATCGAAGCTTCGGGGAAGACCGACAATACCGCGTCGATATCTTCCATGAACTGCGGCACCTTCAATATGCGCGGCCGCATGTCAGCGGGATTGCACCACTGATATGTCTGCAACAACCTTTTGATCAATTGATAGGTTGGCAGCGCGTCGCGCATCTGATTGCTCGCGATAAACGCCGGAATGCGCCATTGCGCGTCATAGGGGGTGCTCGCAAAATCAAGGCCAAGCCAGCCAATCTCTTCATCCGGAGCGGTTGGCGACGTTGGATGGATAGCCGGAAATTGCGGATTCAACAGCCGCGCCGCGCGGAGTGCTGCCCATGCTTTTACCGGACGCAGGTCGGGGCCGCCGGGCGGCATGGGAAACCAGCTGTCGCAAAAGCGGGTTGCGCAGAATTTCGGATCGCTCGCGAGCATCCGCTGCATCCGGGTCGTGCCCGATCGCATATGGCCAAGCACGATGACGGGTGGGGGTAAGGGTAGGTGCAGGATCTCGGGATGGCGCTGCCACAGCAGTTCCAACTTGGTGCGCTGCCGGACCATGCGGACCAGTTGCCCAAACGCAATCGTGCGGCCGAGCGCATTCAGGCGCGCCTCGGTGTTAATGGCCTGTAACAAGCTTTCGAGTCGCGCGACCCATTCCTCGCGCCCCGCAAAGCCGATTTTGGGCAGGCCTTTCAAGCCATCGTCAAGCACCGCCTGCATATCAAGACGGGGTTTTTGTGACCAGCCCCGCTCCCAACTCATCGCGAGCAACGCATTGGCCCGTTCGACCCAAGCCGAACGCGCGAGCGGCACCGGCGCGGACGG
>CALRMO020000170.1:0-5732 GCA_943369235.1 Sphingomonas paucimobilis
TACATTTCGTTCGTGCTGGTCGCTTTGATTCACAAGCCCCGACCGCCGGATGCCTGTCAAATTAAATAAGCAAGCTCGGCATCGCCCCAGCGGCGTCCGTTGATGCGCACGGGGACATAGACATTGCGGACGGTCTTGAACGTCTTGCCATCGCCCTCGTGGCGGTAGACCGCCATCATATATTCCTGTTCGGAGGCCTTCGCGATATGGTCGATCCCCGCAAACAGGATGCGACCGTTGCGACAGTATTTGGTATCATGCGCCAAATCCCCCGTCGGCACCCGCGAGAATTCCTTGAGGTGAATCGGCAGAAAACCCTCGCGGCTGCTCGGTACACAAGTGAGTATAGCGTCCGGACGGCGCGCCTTCATGCCGTCGATAATTGGTTGCCAATTTTGTTCGGCCCAGCGAGTCAGTCGTGTTGTGTAACGCGGCGGGTTGCTACCTTGAACGGGCTGATAGTCGGTATCGAACAAATCTTCCATTGTCAGGGTACCGCTGGCAATTGCCGCCTCGGCTACCTCAATTAGCGCCGCAGCCTCTTCCCTGGCCAGATCGACAAATTGCTGATCCTCGCTCGACAGTCCGCTGTGTACGATGTGGTCGAACATGCGGTTTGCCTGAGTTTCGAGATCGACAATCTGGTTGTGCGCAGCGCTGACGGCCGCAAACATCTCCACATTTGCGTCGGACACGGCATCGCGCACTTTTTGGGAATCGAGCAGGCCCCGGTGAATTTGTTCGGTGCTGGTGGCAATGCCGCGATTGTGCTCGCCGACTTGCCCGACGACGTCGCTCACCGATTGAATAAGCATCTGCAGGCCCGAGAATTGCTGCTGCGCGACTCCGCTCGTCGAAATACCATCCTCGATCTGGCCGACGAATTTGGCAGCCTCGTCCGCAAGCGAATTTACCGTTCCCGTAATCTCAACGGCGGCTTTGCGCGTATCAAGCGCGAGTTTCTTCACTTCGCTCGCCACAACAGCAAATGTTTGGCCCGCTTCACCAGCTTTCTCCGCTTCGATAGCGGCATTGAGAGCCAGCATGTTCGTGGTACGTGCGATTATGTCGATCGACTGTGAAACTCGTTTTACCTGCTCCATCGCAGCAGCAAACCCTGTGATGTGCGTCCCAAGATTGCCGATCAGCAAGACGAGCGCGGAAAAGCTTTCCATTGACAGCTCGACGGTTTCGTTTCCGCTCATCAGTTTGCGCACAGCAGATTCCGCAAGGCTTCGCGCGTCCGACGTTGCCTGAGTCACTTCGGCGATGTCGGAATCGAGCCGCAACGTCAGCTCGGTCAACTCACCATGCTGGGCTTTCAGCCAGTCAGCAGATGCCAAGGCCGTTTCAAGTTTTCCGGCAGCTTCTGAACAGCCAACCGTGACATCGCCGCAGATCTTCGCTGTTTCGCGGATCCACTGATTGTCTTCAATCTCGATTTTTTCCATTTTCACGGTAATGTGACCCTTTTTAGATTCCACCCCGCGTGCTTAGGCTAATATGGTTATTAGTAAGTTAACCTGCTGGCGTTGACGTTTTGACGCAGAGGCTGCACAAGCTTAATCGAACGATTAACCGGAGCCACCGATGTTTTTTTCATTCATGGACGAATTGCGGACGGCAGGGATTTCTGCATCATTGAAAGAACATCTGGCGTTGCTGGAAGCACTTAATGCGGACGTAATCGGTCAAAATCCTGAAGAATTTTATTATCTGGCGCGCGCCACGTTGGTGAAGGACGAAGCACTGCTGGACCGCTTCGACCAAGTCTTTGGCAAGGTTTTCAAGGGGATTTTTATCGATTATGGGCAGGAGCAGGTCGAAATTCCCGCGGATTGGCTCAAAGCCATTGCGGAAAAATATCTCAGCCCCGAAGAAATGGCAAAGATTGAAAAAATGGGCAGCTGGGACGAGCTGATGGAAACGCTCAAAAAGCGGCTTGAGGAGCAGGAAAAGCGCCACGAAGGCGGCAACAAGTGGATTGGCACCGGCGGCACCTCGCCTTATGGTAATAGCGGCTATCATCCCGAAGGCGTAAGAATCGGCGGCGAATCCAGGAACAAGCGTGCGGTAAAGGTCTGGGACAAGCGCGAGTTTCAAAACCTCGATCACACCCGTGAGCTCGGCACGCGCAACATCAAGATCGCGATGCGCCGCCTGCGCAAATTTGCGCGCGACGGCGCCGCTGAAGAGCTCGATATCGATGCGACGATCAATGGCACCGCGCGCCAGGGCTGGCTTGATATCCACATGCGACCTGAGCGGCGCAACGCCATCAAGCTGCTCCTGTTGCTGGATGTCGGGGGGTCGATGGATCCCTTTATCAAATTATGCGAAGAACTCTTCAGTGCAGCGACTAGCGAGTTCAAAAACCTTGAATTTTTCTATTTCCACAACTGCCCGTACGAAGGCGTTTGGAAGGACAATAAGCGGCGCTTTTCAGAGCGGACTCCAATGTGGGATATTCTGCACAAATTTCCGCATGATTACAAAGTTGTGATGGTTGGCGACGCGTCGATGAGCCCCTATGAAATCACGCATCCCGGTGGTTCGGTCGAGCATTTTAACGAAGAATCGGGTGCGGTGTGGATGCATCGCATTACCACCACCTATCCCGCCACCGTCTGGCTTAATCCAGTCCCGGAAAAACAATGGGGCTATTCCCAGTCAACAAAGATCATCAAGGAATTGATGAACGACCGGATGTACCCGTTGACGCTTGAAGGCCTAGACGATGCCATGCGCGAATTAAGTCGCAAGCACGGGCATTAATATAACAGATACTCCCGGCGCTCCTCGGCCCAGGCCTGTTCGTCGACTGACGTCACGGCGTCAAGGTCGGCTGCGACGGTTGCGGCATCGTCAACCCAGTTGCGTAATCCCGGACCGCCGTTGATCACATCAATGGCGAGCTTTCCAAATTCATATTCATAGGGGAAATCCCGCCACAGGTCATAATCGGGATAGAGTCTGCGGATGGCCTTGAACGCCAACGTTTGAACACGCCAAGGCCGGAACGCTTGATGGTCGTAGGTGGCACCTTCGGCATGAATATGCACGCCGTTGCACAGGCGATGAACATGCTTGTGGAACGTCGGCTCGAACCAAATCTCCCGCAAGGCGCAGCCCGCAAGCCATTGCGGCGCGAATGAATGCATTGCCGCTATGACCGCGCGCGCGTCAATATCGGGCGCACCAAAGATTTCGAGCGGTCGGGTGGTTCCCCTGCCTTCCGACAATGTTGTGCCTTCCAGCATGACCGTCCCTGCATAGGCTCGTGCCATGTTGATGTTGGGCGCGTTCGGACTTGGGTTTATCCACAGCCGGTCGCTGGGCCAGCCAAACCCTGGCGCAGCATCAGGCTGATACCCCTCCATGGCAATCACGCGATAATCGACATCGATTTTGTAATATTGGATGAACCACTGGCCCAACTCGCCAAGCGTCAGTCCATGCCGCATCGGGATTGGCCCGGCCCCGACGAAGCTCTCCCATCCGGGAAGCAATGTCAGGCCTTCGATTGGCCGTCCGGCGGGGTTCGGCCGATCCAGAACCCAAACCGATTTGCCATGCTCCGCCGCCGCTTCCAGCATGTAAAGTAATGTCGTTATAAACGTATAAATTCGGCATCCCAGATCCTGCATGTCAATAAGGATGACGTCAAATGTCTTCATGGCCTGCCCGGTTGGACGGCGGACTTCGCCGTATAGGCTGAATATAGGGATGGCGTGGGCGGGATCAGTGAAATCAGGCGATTCCATCATGTTATCCTGCTTGTCGCCGCGCAGGCCATGCTGAGGCCCGAACGCAGCTGTAACATTCAAACCGCTCGCCACCAGCGCATCAAGCGAATGCGTAAGATCGGCTGTAACCGACGCTGGATGGGCGAGCAGCGCAACGCGCTTGCCGTCAAGTTGCTTGCGCAAGTCGGCATCCGCAAGCAGACAATCGATTCCGAATTTCATGAAACGCGTGGTGCATCCAGTGGCAGCGCAAAGCAATCCTTATGATGAAAATCGGGTTTGTCCGATGGATGTGTCAACGCCCAATAGGATTTATTGCCGTCGCCCTCTTCGACGACGGCTGCAAGCCCAAGCGTGAAGGGCGCGTCAATCAGACCGTCGGGTAATTCAAACTCGGCGTTCAAAGCAAAGTGGCTATCGGAATAATCGCACGTTATCCGCGGACGTCGGATCATTTCCTCGGCCATCCCCTTCCGGTAATCCGAAAAGCGGTACAACGCCCATTCAGTCGATGGCGAGAAATTATACTCGAAATATCTATCGGCTCCAATGGGCTTGATGAACATTTCGAAGCAAGTACTTTCCCATAGCCGATCCGATCGTACCGGCGCAAATGGCTCGGGCAGCAACAGCATGCTCGTGTCGCACTCGAGGACATATCGCGCAAACAGACGCCCCCTGCCCGCCCTCCTGATCTCGACTTCGATAAATTCAGCCTTCATCGGCGGTGTCGAGGGATTACATATCAACCGGATTTCGCTCATCGGAATGTTGGCCAATGTCAAACTCCATGCTAGGCGCAGCCGCGCTATGACTGCTTATAAATCCGATCTTCTTCGCCTGCTTGACGAGCGCGGCTACATCCACCAAACCACCGACGCATCGGCGCTCGACGAACTGGCATCCAAACAGGTTGTTCCGGCCTATATCGGATTTGACGCCACAGCGCCATCGCTTCATGTCGGCAATTTGGTCTCGATCATGTTGCTTCGCCGGCTACAGCAGGCTGGACACAAGCCCGTCGTCTTGATGGGCGGCGGCACTACCCGCATCGGCGATCCCACCGGTAAGGACGAGGTCCGTAAAATGCTGACCGATGATGCGATCGATACGAACATTGGCTCCATCCGCACCGCGTTCGAGCGCTTCTTGCGGTTCGGGGAAGGGCCAACCGACGCCGTGATGGTCAACAATCATGACTGGCTCGGCAAGCTTGGGTATATCGAACTGCTACAGGAAGTTGGAACCCACTTCACGGTCAACCGGATGCTCTCCTTTGACTCGGTGAAGCTGCGGCTGGAGCGAGAGCAGCCGATGACGTTCCTAGAATTCAACTATATGATCCTGCAGGGCTATGATTTCCGCCATCTCAGCAAGACTATGGGTGTTCGCTTACAGATGGGTGGCTCGGATCAGTGGGGCAATATCGTCAACGGGGTCGAATTGGCGCGCCGTATGGATTCAGCGGAAGTTTACGGCCTGACTACGCCGTTGATTACGAAATCTGACGGGACCAAAATGGGAAAATCGGTTTCCGGCGCGGTCTGGCTTAACCGCGAGCAATTGCCCGATTATGATTACTGGCAATTCTGGCGAAACGCCGATGACCGTGATGTCGGCAGGTTCCTGCGCCTATTTACCGACCTACCGCTCGATGAAATCGCTCGCCTCGAAGGGCTTGAAGGGTCGGAAATCAACTTCGCGAAGATTGCGCTAGCCAACGCCGCCACTGAAATGTGTCGCGGGGCCGATGCAGCAACGCTTGCCGCCGATACCGCGCGTAAAACATTCGAAGAAGGCGATGCTGGTGGCGATCTGCCCACAGTCGCTGTTTCCGGCGACATCAGTCTGGTCGATGCTCTGGTCGCGTTGAACTTCGTAACTTCAAAAAAAGAAGCCCGGCGAATGATTCAGGGCGGCGGCGCGCGGATAAATGATGAAGCTATATCCGACGAAAATGCCGTCATTACCCCGCAGATTACGCCA
>CALRMO020000171.1:0-5702 GCA_943369235.1 Sphingomonas paucimobilis
AGGCGGCAGCTCCGGTAAAGGCAAGTTTGGCGACGGTGAAAATGCCAAACACGGCGCCGCCGACCACGTAAAAATTGAGCAAGGTCATCGCGCCGAACTTCAGCGCATCGTCATGCACATAATCCTCGATCAGGACCTGAAGCCCCAGGCGCGCATGCCAGAATATGCTCACAAGCATCAGAATCATCGGGACGGCGACGGTCGGCTTCGAAAGCCATTGCAGCAATGTGCTCTGGTCGAAATTTGGCATAAGCAACAACGAAACGACGAGCCATGTAGTCAGCAGCAGATTGCTGACAGCGGTCAGCCGTTGCTTGAGCCAATGTTCGCCGCCGTGCCGTGCCGAGCCGAGACCACGAACCCGTCCGATATATGTCCTGCTATCCATGCATCAAACTCCGATGAACCGCGATGCCACAAACAGCGCCACCAATGCAGTTGCAAAAATTGCGCCGCCGAATGCAGCCAGCGCCCAGGTCCGGTTAGTCTTCAAATCATATCCCGCACCGATATCGAGTACGAGATGGCGAAGGCCCGAACACACATGCTGGAAAAAGCTGAAGGTAACCGCGAGGGCCAGCAGTCGGAAAAACCAGTTGCTGACCGTCTGACCCGTCGTCGCCTGTTCGCCAGCGTAGACAACATATTTCTGGAATGTGGCATAGCTTTCTGCGCCGCCGCCGATTGCAGAAAGCCACCATAACAATGTCATCAGCCCGGCTGTGGCCATGATAAAGCCGGTAGCACGATGAAAGATCGAAATCGCCATCTGCGGCGACCAGCGATATACGCCTAGATGCGGCGACAATGGCCGGTTGTGATTTTGCGCCATGAAATGCCCTTTGCGAGTGCACGGTTATTCAAACTGCCCGCTCTTTAATCGTTTAGCCCATTGGCGCAAGGCCGACTCCGCATCGGCACCAATTTGCCTGACCGAAAATGTCGATCAAAAGCACACATCCGTCTTCGATATGAATTGACCGGATCCGGCGCTGAATAACCAGCTATTAACCATTCGCTCGCTAATAATGTAAAATCGCGCCGATATGGCCGGGCCGCAATCAAAACGGGAAATACGAATGTCTGAAAACTCCGAAATCGCTATCGCAAGAGTTCAAGAAATCATCGACGTCTTCAATCGTGACGGAACGCTAGGCCCCCGGTGTCAGAAAGTTGGCGAACTTCTCAAGGACCGGGTTGAGGAGATTAGCCGCTATTATTGGTCCTATTGGACGGAAGCGGGCAAATACCCCGAGCTATCCGACCCGGCCAATGTTGAAATCGTGGTCGGCCGGATGACGACTTTCCTTGCAGGCAGGATGCAGAATGTCGAAAATGCCGAATGGACAAGCTATTTGATCCGGCAAGTCATGGACTCCTGCAAACGAGGCATCCCGTTGGAAGAAGTACATGCCGCCACCTTTCGCGCCAATACATATATGCTTGGACTGATAGGCGAAGTTTACGGGTTTGGCGACGACTACCCAGACCTGATCAGCGCAGTTTCCACGATCTCGGGACTTGAATTGTCGATCATGTCCACATGCTATATGTCCTACAGCAACGCACAAAATGTTGCACGACGCCGCGAGCAGTCCGCCCAATTCGAAGCTGATATCGGAATTGCTGCGCACGATGTCGCGGACCAGACCGCTGTATTGCGCCAGCAAGCCGCAAGCAGCTCGCAAATGGCCAACGGAATGTTGTCTAAGGCTTCCGAGGTAGCAGCCGCGTCCGAACAATCGGCCGTTGCCATGCGCGAAGCAGCACAAACTGCGGCTGGCCTTATTCGCGCCATCGAGGATGCGCGCACGGAGGTCGAAACCGCGTCCGACGTTGCCAACCGGGCGTCGGCCGTGGCCACGCAGGGCGCCATTGCTACCGATACGCTTTCAGAGCAATCGCAGTCGATCGAATCCATCCTTGGCCTGATACGCGACATTGCCGGCCAGACGAACTTGCTGGCATTGAACGCGACAATCGAAGCAGCGCGAGCCGGCGATGCCGGACGGGGATTCGCCGTGGTTGCGCAAGAGGTAAAAAGCCTTGCCAATCAGACTGCGCAAGCAACCGATGAAATAGCGCAGAAAATTGCCGCGATTCAAAACGCCACCAAGGCGTCGGTCGCATCGAACGCGTCTATTCGCGAAACGGTCGATGAGGTAAAATTGTCGGCAGAACGAATTCGCCGCGCCATGGAAGATCAGGCGCAGACCGTGACGATGATTACCGCGTCGGTCGACGAAACCGCGCTTGCCGCCGATCTGATGTCCAACACAATTTCGGCAATCCGCAGCGATACCGAAAATGTTGTTTCCGAAATCATGTCGCTGGAGCAAGGCTTTACCGAAGTGAACGACAAGATTTCGTCGCTTCAACTCAACGCCAGCAAATTCGTCGGCAATCTGACACGATAACATCGGTTGAATTTTACGGCGCGCTGTGAAAAGCAGCGCGCCATGACATCCCTATCCAAAACGCATATTTTGATAACAGGCGCTTCGCGGGGTATTGGCGCGGCAATTGCCGAAGCTTTTGACCCTCAATCTACTTTGGTTTGCGCGCTTTCCAGCCGCGATGGGGACTTGAACGAACCGGCGGTTCCGGCTGCGTTGTGGCACGATGCGCTCGAAAGGCTCGACGGGCGGATCGACGTTCTCATCAACAATGCCGGAATATTCGAGGCCAACCCCCTCGATGGCAGCGATAGCGACTGGATCGAAAGCTGGAACCGCACGATGCAGGTCAACCTGACGGCAAGCGCGGATCTGTGCCGGCGTGCTGTGCTGCACTGGCAGGCAGGCCAAGCATGCGGGCGGATCGTCAACATCGCCAGCCGCGCGGCCTATCGCGGCGACAGCCCCGCCCATTGGCATTATGCCGCGTCAAAGGCGGGCATGGTCGCCATGACCAAGACCATCGCCCGGGCCTACGCCGCACAAGGAATCTATGCGTTCGCCATTTGCCCCGGATTCACCATGACCGGAATGGCCGAGGATTATCTGTCGAGCCGCGGCGGCGACAAGCTGCTTGCCGACATACCGCTCGGGAAGGTAGCCGATCCCGAGGAGGTGGCCGCCATTGCAAAATTCTGCGCGCTCGACGCCCCGCCGTCGATGACTGGCGCGGTACTCGACGTGAACGGAGCAAGCTATGTCCGTTAAGAAGCTTTTGATGGCAGGTATCGTGCTTGCCTTGTTGGCTGCCTGCGCGCCGCCCGAAACGGCGCGACGCGCCGCGCCCGTATCACAACCGCCCATCGCACAAGCCTGCACAGGTCGCGACGGCTGGGGCGACCCCGCTCCCCCCGCTTTGGTGTTTGGCAATGTATATATGGTCGGAACCTGCGGGATTGTATCGCTGCTGATAACTACGCCCGACGGCCATTTCCTGATTGACGGAGCGGTAAAGGAGGCTGCGCCGGGGATCGCAGACAATATCCGCAAACTCGGGTTCGATCCCAAAGATGTGCGCTATTTGCTCTCGAGCCACGAACATGTCGATCACGCTGGCGGCCTTGCCGAATTGAAACGGATTACCGGAGCAAAATTTGTCACGCGCGCTGCTGCCAAAGCGGCGCTCGAAAGCGGCGTTCCGCATCCCACCGACCCCCAACTTGGCCTGCTGCCACCGTTCGAGGGCGTGAAGGCAGACTTCCTTGTCACTGACGGTGAAAGTATCCGTATCGGCAAACAAGCATTGACGATGATCGGCACGCCCGGGCACACGCCGGGCGGCACAAGCTGGACGTGGAAATCATGCGATGGCGGGACTTGCCACCAAATCGTCTATGCGGACAGCCTTGGTGCCGTATCCGCCGATGCCTATCGCTTCACCGATCATCCCGAATATGGGGCCGTTCTCAAGGCTACGATCGAACGCGTTGCGGTCATAAAGCCATGCGACATTCTGATCGCGCCACATCCTTCGCAGAGCAATTTTTTTGAGCGGCTTGCGGGGGAAAAGCCCTTGGTCGACACTATGGGATGCGCAAATTACGCAAAAGCCGCCGCCGAGCGGCTCGCGGCAAGACTGGCCAAAGAGGCCGCCAAATAATTGGATACCACGCCGTATCCCCGCCTTATCGTCTTTCCCGCGCACACGGGAATCCCGCTTTGTCGATGAAGGGCGGATGGGTTTACATCTTGGCTGACCGCTATCGTGGCGGGACCTATATTGGCGTCACTTCCGACATTGGGCGGCGCATCTGGCAACATCGGAACGGAACGGGATCGCAACATGCAAGAAAGTACGGGAAACACCGTCTGGTCTACATGGAGCGCTTCGAAGAAATCGAAGATGCGATAAGGCAGGAAAAGGCATTGAAAAAATGGAGACGGCAATGGAAGATCGACTTGATCGAGAAAGCCAATCCGGACTGGGCGGACTTATATGACTTGCTCAATGCTTGAACTTAACAAGCGGGATTCCCGCGTTCGCGGGAATGACGGGGAAGAATGTGTGCGAAGATATCCGAGGGCGTGCACGTTCCACAATTCCGTCATTCCCGCGAACGCGGGAATCCCGTTACTTCAACAACCATGAACTGGCTTCTCACCCTGCCCTGCACCCGCGCAGAAGCAGAGGCTTTGCATAATGATGACGAATGGCTTTCGCTGCTGGACCCCATGCCAACGGTTGTTGCTGAGGAAGTCGAAGCGTTCAACGACGCCAAATGGCAAGTGAAGGCCTATTTCGCCGATAAGCCGGACAAAGCCATCATTGCGGCGATTCATGGCCGCCTCCCCAGTGCGGCAAACGCCACAGCAAGCGTTGAAAAATTGCCTGACGAAGATTGGGTGGTTTTGAGCCAGCAGGGACTGGAGCCCGTTTGCGCTGGTCGCTTTTACGTTCACACCTCAACCAACAAGGGAGAAATCCCGTCTGGCAAAATCCCTTTCCTGATCGAGGCGAGCCGCGCGTTCGGCACCGGCGGCCATGAAACCACCAGCGGTTGTCTCGCGATGCTCGACCGGCTGAAACGGCAAGGTCGGCAGTTTGACCTTATCGCCGATATCGGCACTGGGACCGGCCTCCTTGCCTTTGCCGCCTGCCATTTGTGGCCCCGCGCCTATGTCACCGCCTCGGACCTCGACGCTGTAAGCGTCGAGGTCACTGCCGACAATGCTGCCGCGAACGGCATGACACTTGGCACCGGCCAGGGCGAAATCGCTTTGTGCGTGGCATCGGGCACCGACCACGCGCTGATCCATCAACGCGCGCCGTATGACCTCGTCATCGCCAATATTCTTGCAGGGCCGTTGATCGAGCTCGCGCCCGCGTTATCGGCGATAATGCGCAGCGGAGGGATGCTGATCCTCGCCGGCCTGCTCGACACGCAGGTGCACGCCGTCACCAGCGCCTATCGCAAACTCGGCTTTCGATTACAGGCGCGCAAGGACAATGGCGACTGGCCCTGCCTCCTCCTCGTAAAACGCCCCCGCTACAGCTGGCAACGCCCGCTGCGCAGCAACGGCCGCACCAGCCAGCCACCGGGCGATTTCGGAACTTGGTGAGCGAGGTGGTGTTGCTTGGAATGTCAGAATCCGACAAAATTCTGTTGAAAAAGTCGCTTGCACGGATGGCGTCGGTCTGATTCATTCGTTTGGCGGACTGTAGAGGATCGGTGCGATGATGGGTGAGCGGACAGGAGCGCAGGAAGCGCTGTTTTACAGCTTCAGTCTCGAGGGGCATGTGCCGCC
>CALRMO020000172.1:0-5693 GCA_943369235.1 Sphingomonas paucimobilis
CCACCGTCTGCTGAACTGGTCGGCGACAAGGGCTATTGCAGCAACGACCTGCGTACTTGGCTTGCAGAACGCGGCACACAAGCTGTCATCCCGAACAAGCGCAATCGCCGGGTCCATCACGAATGCGACCCCGCAATTTACAGGCAGCGTAACGTCGTCGAGCGCATGTTCTGCCGCTTCAAGGACTGGCGACGCGTCGCAACCCGCTTCGACCGCAACGTCAAAAACTTCATGGCTACCATCGCCATCGCTGCTACCGTCATCCGGTGGCTCAAATGAGTCCGGACCCTAACTACTTAACATAACTCCCGATCTCGACTTGGTCGGGAGCGATCATTGCCCTGCGATGCTGCATAGGAGTTTTTGCTAGGCAGGCCTTTTCGACGACCGGCCATTCCGTTCTGTTGGTAGACGACTGCATGAATGGTCGGCAGCTATGGAGTTCGTCAGATTTTCATCGAACGTTTGCAATTGGGCGCTAGCAGGCATGGCGCATGCTCGCAGCGGGCAGGCACATCGCTGCGCGAAATAGCATTTGCCATAAGTGACCCAGCAAGTCTTTGTCAAAACACATTTGAAACTCGCGTCCAATGTAATTGAGAGGGGAGGAAGCTTCTAGTTTTTGAGCTGTCATGTTCTGAATAGCGGAACATCGGCTCATCAATCAGGAGTCTTACCATGATCCAATCAATTCCGTTGAATAAGCTCGTTCCAAACCCCCGAAATGTCCGCAAGCATACGGACCCAAAAGCTGACGCCGAGCTAAAAGCCAGCATTGCAGCCCAAGGCCTGTTGCAAAATCTCGTCGTTCGGCCCGCCAAAAAGGGTTTGTTTGAAGTCGAGGCTGGTGGTCGTCGCCGAACAGCACTTTTGGCCCTGGCCGACGAAAAAGTCGTTGCACGCAATACGCCAATTACCTGTCTTGTAGTTGGAGGCAACGAAACAGCGATCCGCGAAGTCAGTCTTGCCGAAAACTTCCACCGTCTCGCGATGAACCCGGCAGATGAAGCCCAAGCATTTGCCAGCATCATTGAATCAGGTGCAAGTGTTGAAGATGTAGCGCGCCGATTTGGCCAGACGACGCGGTTTGTGGAAGGCAGGCTGCGGCTCGCATCATTGGCGCCAGTCGTTTTCGAGGCGCTTGCAGCCGGTGAAATCACGCTCGACATTGCCAAAGCATACGGTGCTACGTCAGACCAGGCTGTGCAGGAACGCGTATTCGAAGAAGCGTCCAAGGCTTGGTATGCCAGCTCACCTGACAGCATCCGCAGAATGGTGCTAAATTCTACCGTCCACGGCAGCGATCCGCGGGCGCGTCTGGTCGGCAAAGATGCATATCTCGCCGCCGGTGGACGAATTGACCGCGAACTGTTCGATGATGAAGACAGCGAAAGCTGGTCCGATATCGCACTGCTTGAACAGCTGGCAACCGCCAGGATGACCGAAATTGCAGCCAGCCTTGCATCGGAAGCGGGCGTCGCGTGGGTAAAGCCGACATTGGAAAGCTATGTGACGCACGATGTCACCGAAGGCTTGCAACGGGTTCCGACGTCCGAGTTGCCTCTGACCGAAGCTGAAATCGAACGGCTGAGCGAACTTGATACGGCTTATGATACCGCAGCCGAAATCCTTGAGGATGAAGACGCCGATGAAGAGGCGATCCGCGCCGCAGAAACGAAAATAAGCGAAATCGACGCCGAAACCGCAACGATTCGTAATCGTCCGCAGATCGTCGATCCTGATATCAAAGCCAATAGCGGATTGATCCTGACGCTTGGCCGTGACGGCGCGCCCGTGCTGCAGCCGCAATATTATGCCGACACCGATGTCGCTCTGGGTGACGACGACACTGTTATCACCGTTGTCACAAGCGACGGCAGCCCAAAATCCAAGCGGGCGGCAATGTCGCAGCGGCTTGTGGACGAACTGGCAATGCAGCGCCGTGACGTCCTGGCTCTTCATGTCGCAAGCGATCCGGGTATTGCCCTCGATCTGTTTGTGTTTGCGCTAGCTGATGCTGACACGACGCGCTTCGGACCAACGCCAGGCCTAACGATCCGCGGAGCGGCTGCATCAGGTCCGGCGCACGGCTTTGTCGCCCATGATGCCGCTGCAACCGCTTCGCTTGCCGAACTGCGTTCCGGCCTTGATGAAAGTTGGCGGGCAGGCGACACGGTAACCGTCCGGTTCGACCTGTTCCGCAGTCTGGACGAGGCAGCGCGGGCCGCATGGCTTGGTTGGGTTGTTGGTAGGACGCTGGAAGCCAGCCTCAACATGCAAGGTGGCCGCAGCAATATCTTCCATGACCATTTGGGCCGCCTGATGGGTATCGACATGGCTGCATGGTGGCGGCCGACCGCTGCCAACTTTTTCGACCGTGTATTGGCTGGGGGCTGGTCAATCTGTTTCACCGGGCTGCGCAGCGCAAATCATCGGCTGTTGACCGCGCAACTGACGAAGTTCGCGCGCTCGTTGCCACAAACGATGGGTCGGAAGTTCTGACGCATGATTTGGAAACCCAGATCGAGCGGGCGCAATGTGCTGAAGCCAGCATGGTTGCGCTTGAAGAGATACGCGAAGTGGCAGCAGGCCTGTTTCTCAACGAGTTCGGATCATCGTGGAAGCCCGTGTCGAGCTCGCGGTTCAATCACGGCGCCATGCTTACTTCGGCGGTTGACCGACAAGGTCCAACAGCTCGCGGCGAATGGACGCGAATGGGTATCGGCGATTGTCGAACGACTTGGCATAAAACAGGGAGACCCGCTGGTACCGCGCGACTTGAGCCGGCGGTCGCTGAGCGAAATTGCTGCAGTTCATGCAGTCGCGTCTGCAATCCGGCAATTGAGCGAGCGCGAGGCAGCTTTTGCCAAGACCGACATTTATAAGGCGGCACTCGACTTTGGCTTGCCGACCGCAATGCCTCAGATCGAGCAGCGCGTCGGTCAATTGTTGCGCCAGGGCCAGCTGCTCAAGGGAAAAGGGGCAGACCGGCATTTGGTGACTACTGCCGACGCGCTTGCGGCAGAACAGCGAATATTGGCGTCGGTCGACCAGGGCAGGGGAGCGGCGCCAGCAGTGGTTTCGACGGAGGTTGCCGGAGAACGGCTGCAGGCACTTTCGCAGCTTCAATATGGCATCACCCTCAATCCCGGTCAGGAAGGGGCAGGGCGGCTGATATTGGGGTCACACAACCGTATCATCGCCGTTCAGGGTATTGCAGGAGCTGGTAAAAGTACGTTGCTCAAACCGGTTGCCGATATATTGCGCGAAGAAGGCCGTGAGGTTTTAGGACTCGCGGTTCAGAATACGCTGGTCCAGATCCCGGGCGTCGGTCCTGTCACCTCGCTCATCTACAGCAGCGCCGTAGACGATCCGGGCCGGTTCAAGCGCTCGCGCAATGTTGCTGCTTACTTCGGGCTCACATCAAGGCGATGGCAGTCGGGAACGTCGATCGATGTGAAGGGCCGGATCAGCAAAGTGGGCGATCCAGACGTGCGCCGTGCGCTCTATGAAGCGGCGTCTGCGATGCTCACCCGGTTCAAGGGTCGCGACACGATCAAGACATGGGGTCTGAAGCTCGCGAAGACCAAGTGCCACGCCAAAGCGCGCGTTGCGGTTGCAAGGAAGCTCGCCATCGTGATGCACGCAATGTGGCGCGACGGCACGTTCTACGTCGGCGATCCCGATGCTTCGATGCGCGATGCCGACGCGAACCATGCAGCCAAGCTGCAGCGGCTGAGCTTCGCGAACTCATGATCATCAACAGCATATCGGCCAACTGACGGCCCAAGGAGGTCCGCGAAAGCGGCAGAGGAATGATACAGACCAGGAAGACGGGAAGCACGATATCTTGCCTGTGGCGGCGCAAAGCTGACCACGCTCAAGTGCCTGTGACGATGCCCCGTTACTCCGATAGCGACATGTGCCGCGACGGTGCACACACTGCTTCCATGCAGTCCCAATATGCCGTCGATGAGCACGGAGGAATGCACAGCGTATCAGACCTCGACCAGTTCGCACCACCGCGCACCATAGGGTCGAATATAGGACGATTATCAGTTATAGAGGAGAAAGACCGATGGCGAACACTGACAAAAAAATCTTGCAAAATAGGAAGGCAAGATAAAAGGTATGCCATACCGACGCATCTAAGTGGTTGCAGCGCAAGTCAGATTTCGTATGGCACCGCGATATTCGTGCCATACACAAACGCCAATTCCCGCAGAATTCTGGGGTAAATGCGTATGGCAATCGACTATTTCGGCTCTATAGTGGTCAATCTTGTGAATCCGAACCAATTATGCAAATTGCGGCTATCACAAGACCGTCTTCACAGGACAAGAGCTTGGCCAGAACGTCATCCCAAAAAATTTTTTTGTAATCTAGCGCTTGTCCCGAGGTCTTTCTCCATCTGCCCCCTCAGCGCTCGGTTGTCGCCAAGCGCAGACCCAGGCCAATGAACAAAGTTCCCATTGTGCGGTCGAGCCAGAGCGCGAGCTTTCGACTGGACCTTAGCCGTACTGTTAACCGGTCTCCGACGAAAACCAGAGCGATTTCGACCACAGCGCCGACGAGAATGATTAGCGCCCCGTGTAGCATAAGTTGTATCCACACCGGACCCGCTCCTTGCACAACAAACTGCGGCAGGAAAGCAAGAAAGAAAATCGCAACTTTCGGGTTTAGAAGGTCGATCAGCACCCCTTGCCGAAAGATCGCCCAAGAACTGGAGCTTTCTAGATGCTCGCCCCTTAGAAATGAGCCACCGTTAGAGCGAAGTGATTGGATGCCGAGCCAGATCAGGTAGGCTACGCCGATCCACTTTATGATGGTAAAACCCGTTGCGGAGGCGGCCACAACCGCAGATAGACCGAGTGCTGCGAACATGACATGACCGAACGCGCCGGTCCAGATACCAAACATAGCAGCCGTGCCCGCGCGTCGGCCTGCCTTAACGGTTTGACCGAGAATGAATGCAATGTCTGGACCCGGCGAGAGGTTCAGCACCACAGCAGCCGCCAGAAAAGTCAACCAGTGGGCGGAATCGTAGATGAGCATAAACATCCCTCCTTTGTAAGTTGCCATCGGTAGCAATCTAACTCCCTTCGGTCAACTTCAAGCGGGCTGCCGGTACGGCTTCTCGGATCATATTCAAGCACGCAAATTTCGTAAAGGCAGCAGACTAACGTCCGCCGCCCGAAAGGCAATTGGTGCAGGATCATTTCCGCCTAACTGTGTCCTGCCGGTACTGGCTGCCAGCACTCTGGGCCGCAGCATGTTCACGAAACACCACGGTAAGGGCTGTCGCCGTCGCCTGGCGCGACTAGTCGCCCTACCATTCGAGCGCGACCGGCACCCACGCGATTGGAATCGCGCCTACCTGGAGAAAGCGCTGAATCGCGCTCGTTCGAGACGGCGTCATATGCGCCGCTATCGTCTGTCACGACGTAGACTTCGTAGCCTCGCCATGAACCTGCGACACAACTCGTCACTCATCGCGATCTGCGTCGCCAGCTTATGCAGTGTCAGATACTCCGCCCAGAGCGCCGCGCGTGCGCGCAGCATGCAGTCCATCAGCCCCAATGTCATCGCATCATCGGCAACAGCTTCGCGCACCGCTTTGTCCATACCGCCACGGCTAACTTTGCCGAGCTTGATCCCAAACACCTTCAGCGAGTGGCGGATCGCGTTCTCCA
>CALRMO020000173.1:0-5559 GCA_943369235.1 Sphingomonas paucimobilis
ACCGGCCTCGCACCGGTGGTGTACAACACCGTCACCGCCCCGACGCTGGCAGGCGCGCTTGGTGTACAGGCATTCTATAATAATCAGTGGCTGCCACGTGATCCCTATAGCAGCTATTCCGACCCCGCCCGGTCAAAGTCCGACCTGGACGTGTGGGGCGTCTCGCTGACAGCCGACTGGGATGTCGCCGACTGGATGGAGATCAAGTCGATTACCGCCTACCGCACATCAAAGTCCGACAGCGACCGGGATGGTGACGGCTCGCCGTTCGTGATCTTGCAGCCCGCAACGCTCATCGACCAGAAACAGTTCAGCCAGGAGCTACAGTTCAGTGGCGATCTGCTCGACCGACGGCTGCGATATCTGGCCGGTGCATATTTCCTTGATGAGCGGGTGTTCTTTGATGGGCCAGTGAACATCGCGTTCGTCGATACATCGAACACCGCGCGCATCCGTAACAAGAGCTATGCAGCATTTGGTCAACTCGGCTACAGCTTCAATGACCGTCTGCGTCTGACGCTCGGCGCGCGCTACACGATCGACGAGAAGGCAAACGATGCGCGCGTGTTCGCCACAAGGCTGATCGACCCCGGCACATTGACGCCTGTGCCAGCAGTTGCCCTGCCGATTCAGCTTCTGGTCGACGATGCGAGCCGGACTGATAAGAAGTTCACACCAGCGGCGACCATCGACTATAAATTCTCCGACGATGTCTTTGGCTATGCCACCTACAGTCAGGGCTTCAAAAGCGGCGGGTTTTCTCAGCGCATCGCTTTTCCGCGCGCGACGGCGCCCGCTTTCGATCCCGAAGAGGTCGAAAATTTCGAAGCGGGCCTAAAGGTCGAAGCGTTTGACCGCCGTCTGCGCGTCAACAGCGCTGCCTTTTTGACCAACTATAAAAACCTGCAGGTCATCATATTCAACAATGTCGAGCCGCAGACGCAAAACGGCGGACGCGCGCGCATTCAAGGTTTCGAAACCGAAGTACAGGCAAATCCGGTCGAGGGGCTAAATTTGAATTTTGCCCTCGGCTATCTCGACGCGAGCTACAAGGAGATCAATCCAGGGACGCTGATCCCCGCTGGCGCCAAACTGGCCTATACCTCGAAATGGACATTGTCAGGCGCAGTAAGCTACGAGATTGGACTAACAGGCATCGGCACGATCACCCCGCGAGTGGATTGGTCATATCGGTCGTCTTCCTATCTTGATGCCCTTAACACCCCAGAATTGCTTCAGCCGGCATATTCGCTGTTAAACGTAAGCGTCGTCTTCCAGCCCGAGATAGCCCGCGTCCGGTTTTCGGCAGGCGTCAACAATTTGACCGATAAACGTTATTTGGTTGGGGGCTTCTCGGACCTAGCTGCAACAGGCTTTGTCGATGGGACCTATGCGCGGCCTAGAGAATATTATCTATCGGCGCGATTGACCTTTTAGTCGGGCCGCCTACCTTAGGCCTTTGCAAGCAATGCTTCTTGTTGCACTGCTCGCCAACATGGATCCCAGGACGGCTCGGGGCCAAAGCGGGCGGTCAGCATATCGACAAGTGCGCGAACACGCGCAGTTACCGAGCGGCCGGGAGGCATCATCGCGTATAGTCCAATCTCTTCAGGCGGGAAGTTTGGGAGTAAAATTTCGAGTTCCCCGGCTTCGATTGCCGAGGCAGCAAGAAAGGTGGGTAATATGACCAGTCCAAGGCCAGCGCAGGCTGCCTCTCGCAGCAATTCGCCATTATCTGCGCGTAGCCGGCTGGTGACGCGCACATGCTCCCACCGGCCATTGATTTGAAAACGCCAGCTCTCGCCTGCGCTCGTGTTAGCATAAAGGAGCACTTTTCTTGCAGCAATGTCGCTAGGGTGAACAAGGGCGCCGTTTTCCGCAATGTAATTTGGACTTGCCAGCAATACGCGTCTGATCGGTGCCATGCGCCGGGCGATCAGCGTTGAGTCGTGCAAGTTGCCTATTCTAATCCCAAGATCAAAGCCTTCGCCGACTAAATCAACTATGCGGTCGTCATATGATACATCGAGTTCGACTTTTGGATAGCGGACTGCGAATTCAATTAAAGCAGGACCAAGATGTTGAACGCCGAACGATAGAGGGGCTGCAATCCGTATCGGACCGGAAATTTCCGACATAGCCCGAGCTACCACCTCCTTGGCCGCATTCAGTTCAGCGATCGCTCCGGCGGCTCTGGCGTAATACGCGCGGCCAACCTCGGTTGGTTGAGCGCCTTTAGTCGTTCGAGTGAGCAAGCGCGTTCCAAGGATCGATTCAAGGCGGGCGACTCGCCGGCTGACAACGGATTTGGCGATGCCCAGACGATCCGCCGCCCTTGCAAAACTGCCCGTTTCGGTAACTCGAATGAATGCAAGAACGTCGTCGAGCTCAATCATTATTGTTCCTCTTTCAGCAACAGTAGAGTGCATATATAGACGCTTTCAGCAACGCTGTTAAGGCTCTAACTCATGCTTCGGAAACATTAACCTTGGGGTTGCCATGTTAGTTACGGCGTTGAATACAGAGCAAACCGAAGCTCGCAAAGTGGTGTGGTCAGGAGTTGGGCAAGCTGCGACCGATGGAGCAGGGGTGAAGCTTACCCGTGTCATCGGTACACAATCTCTGCCCGATTTCGATCCATTCCTGATGCTCGACGAATTCGGGTCCGACGATCCTGATGCTTATATTGCGGGCTTTCCTGATCATCCGCACCGGGGCTTTGAGACCGTTACTTACATGCTCGCTGGGCGGATGCGCCACCGCGACAGTCGCGGCAATGAAGGCTTGCTCGAGCCTGGCTCGGTGCAGTGGATGACGGCAGCGAGCGGTCTTGTACATTCGGAAATGCCGGAGCAAACCGCAGGACTGATGCGAGGCTTTCAGCTTTGGGTCAATCTGCCCGCCGCGGACAAAATGGGCGCGCCTCGATATCAGGACATCGCACCTGATCTTATCCCGGCGTTCAACGTCGACGGTATTGGCGGGCGCGTGATCGCAGGAAGCTTCGCAGGGGTTTCGAGTCCTGTCGAGACTGGCGCAACCGAGCCCCTATATGTCGATCTGGCGATCGACGACGGGGCCATGCTCAACGCGCCGATCCCGCCTGCTCACAACGCCTTTGTATATGTATATGAAGGGCAAGCAAGCATTGGTCTGCCAGGCAGCAGCGACGGGACAGAATTACGGGCAGGGCAGATCGGCATTCTGTCGCTTGGCAATTCTCTGACAGTCACGTCGCTAAACGGATCTTCGCGCCTGCTGCTGATTGCAGGCAAACCTATTCGCGAACCCATCGTAAAACATGGACCGTTTGTGATGAACACCGCTGCCGAGATTCATGAGGCCTTCGCGGATTACCGAGCCAACCGTTTTTAGTCCCCCCAAACTAAGGAGTATTACAATGTCTGATGTCGTTACCTCACCCAAGTCGCTTCTAGATCCAAAACGCAGCGTTTTGGTACTTATCGATCACCAGCCGATGACATTGTTCGGCGTGCATTCGCACGACGCGCAAACGGTCGTGAACAATACGGTTGCGCTGGCAAAGACTGCTAAGGCATTTGGTATCCCGACGATCCTGACGACCGTTGGTTCGCAGGCGATCGGCGGCGACATTCTGCCCGAAGTACAGGCTATATTCCCCGAGCAAACCCCTATTGATCGCAGCTGGATTAACTGCTGGGAAGATCCTGTCCTGCGCGATGCCGTCCTCGCCACCGGGCGCGACCAAATCATAATGGCCGGTCTTTGGACTGAGATGTGCGTTGCCTTCCCGGCGATGAATGCGCGCGAAGAAGGTTTCGATGTCTTCGTAGTGGCTGATGCGTCGGGTGGTGCCTCGGCTGAAGCACATGATCGCGCAATGCAGCGCATGGTCGCAGGCGGCGTCGTACCGCTGACTGCCCAGGTTTTCTTGGGCGAACTGCAGCGCGACTGGGCCCGTTCGGAAACCTATGCCGACGTCACCGCGATCGCGACCGAGCACTTTGGCAATTGGGGCCAGGTCATTCGCTATTTCCAGCAGCTTTCGAAGTCGCATGACAGCGAAGCGCAAAGCGATAGCGAGCGTCAGGCAGCTTAAACTGACTTTTGGCGCATCCTAATTCCCATTTAGTTTTCATGGAGATCCTAAAATGACCAGTCCAAAGGTCCTAATCGCCTTTTATTCGCGATCCGGTGTCACCGAGCAACTCGCACTCGCTATTGCAGAAGGCGCGCGCAGCGTCGGTGCGGAAGTAAGAATAAGACGGGCACGCGAATTCGTCAGGCCAGACGTCATGGCTCTTGCCCCCGGCTGGGCTGAGGGGGCGGAAGCAATGAACGCCAAGTACGAAGCGCCAACCGAGGCCGATGCCGAATGGGCCGATGCAATTATTTTCGGCACCCCCACTCGCTTCGGCAGCGTAAGTGCAGAGCTTAAGGCCTATATCGACGGATTGGGCGGCCTCTGGTTTCAGGGCAAGCTCAATGGCAAAGCAGGATCGGTGTTTGCGAGCACGTCTGCCGTCCACGGCGGCAATGAATCGACGCTGATCTCTCTTTACAACCCGTTGGCACATCTCGGCTTGATCATCGTCCCGCTTGGCTATGCCGATCCCGCAATGTTTGCTGGCGGCACACCGTATGGCGCTACGTCCGTATCGAAAAACGAGGCGTTGCCACCGAGCGAAGCCGACACCGCAGTCGCGCAATTTCAGGGCCGGCGTGTGGCACTGGTTGCGTTCGCGTTGAAAGCCGGTGGCATCACCGCCACCAAAGAAGAGCCGTCCGACCAAGTCGGCAACTGAACACTAACGCTGCAGGAGATCGAACCATGGGTATGCTCGTAGATGGTAAATGGCATGATGTGTGGTACGACACTGCAGCCGAAGGTGGCCACTTCAAGCGCAGCGAAGCCGCTTTTCGCAACTGGATAACGGCCGACGGGTCGCCGGGTCGCAGCGGAGTTGGCGGGTTTGCGGCCGAGGCTGGACGGTATCATCTTTACGTCAGTCTCGCGTGCCCTTGGGCGCATCGCACACTGATCATGCGTACGCTCAAGGGCCTTGATACATCGATCAGCGTTTCAGTGGTGAACTGGCTGATGCAGCAGAATGGCTGGACTTTCGAAGCTGGGCCTGGGGTGATTCCAGACCCCGTCCTCGGCGCAGAGTTCCTCTACCAGATATACACAGCTGCCGATCCAGAATATTCGGGGCGAGTTACGGTTCCGATCTTGTGGGACCGCAAGCAAACCACGATCGTTAGCAACGAGTCTTCGGAGATTCTTCGGATGCTGGGCACGGCCTTCGATAGTGCGGGTGCTACAGAAGGCGATTATTATCCCGAAGCGTTCCGTGACGAAATCAATGCCGTCAATGCGCGCATTTATGACACGCTAAACAACGGAGTTTACAAGGCAGGGTTTGCAACGACTCAATCCGCTTACGAAGAAGCGATTTCCCCGCTATTCGAAACGCTGGACTGGCTGGAAGAGCGGCTCAGCAAACGCCGCTATTTGGTTGGCAGCGCGCTTACCGAAGCCGACATCCGACTTTTTACGACGCTGATCCGGTTCGA
>CALRMO020000174.1:0-5469 GCA_943369235.1 Sphingomonas paucimobilis
TGCCATTTACCGGCAGCAACGGCTCTATCCGACACCACTGCTCATCTGAAAACCAAAAGAAATCCGCCATTCTCAAAGCCTCCTTACCGAAGGCACTAAACCACAATCTGCTGGCGTCGGGAATCCGCTTATTGGGTCCGGACCCTAGTTTAAACGCAAAAGGGTTTAAATCAGGACACTATTCAAAGCCACCGCACTTTGTTTTACTTGCATGTTTTTTTTGACGATAGGTATACTACGCTGGGATGGCTAATTTTCAGGAGAAATGTAATGAAAAATGTGTTTGTTAAAGTTACATTGGTTGCCGCGCTTGTTGGGGTCTCTACAGCAGTAGTTGCTCAGACTTCGCCTCCGAAGCCGATACCTGAGAAGTTGAAGCCTTATTGTTACATTGATAAAAAAACTGGACGAGTTAAATGCACTTTTAACGGGCCGCAAAACTAGTTTCGGAACAGCCACGCCAAGCAGATGTTTTGGCGTGGCGACATCGAATTATTTGTCTCTTTTTGGAACAGTAAATGTACCTGTTACTCTTCCTCCCTGCTGCCGAGTTCCATCCCCAATTAAATTTGACCGACCGGCATTCAAGTCAATCACCAATCTACCACCGTTTAATCGGTTACCTCCTTGGGTCAGCTTAACATTTCCAATGAGCGTAACAAGATCGCTGTTTAGGTCATAAATCGCAGTATTACTTGTAGCGCGCAAATCGTCTTTGGTGATTAAAACGTTACCTGTTGCATCAAGACGATCAATATCGATACCCCTAGAATCACTATAAGCGACTGTCATTCGATTTGACTTTATCGATAATCCTGCTTGAGTAATTGTTACACCGTTCGTCAACAAGACCCGATCGGCTCTGCTTTGTAGTTCGACGTCACCCGCCGCAAAATCTACGGGCGCAGCGCTATTATGATTCCGAATTGTTTGAGCTGGTAAACTGCTTCCAATCAATCCCAAAAATAGAAGCAAACCAGCGCCCTGCAAACTGCGGAATTTTTTTGGAAACAGCTTCATTTCAACGCTCCCTGCACTATTCGGAGTTTAACATTCCCGCTTAATTTTACAATGCGCGTTTCCAGATTGGCCGAAATCGAATCTGCTTTGAATGTCCCTACATTAGTTCGTCCGCTCACCGGACCGAAGCTCTGCATCGATTTATCCTTCAGCGACAATTCGACATTGCTCGCGACAATATCATAGCCCGGCGACTTGACCGCCAACGGCCCGTTCACGCGCATCGTCTCCTTGCCCAGATCATACACGCCTCGCTGCGCGTCAATCGATGCCGGACCATCGTTCAACAGAATTTGCGCGGTGAGCGAAGTCATGTCGAGCGTGGGGGATGCAGAGCTTTTCTGCACCGCGCTACCTGCGCGCAGGCTGAACGGTCGGCCATTGCTGTCCTCGCCGCGATACAGCGCCTCGACCAACCGCATCCGCTCGCGTGACAAATCGACCTTCTTTTTGTCGAGAACAAAACTCAGTTCCTGTTTTCCCGAAAAAGGGCTGAACGCGAGGACCGCCAGCAGCACGCCGATGATGCTTGGCAACACCACGCGCATGCTGCGAATCAGCCGGTCATGCCGACCACCGGGCATCGCCCAGCGCTGTCTTTGCGTGCGTTCGAGATCGGCTTGTTCTGACATATCTGCGGTTAAACCCGGCCCAACCTCAACTGTGTCCGAATATGTCTATTTCCGGCCAGCCTGCAAGATCGAGATCGGCGCGGTGTGGCAGAAAATCGAAACAGGCTTGGGCAAGATGGGTGCGGCCCTCGCGCGCCAGCCGTTCGACAAATTGCGTGTGCAGGCGGTGCAGGTAGCGCACGTCGCTTGCCGCATAGTCCTTTTGCGCCTCGGAAAGCGTTGGTCCGCCCCAGTCGCTCGATTGCTGCTGTTTCGAAATATCGGTGCCGAGCATTTCCTTGACCAGTTCTTTAAGGCCATGCCGGTCGGTATAGGTCCGCACAAGCCGCGATGCGATCTTGGTGCAGAAAACAGGAGCCGCCACCACCTCAAGATAATGCGAAATCGCGGCCAGATCGAAGCGCGCAAAATGGAACAGCTTCAGCCGCGCCGGGTCCGCCAGTACGGCGCGCAAATTGGGCGCGGCATAGTCGCTGTCGGGCGCGAATCGCACCAGATGTTCGTCGCTACCACCGTCCGAAATCTGCAGCAGGCACAGCCGGTCGCGCGGCGTAACGAGGCCCATGGTTTCGGTATCGACGGCAACGGGTCCAGCCGCAAGGACGCCCTCGGGCAGGTCTTCTTCATGC
The DNA here is from genome assembly GCA_943369235.1 of Sphingomonas paucimobilis. GTDB lineage: Bacteria > Pseudomonadota > Alphaproteobacteria > Sphingomonadales > Sphingomonadaceae > Sphingorhabdus_B > Sphingorhabdus_B paucimobilis_A. The sequence goes on from CALRMO020000174.1 coordinate 2,282, forward strand.
AAAAATACGCTCATGCACCGCCCTTGCCCCAGCAGGCGGCCCAAGGCAAACGAAAGTGCTCCAATCGTGCGCGGCAAAGCGACTCAATATTTGCTATCGCACCGGCTTTTATTGCGATATAGCTAGGGCTTGCGCGATCACCAAGGACCGCGCTTGTGATATGCAGAACTGCCGCCCTTGGCTGCGTATATTAGGTTGTTTGGGGCGATGAGAAGGCAAGTACGAAGTTATGGGTTTTGATCGCAAGCGTGCCGGCAAGGGCCGGGACAAAAGAGACGGTTTTGGTGATGAAAGCTACGACGGCTACCGCGCACCATCCCCCTATCAGGGCGGCGGCGGTGGCAGCTACGGCGGCGGTGGTGGCAGCAGCTACGGTGGCGGCGGTGGTTCGGGCGGCGGCGGTGGTGGTGGCTTCGGCGCACCGCGGCGTGGCCCCGGCGGCCCGCCAATGCCTGCCCAGGTGATTGGCTCGGGCAAGGGAATAGTCAAATTTTTCAACGGACAAAAGGGCTTTGGCTTCATCCAGGTCGATGATCGGCTCGATGACGTGTTCGTTCACATCAGCGCGGTCGAGCAGGCCGGTCTCACCGGTCTGGCCGAAGGTCAGCCGCTCGAATTCACGCTGGTCGAACGCGGCGGCAAGGTGTCGGCAACCGATATCGTGATCGACGGTGAACCGATGGCCGTAACCGAGCGTGCACCGCGCACCGATCGCCCTGAACGGGGCGGATTTGAACGTGGCGGCGACCGTGGCGGTTTCCGCAGCAACGATCGCGACTCGGCACCACGCGCACCGCAGCGCGAATCGACCGGCGAACGCGCCAATGGCACCGTGAAATTCTTCAACGACATGAAGGGTTTTGGTTTCGTGCAGCGCGACGATGGCGGCGAGGACGTGTTCGTGCACATCTCGGCGCTCGAGCGTTCGGGCATGGGTCAGGTGACTCAGGGCGACCGTTTGGCATTCGACATCGAAATCGACCGTCGCGGCAAATATTCGGCAACGAACCTGAGCGCGCTCAGCGAGTAACCGAAGTCCGGCATCAAAAAAGGGCGGGGAAGCATCATGCTTCACCCGCCTTTTTTGTTGGTCATTACAACCGTAGTCCTGAGCAGCAGTCGCATTGCGGCTGCGCCCGTCAAGCCTGTCCTGAGCGCCTGCCCTGCAGGCAGTCGAAGGGGGCGCCTCTCCGCCAGGAACATGCCACGCCGATAGACACCCTTCGACTTTCGTCAGCGCTAGCCGCGCTGACGGCTCAGGGCTACGGTCTAAATAATCTGGGTCACGCTTTCCCGATGGTCGCCGCGAGGAACCAGGCGCGCTGCTCGGCCTCGTCGGTCCAGTCGTCGAGCAAGCCGTCGGTCGCATTATCGCCCGCTTCCTCGGTCAATTCCTTCGCATCTTTGAGCGCCTTGATCAGCGTTTCGTTGTCGGCGTGCAATTCCTTGAGCATCTTGGCTGCGTCATTGGTTGCCGAATCATTGTCCTTGATCCGCTGCTTTGCGCCAATTGCGCCAATCGAGGTCAGCGTATCCTGCCCCAGCTTGCGCACGCGCTCGGCTACCAGATCGGTGGTTGCGATCAATTCGGTCGCTTGGCTGTCGAACAGCAAATGATATTCGTGGAAATGCGGTCCGGTCACATGCCAGTGAAAATTCTTGGTCTTTAGGTAGAGCGCATAATAATCGGCCAGCAGGCCGTTGAGCGCATCGGCCAGCGCTTTCTTGCTGTTGTCACCTTCTGCCACGGGGATTCTCCTTAGTGTTGGGGTTCCTGTTAGATATAGGAACGCCCCAGCGGTTTTGCCACCTAGGCAAGGCCAAATGCCTGCGCGGCAAGCATGATTCCCCAGCCAAGCAATAGGGCGCTCGAAATCCAGCGGATTGGCTTGAGCGGCACGAGTGTCGCCAGGCGTTCGCGCCAGATCACTGCCGGAATTGTCGCGGCCATGATGCCGACAAAGCCGCCGACGGCAGCCATCGGCCAAAACGGCGTGCGCGCGGCCTGAGCGGCGACGATGAACTGGCTCTTGTCGCCAAATTCGAGGATGAACAGGCCAAGGAACGCGGTAAGAAACGCCGGTGTCTTCCATTCGGTCAACGGATCCACCTTGCGCCGCCACATCAACATTCCGGCACCGACAAAGATATAGGCAAGCCCGGCAAAAAGCTTCAGCGGTGCCTCGCTGATCCAGCTATCGATGACCGACCCGCCCGCTGCGGATATCCCACAATTGAGCAGCGTAGCGCCCGCCAGCCCCGCCAGCACCGCGCCATTTTTGTGATAGCGCAACGCCAGCGCCGCCGCCAGAATCTGCGTCCGGTCACCCATTTCGGCGAGGAATACCGAGAGCAAAGTTGAAAGCAGCGCGTCCATGCCGAAGGCCTTAACACCGGTCGGTTAAAATCTGGAACGACAGAATTTGTTCGCGTGCGGCGAAAGAGGATAAGAGGATAAGAGGCCAAGAGGCGTTGCGCTCGAAGTATCGCGCGTGTCCTCTTTTTCTCTTACCTCTTTTACAAATATTTTGCGTTCAGCTCGGCAAACGCACAGCGACCGACGCCAGCAGGGATTGCGTTACAGCGGGACTTAATTGCGAACAGCCAATCGCGTCGCCCAATATGCCGGTAAAGCTGGAAACCACCGAATCGGCCCCGCCGCTTTGCAGCACGCGCTCCATCGATGCTTCGAATACGGATGCGATTTCGGCGACGGCGGTGAAATGATGCGCAATTGCGGTCTGGCGGATCGCCTCCAGCCGAACGAGGAACTGAAGCGGGTTGGTTTCAAACGACGTTAGCCGTAGCGCCTCTAACAGGTCGCTTAGCTCCGCGCGAACCAGCATTTGCCGATCATGATCCATATCCATGGCAATGCCCCCATGCCCGTTGTTCCCCACAGGTGTGCGCCAACATGGTTAATAAAGGGTGAAGGGCACAGAATGTCGCTAACCAAATTACCGTAGTCCTGAGCCGCCAGCGCGCAGCGCTGGCGAAAGTCGAAGGACGCCTATCCGGATGGCGTAGTGCTGGACCGAGAAGCGCCCTTCGACAGACGCAGCCGCTGCGTGACTGCTGCTCAGGGCTACGGTGTAATTTACCGCTCGGATTTGTATTCATAGGGGAAAACCAAAATGGCCGAATGGCTCGACAGCATATCCACCCACTGGTTCTGGCTCTCGCTCGGC
>CALRMO020000175.1:0-5438 GCA_943369235.1 Sphingomonas paucimobilis
TGTAAAAGGGCTTCAGCCGTTGGCGGATATCACCAAGGTCGACGAACCGATCAATCAACCGCAGGATATGATCAGGCGGCACATGCCCCTCGAGACTGAAGCTGTAAAACAGCGCTTCCTGCGCTCCTGTCCGCTCACCCATCATCGCCCCGATCCTCTACAGTCCGCCAAACGAATGAATCAGACCGACGCCATCCGTGCAAGCGACTTTTTCAACAGAATTGACAACTTTGCTGACGTTTACCCGTTTTAATCGTCGCTAAAACGGGGAAGCTCGACATGTGCTTGTGCCGCGCTACGATATAGTCGAATACGCCGGTCGAAGACGGCACAAAATGATCCGGTTTTTCCTCTGCTTACCGACGCGGTAATTGGCCGTTAAAACCTGAACGATCAGGCGGTTGGTGGGCTCGCCAGCGAAACAAGCACACCGTTCAGATCGCGAAGCCGCGCAACCGTCTGACCCCATGGTTCTGTTTTCGGCGCATCTCGGCCATTGGCTCCCGCGTTTATCGCGCGATCCCACGCCTTTCGCACATCAGTTACGATGAGTGACACGAGGATGGCGGCCGGTACGGCGTCGGCCTGATTGGGATGGTAACCATCAGCAAAAAGGCGGTCCGCTTCGTCCTGCGACGCAAAGGCAAGCGTTGTGCCCGCGCCCGTTTCCATTTCGCCCCAAGTCGTCGGGCCGAAGTTCGTAACAAACCGACGAGACAGCCCGAACGCCTGTTCGTAGAACGCAACAGTCTGTTTTACGTCCGGGACCCACACGACGGTATATCCAAACTGCACCGGTGGTGATGCGCTAAACGCCCCTTTGCCTCCAAGAGGCGCGAGTGGAAACACGTCGGGCAGGCCAGCAAGCATTGTTTCCGTTTTAGCGCGCGCGCTCGCATACGGCGCACCTGTCTCGTGCGCTTGTCGAGCTTCGGCGTTGGCGAAGGCCTCGTGAAGCCAGACTGCGTTCTCGTCGTGAGGATCGCGATAGACGAGCCATAGCAGAGTTCCCGCTTCGCCTTCAGCAAGAGCGGCAGTTTCGAGTAAATGTTGAGCCAGAGCATCACCCTGGCCAGCGATTGCATGAAATCGGATCATGACACCTATAGGTTTATCGGCCATTATATCCTCCGTGCTAATAATGACCGTCTTTAACACAACATGTTGTGCTAACGCTAGCTGGAAATGCTTGGCTGGGGCATGACGTTCGTGAAAACCGAGGATCGTCTCAGCTATCAGCTTGCTCAGACCGAACATGTCGTGAGGGCGAGGATAGAACGCGAGCTCCGCGAGGAGGGCCTGGGCCTGATTGCATGGGCAGTTCTTAATTGGGTGTGCCGAACGCCAGGCTTATCCGTTTCCGAACTGAGCAACAGGGTGTTCATATCCCAACAGGCAGTTTCAAAAATCGTTGACGGGCTTGTCCGTGATGATCTGGTCGTACGCCGCCCAAGAGCTGGAAAACGACGGACGCGAGATATCGAGGCAACACAAAAAGGTCGAGAGCTCGAAATGGTGTGTGACCAACGCGTGATTGAGGTAGAAACCCAATTACGCGAAACATTAACTGCGACCGAAATCATTACATTTAGTGACGTGATGCGACACTTTCGAGCGACCGTTCGGCGTTCTGCCAACTCTCACGCTTAAGCAAAACCACGCGTTTGCTGAATGTCTATTTCCACGATATTTGCCGAAGACTGGACCGTCTGTAATCCACAACATCAGCCCTTAGCACCAGTAAAACTGATCCACAAAGCAGTCATAGTTGGTGGGAAAATGCAAGTTGAACGAATGGCAGGTTTTGCGAAACGCAATGCGGATAACCAACGTCCGAAAAGTTAGCGATGTCGTATCCCTAATTGCCAATAAGCGGGGCGAAAAAGCGCAACACTCTGCGTCTGCTAAACGTCCGAACGTAAAGCACTCGAACATGCAGGCTAGCTGAGCTGAAACATTTAAACCAGTTGATTCTGCGAACGACTCTCATTAGCGGAACGCCAACAGGAGTTAAGAATGATTCGCAGTTTTTCATTTTCAATGGCAGGGCTTGCTGTGGCTTGCATACCGGCCATAGCTTTCGCAGATGACGCAGCCGATGAGCGACAAGAAATTGTTGTTTCCGGGCAGCGTCAGCCAACCGTCGAAGGCGGTCAGCTTTCAAAAGGAGCAACGCTCGGTGCCTTTGGGGATCGTGAACTGTTCGAAACGCCGATAAGCGCGAAATCATTTACCGAAGCCTATATCGCCGACCAGATCGCGCTCACCTCGAATGACATCGTAACGCGCGACGCTTCGTTCTCTTCAACCAACGCCACGACCATCAATGGTGCTGGCGCGGGGCGCTTGCGCGGTTTTCGCATGGAACCGTTCGAATCGAGCTATGACGGATTCAGCACGATTGCGACCCGGCGCTATCCACTTGAAATGATCGAACGGGTGGATATCCTAAAAGGTCCGACGGCGGTTTTTACAGGCATCGTCGGCGGCGTGGGCGGAACGATCAATTATGTGTCGAAAAAGCCGCTCGATACAAAACTGACGCGGTTAATCAGCCTTTTCCAGACCCAGGGCGCCTTCGGCGGCATGGCCGATGTCAGCCGCCGTTTCGGAACCGATGACCAGTTCGGCCTGCGTGCTAATATCTCTTTTCGCGATGGCGAAAGCGCCATCGATGATATCGAGGATCGCGGCGAAATCATTCATGTGGCGGCCAACTGGCGGCAAGGACCAGTCAATCTCGATCTGCAATATGGCAATCTCTATTCGCTGACCAGCGGCGGCATGGGCGGCTATTTTTATGCCGCCGGGGTTCCCATCGGCCCCGCCCCGCGTGGCGATACGATCAGCGGGCCGGAATGGGACAGCCGCGAACAGCATGACCAATTTGTCCGTGCCGCGTTAAACGTCGAACTCGACCCACAATGGAGTGCCTTCGTCATTGGCGGCCTGGTGCGCAGTCAGGAACGCTATGTCGGCCTTTTCCACACCGTTCTCGATGCAGCCGGAAACGCCGAAGGCGGCGCGTTCGCGCAACAGGGCGAGGTCGATTGGGGCGATGGGTATAATTTTGACATCGGTTTGCGCGGAAAATTCAGCACCGGACCAGTCAATCACGGCATTACGCTATCTTATGGTCACATTCGCTCAAAAACAAGATATTCGGATCTGGCTACCGACCCGAATTACTTCGTTACCGGATTGAATATCTATGACGAGGCCAGCTTCAACGTTCCAGCCCCGGCGCTTACCGGCGGCACATTTTACCCGACCAGCGACACGCTGACTCAAGGCATTGTAATTGCCGACGAGCTTTCGTTTTTCGACGACCGGCTGCTGCTGACCGCAGGTATTCGCTATACCGATATTGCTATCGACAGCTTCAACTATGGCGCTCCGACCGCTCCGGAAGATATTGCCCGATACCGATCCAATGACTGGTCACCGGCACTTGCCGCGCTCTTCAAGATAACGCCGCAGGCTTCAATTTACGGGAACTGGCTGAAAGCCGTCGAATCCGGTTCGACAGCACCCATTGAAGCGGTCAATAACGGCGAAATTATACCGCCCGGCGTGTCGGAGCAATTCGAGGTCGGCGTGAAGACGGACTTTGGCAAATTTGGGGTCACTGCGGCCCTTTTCCAGATTGACCGCCCTTCGGCCTATATTGATCCGTTGACTTTCATCTACGACAATTATGGACGGCAACGGCACCGCGGCGTCGAAATCGATGTCTTCGGCGCTCCCATCGACGGCCTGCGTCTGTTGGCAAGCTATGCCTATCTGGACGCGAAAATCGCGGAGAATGTAGACCCGTTGGTTAATGGCAATCGACCAGTTTCAGTTCCGGAACATGTTCTGGTGCTGGGGTTGGACGCGGACATCCCGGGCGTTCCGGGTGCCGCGCTTCTCGCCAATATGCGCTATTCGTCAAATCAGGCTTACGATATTACGAACGAACGCTTCATTCCTTCTTATACGATCTTTGACTTTGGCGCGCGATACCGTTTTAATGTCGCGAATACGGCCGTGGCAGCGCGCATCAATGTAACGAACCTGTTCGACAAGGATTATTTCCAGTCGACTGACTTCACGGCGCAAAATGGTGGCCCGCGTACAGTGCGCATGACGCTGAGCGCTGATTTTTAGAAATCGCGGTGACAGTCCGGCCATCATTCGTGTTGTGGCACCGCTGGTTCGGATTGTTCGCAGCGCTTTGGCTGTTCCTGATGGCGGCCACGGGTTCGTTCGTCGTTTTCCTTCACGAAATCGACCGGGCACTTAATCCCGACATTCGCCTCGTTGAACCAACCGGACAGTATATGCCGGTACAATCGATGGTTGATGCTCTGGAAACCCGGTTTGCAGGAAAAAGGGTCGATTTTTTCGTGATGCCGGAAAGCCCGACAGAAAGCGCCACCGCGTTTATTGCGTCCGAGCGCAAATCGGACGATCCGCCGCTGGTTGATGCCGATTTCTTGCAGACCTATGTCGACCCTTATACCTCTAACGTGCTCGGATCCCGGCAATTCGGCGAGCCTGGTGTCGACCGGCGACGGCTAGCCCAGTTTATATACCAGCTGCACATGGACCTTTTGATGGGCCCGTGGATGGCCTGGTTCCTGGGGCTGATTGCCCTCCTTTGGATAATCGATCACGTTGTTTCTGCTGCTCTGTCGTTTCCAGGCGCCCGCAAGTGGACGCAAAGTTTTTCAATCCGTTGGAAAAAGGGCAGCCATCGCCGCACCTTTGATCTGCATCGTGCGATTGGCTTATGGCTGTTGCCGGTTACCTTGACGCTCGCAATAACCGGCTTGGCCTTCAACTGGCCCGACGAATGGCGATCAACGATCAGTCTGGTCTCGTCACCGACGGCAGGGCCACTGGAGAAAATTCCCAACTTGCCAGAGCGGGTTTACCAACAGGCTGTGTCCGTTGATACCGCAATAGCACTTGCCGAAAAACGGGTCGGGAGCAAAGTTCAGGCAATATCGTGGCATCCTGACCTGGGTGTCTGGAATATCCGCATGGCTAATCTCGACGATACAATAGGACCGGAGGCGTCGGCCATTGTAGGCTATGATGGCGAGGTCCGGTCGGTTACCGCTATCAGCGATGCCTCGACTGGCGACGTAATAAATGCCTGGGTGTTCCCTTTGCACAGCGGTCAGGCATTTGGTTGGTGGGGCAGGATTGCCATATTTATGGCGGGCATTGCTACTTGCATGTTCGTTGTCACAGGCGTGATGATGTGGAACCGCAAACGCAAAGCGCGGATGACAGGTATACGCAAACGTCGACATTCTTACGCGACATCCCCACCCCGCCGAATAATCAGTCCCTAGCCAACGCAAAGGGCGACATCCCCAGTTCGCGCTCGTTGAACACCAGCACTCAAAATTGAAATCACCGCGGTTGCTAATGTTAGCTTATCGATA